>JAYTHX010000351.1:0-30111 GCA_043732195.1 Polyangiaceae bacterium
TCGATGACCGAGAGCTCCGGATGCAGCACCTTCACCGCGACACGGTTGCCGTTGCGGTGCGCGCCGCGATAGACGACGGCCATGCCGCCCACCCGATGACCGCGTCGAGGCGATAGCGCCCCTTCAGCGTTGTCCCGAGGCGGGCCCTGGCGCGTTCCGTGGCCACGCGGGGAGCCTATCGGATCAGGGAGCGCCCGTCACCGCAGGGCCGCGTCGATCGCCGTCGTGGCGAAGAAGCCCAGGCTCACGTACGCGTTGCAGTCGAAGAAAGCCTTGCCGATGCGTGCAAAATCCACGGTCTCTCCCGAGGACTTGTCACGTGGGCGCACCAGGCGGTGCTCGATCACGAGCACCACCGCCACCGCGGTCACGCCGGCGAAGAAGACCACGCCGCGATGCAGCGCCAGGCCCGTGCCCACGAGCGCGCTCACCGTGATCACGTGCGCCGCCGCCGCCATCAGCATCGCGCGCTTCGTGCCGAAGCGCGCGGGCACCGAGTGCAGGCCCTCCTTGCGATCGAAGTGCTCGTCCTGCAGCGCGTAGAGGACGTCGAACCCGAAGAGCCACGAGAGCACCGCCACCATGAGCAGCACGATGCCGAGGCCCGGAGCCGCGCCCATGCCGACCCACGCGCCGCCGGGAGCGAGCGCCAGCGCGAGGCCCAGCCAACCGTGCGCCGCCCAGGTGAAGCGCTTCGCGTACGAGTAGCCGAGGAGGATCGCCAGCACCGGCGGCGCGAGCAGGCCCGGCCAGCGGCCGAGGGTCCACGCGAGCCCGCAGAACGCCGCGCCGGCGACGATGGTGAGCGCCAGCGCCTCCCGGGCGCCGATGCGACCGGCCGCGACCGGGCGGTCCTTGGTGCGCGGGTTCTTCGCGTCGACGTCGCGATCGGCCCAGCGGTTGAAGGCCATCGCGCTCGAGCGCGCGCAGACCATGCAGCCGATGATCGCGAGCACACGCAGCGGGGTCATCGGCTCGTGCGGCACCGAGAGCGCCAGCACCACCGCGGCCGCGGCGAAGGGCATCATGAAGATGGTGTGCGAGAACGTGACAAGCTCACCCCAGCGACGAAGCAATGCGATCATGAGCGTGACTCCGGTGCCCGACGAGGCGCGAGGACGCGCCGCGGAAGACGAAGGTGCGCGAGGAGGAATGCGGCGCCGTCCGCGACGACGCCTCCGGCAGACGAGCTCTCGCTCTCGACGGCGAAGACCCCCGGCCGCGCGCCCTTCGCGAGGCGACCGAGGTCGGCGCGACCGAGCGCGCGCGCGCCGTTCCACGTCGCCATGCGCACGAGCTCCCACGCCGCGATGGCGGGGAAGCGATCGGCGAGCGCCTTCGCCTCGGCGAGCACGTCGAGCGAGGCGTTCGAGGCGAGCGAGTCGGTCCCGAGCGCGGCCTCGATGCCGGCCGCGCGCACGGCCAGGAGCGGCGGGAGCTTCAGCTCGATGTGGAGGTTCGAGCGCGGGCACAGGACCACCGGCGCGCCACACTCCGCGACGCGCGCGAGCTCGTCGGGGCGCGCCTCGGTGAGATGCACGAGCAGCACCGACGGCGCGAGCGCACCGACGCGCGCCGCGTAGTCGAACAGCGGGATCTTCGGCCACTCGGGCCGCTGGCGCGCGCGCGCGAGCAGCCACTCGGGGACGGGTCCGTCGCCGTGCTCGATGGCGCGCCGCTCGGGCGCGTGCTCGGCGAGATGGAGGCTCGTGGGCGCGCCGTGCTTGCGGGCGCTCGCGAGCAGCGCGCGCACCGCGTCCTCGTGCGTGGTGTAGAGCGTGTGCGGCGCGGGCGCGTACGTGAGGTCGCTGGTCGGCCACGACGGGAAGCGCGCATCGAGCTCGGCGCGCAGCCCGCTCACGCGCTTCAACACCGACTCGCGTTCCTGCCCGAAGACCTCGTGGAAGACGCAGCCGCCGATCCCGCGCGCCGCGAGCGGCTCCACGGCGCCGAGCGAGTTCGTGACCTCACCGACGGCGACGGTCCCGGTGCGCTGCAGCTCGTCGATGGCGGCGCTCATCGCCTCCGCCTCCTCGTCGGGCTGGAGCTCGGGCCGCTGCGCGATGAGCGACTCCACCCAGCCCACGAATCCGCGCCCTCCCCCGACCTTTCCGCGCATCGCGGAGAGCTCGAGGTGCGTGTGCGCATTCACGAGCCCGGGAAACACCACCCCGCGCACGCGCACGACCTCGGCGCCAGCATGCCGCGGCCGCACCTCGCCCGCGGGCCCCACCTCGATCACGACGCCGTCCCCGTCGACCACGACCGCCCCATCGACCATGGGCGCACCATCCCCGGGCAGGACGTGGTCGGCGTGGATGATGCGCGCCGTCATCCGCCCCGGGGACCGTGAGCAAGAGAATCGCTGGACCGCGGAAGAAGGTTCATGAAAAAGACTGTCCGCAATTCAGCGATGCGCTGTCTCACGGATCTCGCGCTTCAACCAGGCTCGTTGAGCCAGTCGTAGCGGACGTTCCTGCGTACCGCGCGGAACCCCGCCTCGTGGATGCGCCCTTCGATCTTGTCGGCGTTGATCCCGAACGTCGTGCCGGCGCTCGAGACCACGTTCTCCTCGAACATGACGCTGCCGAAGTCGTCCGCGCCGAAGCGCAGCGCGACCTGTCCGACCGCCGGTCCCTGCGTGACCCACGAGGCCCCGACGTGGTCGACGTTGTCGAGCATGAGGCGCGCCACGGCCTGCGTCCGCAGGTAGAGGTGGGTGCCGTTGTCGCCGGGCTCGAGGTGCGTGCCCTGCTCGAACTGGTAGTCCCAGCAGAAGAACGCCGTGAAACCGCCGGTCTCGTCCTGGAGATCGCGCACCTTCACGAGGTGCTGGATGCGATCGGCCGGGGTGTCGACCGTGCCGTACATCATCGTCGCGCTGGAGCGCAGGCCCATCTGGTGCGCGACGCGCATGACGCCGAGCCACTCCTCGCTCGTGCACTTGGTCTTCGCGATCTTGCGCCGGACGCGATCGACGAGGATCTCCGCGCCGCCGCCCGGCACCGAGTCGAGCCCCGCCGCGTGCAGGCGCTCGAGCACCTGCCGCACGGTGAGGGCTTCCATCTTCGCGATGTGGAGGATCTCCTCCGGCGAGAGCGCGTGGAGCCCGAGGCGGTACTCCTTCTTCATCCAGCGAAAGAGGTCCTCGTACCAGCCGATGCGCAGCTCGGGGTTGAGGCCGCCCTGGAGGAGGATCTGCACGCCGCCGGCGTCGACCACCTCCTGCAGCTTCTGCCCGAGGACCTCGCGCGAAAGCACGTAGCCCTCGGGATGACCGACCGGGCGATAGAACGCGCAGAACCGGCAGCTCGTGGTGCACACGTTCGTGTAGTTGACGTTGCGATCGACGATGTACGTGACCACGCCGTCGGGATGCTTGCGCCGCCGCACGGCGTCCGCCGCGAGCCCGAGCTCGAAGAGCGTGCCTTCACGGAGGAGGCGCTCGCCGTCGGCCGCGGGGAGGCGCTCGCCGTCCGCGGCGCGGGAGAGCACCGTGTCGAGGGAGGCGCGCGGCGCCGGCCGCTTCGGCTCGTCGAAACGCGCGGTGGTGCGCGGCAGGAGCCTGGCCGAGGCGGCCTCGCTCCAGAAGCGCTCGAGGCCGCGCAGCTCCTCGTCGCCGAGGTCGTAGCGGATGGACTCCGTGAGGTAGGAGCGCAGGGAAGCCTCGTCGAGGCCGGAGCGCGCGCTGTGCTCGGCGGCGATGGCATCCACGCGCGAGAGGCCCTTCTGCTTGGCGACGCGGAAGATGTCCTCCTGCTCGGCATCGACGGCGCCGGCGCGCGCGAACCACGCGGCGAACACGAAGGGCAGCCCCGTCCACTCGAACCAGTCCTCGGCGAGATCGACACGATGCGTGAAGCGCGACTCCACGTCGAGCGCGGCGTCCCCGATCACCAGCGCGCCGGTGCGGTCCTTCACCGAGGCCACCGCGGTGACCGGGTCGGCCCCGAACAGATGCGGAGTGAGCTGGCGGCGCGCGAGGAGCAGGCGCGCGAGCACGACGCTCGTGCGCGACGAGAGATCGAGCGCGATCGACGCGAGCTCGTGGAGCGGCCGCTCCGAGACGATGGCGACGCTCCGCACCTTGCCGCGCGCGCCGATGGCCATGTTGCGCAGGAGGCGCAGGTCCCCGATGGTCGCGGCGGCAGCGACGGGCAGGAGCCCGACGTCGGCCTCGTTCTCGGCGAGCGAGCGCGCGAGCTCCGAGGGGCGCGCCAGCCCGAGATCGAGCCGCGGGTCGTCCTTGAGCGACTCCCACAGCGGCCGCGCGTTCAGGTACGCGACGCCCAGCGCGCGGAGCTTGCCGCCCTTCGCGATCACGACGGCACCTGCTTGCCCTGCACGATCGGCAGCCGCGGGCGAATGCGCTCGCGCGGCTTCAGCGCCGCCTCCGGCACCTCGGCGCGCGCGTGCTCGCGCACCACGTTGTAGAGCGTGTCGCGCTCGACGGGGATGCGGCCTGCTTCGCGGATGAGGCGCACGAGCTCGTCGTAGCCGAGGGCGCCCGGCGAGCGCGTGCCCGCCGCCTTGTAGATGGTCTCGTGGACGATGGTGCCGTCGATGTCGTCGGCGCCGAAGCGGAGCGCGATCTGCGCGACGTCGGGCGTGAGGCTCACCCAGTACGCCTTGATGTGATCGACGTTGTCGATCAGGAGGCGGCTGGTGGCGATGGTGCGGAGATCATCGACCGCGGTCGGCGCGGGCAGGTTCTTCATGCCGTTGCCGTCGGGATGGAACGCCAGGGGGATGAACGCCTGGAGCCCCTTCGTCTCGTCCTGCAGATCGCGGACGCGCAGCATGTGATCGACGCGGTGGGCGAACGTCTCGATGTGCCCGTAGAGCATCGTCATGTTCGTGCGCATGCCCATGCGATGCGCGACGCGGTGGACCTCGAGGTACTCGTCGGCGGTCGCCTTGTCGTGGCTGATCTTGCGGCGCACGCCCTCGTCGAAGATCTCCGCGCCGCCGCCTGGCAGGCTGTCGAGGCCCGCCGCGCGCAGCTTCTCGAGCACCGCCTGGTAGGTCATCCCGTAGTGCTGCGCGAAGAAGTGGA
Source organism: Polyangiaceae bacterium (assembly GCA_043732195.1). Lineage (GTDB taxonomy): Bacteria > Myxococcota_A > Polyangia > Polyangiales > Polyangiaceae > Labilithrix. The sequence continues at coordinate 5,057 of JAYTHX010000351.1, forward strand.
TCTCCACGCCGGTGAAGCACTTGAGGTGCACCTTGGGGTCGATGCGCTTGAAGCCCGCGAGCAGCTCCTCGTAGTAGGAGAACGGCAGGCCGGGATGCAGGCCGTTGACGACGTGCACCTCGGTGGGCGGCCCGCCGGGGTCATCCATGCGGCTCTCGAGCTCGTGCCACGCCTCCTCGAGCGTCATCGTGTGCGCGCCCGGCATGTGCTCCTCGAGCTTCGCGAACGAGCAGAACAGACACGACGCGACGCACACGTTCGTGACCTCGACGCGCATGTTGCGGTTGAAGTACGTGCGGTCGCCGTGGCGCCGCTCGCGCGACTCGTTCGCGAGCTGCCCGATGGCCAGGAGGTCGGGCTCGAGGAAGAGCGCGATGCCGTCGTCGTAGGAGAGTCGCTCGCCGGCCTGCAGCTTCGCGCGGATGGCCTGGAGCTTCGGAGAATCAGACATTGGAGGCGACCTCTTCGATTTCCCGTACCGAGTCACGGGCGCGCGGCGCGTCGTCGTCGTCGACGAACACCGGCAGGCGGCCCGCGTGCGTGATGAGCGCGGCGATCTCGCGCTTCTTGATGGACCGGAGCTCCACCAGGCCCTGGCCCTTCACCTTCTTCGTCTCGTCCTCGTAGATGGGGAGGCCGCTCTTGCGCGTGATGGGGCCGCGCAGATCGCTGGCGCCGAAGCCGAGCGCGACCTGCGCGAGCTCCATGCCGCACTGCGACCAGTCGATGCCGATGCGCGCCGCCTTGGTCCCGGCGATGCGCGCCGCCGCGACCGCACGCAGGATCTCGATCTCGGAGGCGCCCTTCACCGGCGCGACCCAGGTGACGTCCGCGCCGTGCGCGCCGCCGTATTGCTCGTGGATCGACACCGTGTCGCCGCTGTCCTCGGCGCGCACGATGTCGGCGATGGCGCCGAGCAGCAGGAGGTCCGCGCCGCTCCACGAGGCCCTCGCCGCCTCCACCGCCGCGAGATCTCCGGCGCGGTGCGCCGTCAGCACCGGCAGGAGCCCGGCCTTCGCGATCGACTGCTCGACAAAGCTGCTCACGATGTCTTCCCGTCCTCCGCGCCCCAGCGCTTCAGCAAATCGTGCTCGAGCCCGAGCTGATCGAGCGTGCGTCCGACCACGGTGTCGACGGCCTGCTCGAGCGTCTTCGTCTTCCCGTAGAACGAGGGCATCGCCGGCTGGATGACCACTCCCGCCCTCGCCAGCGCGGTGAGGTTCTCGAGGTGGATGACGCTGAGCGGCATCTCGCGCGGCACCACCACCAGGGTCCGGCGCTCCTTGATCATGACGTCGGCGGCGCGGGTGAGCAGCGTGTCGGAGATGCCGTGTGCGATCCGGGCCACGGTGCCCATCGAGCACGGCACGATGGCCATCGCGTGCCACCCCGCGCTGCCGCTGGCGAAGGGCGCCTTGTAGTCGCGCATGCCCCAGATCGGGAAGTGCGCGCCGATGGCCTCGCGGATGTCGCCGCCGCACTCGAGCGCCCAGACCTCGGGCGCGGTCGAGGAGAGGCAGACGCCGATCTCGACGTCGCTGCGCTCGCGCAGGAGGTCGAGCATGCGCTTCGCGTAGGGCGCGCCGCTCGCGCCCGTGATGCCGACCACGATCTTGCGCTTGGTCACGACGGCGCTCCGTGGAGGTGCACGCCGTTCTTCTTCTCGAGCGCGCGGGCGGTCCCCTTCACGATGGCGGCGACGCCCATCGTCAGGTCCTCGGCGACCACCGCATCGAAGCCCTCCTCGCGGAGAACCGCCTCGTACTGCCCGCGGGTGACGAAGCCTTCCATGCTCTCCGCGAGGTACGCGTAGGCCCCGCGATCCTTGGCGATGAGCTGGCCGAGCACGGGCAGCGCGGTCTTCAGCGCGGCGCTGTGCAACGCGCGCGTGCGGAGCAGCTTCGGTGCAAACAGCTCGAGGGTGATGAAGGTGCCGCCGGGCCGCAGCACGCGGCGAGCCTCGCGGACGCCCGCGCGGAGGTCGGCGAGGTTGCGCATCCCGAAGCCGCAGATGACAGCGCCGAACGCGCCGTCGTCGAAGGGCAGCGCCATCGCGTCGCCCACGATGCGCTCGGTGCGCGTGACCTTCGCCTTGCCGCGCTCCAGCATGTTCGCGGAGAAGTCGCAGGCCACGATGCGCTCGGCAGGGAACGACTTCTCGAGGAGCGCCGAGATGTCGAGGGTACCGGCGCAGAGGTCGAGCACGGCGCCCCGCGGCGGCCCGATGAGCGCGATCGCCTTGTCGCGCCAGCGTCGATCGATCCCCAACGTCATGAGCTTGTTGAGCACGTCGTAGGTGGGCGCGATGCGCTCGAACATCGCGCGGTTCGCGTCTGCGTGCTCGGGCGCGTTTTTGCGGGCATCGAGGCGCGCGACCGGCCCCACGACCTCGCCGCCATCCCCACTGCTGAGCCTGGTCCGCAGCGTCTTCACGAATGCGCGCAGCCCGTCGTACGCCATGGCTCGGTTCTCCCTCGAACTTTCAAATACTTTTGAAAGGTTTATAGACCGCATTGACGGGGGGTCAAGCAAGGGCAGAATCCGTAGCCATCATGAAGCCCGGCGTGCATCCCGAGTTCTTCCGCTTCCCTGCCCCCGAAGGCCGTTCGCGGGAGAGCACCATCCGCCTGGACGGCGAGGGGCGCTTCTTCCACGACGAGGCGCTGGTCGAGCATCCGAAGCTCCGCGACGCCTTTCACACGTGGATCGCGCGCCACCCCGACGACGGGCGCTACATCCTCACGAACGGCTACGACTGGACGTACTTCGTCGTCGAGGACGTCCCGTACTTCGTCCGCAGCCTCCGCGCCGAGGACGGCGACGCAGTGCTGGTCCTCAGCGATGCGACCGAGGAGCCCCTCGATCCCTCGACGGTGCACGCCAACGAGCGCGGGGAGCTCTATCTGAAGGTGAAGAAGGAGGCGAAGGGCGGTCCGTTCGACGCGAAGCTCACGCGCTTCGCGCAGGGCCAGCTCGGTCCGTTCCTCAGCGATGACGGGGCGGGGGCCATCGTGCTTGCCACGAAGCGGGGCACGACGAAGATTCCTGCCTGAAGATCCGGGCAATTGCGCTGCACGACCGACGGTTTTCGGCTAGGCTGCGCGCGCCATGCGTCTCCTCATTGCCGACAAGCTTCACCCCCGTGCGGTCGAAGAGCTCCGCACGCTCCCCGTCGACGTCCTCTACGAGCCCGAGCTCACGAAGGAGACCCTGGAATCCAAGCTCCATGGTGTCGGCATCCTCGTCGTGCGGTCGAAGGAGGTCACGCGCAAGGCCATCGAGAGCGCGCTGATGCTCAACCTGATCGTGCGCGCCGGCGCCGAGACGGCGACCATCGACGTGAAGGCGGCCAGCGAGCGCGGCATCTACGTCGCCAACTGCCCGGGCAAGAACTCGTCGGCCGTCGCCGAGCTCGTCTTCGGCCTGCTCATCTCCATCGACCGCCGCATCCCGGACGGCGTCGCCTCGCTGCGCGCCGGCAAGTGGGAGCGCATCGAGTACGCCAAGGCCGAGGGCCTCATCGGCAAGACGATCGGCATCGCCGGCCTCGGCGCCATCGGGCGTGACGTGGCGATGCGCGCGAAGGCGTTCGGGATGCACCCGATCGCGTGGAGCCGCAGCCTCAGCGCCGCGCGCGCCGCCGATCTCGGCATCGGCTACGCCGCCACCATCGAGGAGCTCGCCTCCAAGTCCGACATCCTCACCGTGCACCTCGCGCTCAACGACCGCACGCGCGGCATCATGAGCCGCCGCGTGTTCGACGTGATGCCGAAGCGCGGCATCTTCATCAACTGCGCCCGCCCCGACCTCGTCGACTACGAGGCCATGAGCGACGCCATCAAGAACCGCGGCCTGCGCGTCGGGCTCGACGTCGTTCCCAACGAGCCACGCGGCAAGAAGGAGATCCCGGCGGATCTCTTCAACCTCGTCGCCCCCAGCGCCACCGGCGGCTTCCTCTACGCGACGCCGCACATCGCGGCCTCGACCGATCAGGCGCAGCTTTCGATCGCCACCGAGACGGTGCGCGTGATCCGCTCGTTCCTTCTCGAGGGCGAGGTGCCGAACGTCGTCAACGTGATGAACCTCTCGACGGCGCGCTTCCAGATGGTCATCCGCATGCTCGACAAGGTCGGCACGTTCGCGAACGTGCTCGCCGTCATCAAGCGTCACGCCATCAACGTCGAGGAAGTGACGAACACGGTGTTCGAGGGCGGCGGCGCCTCCTGCGCGAAGCTGCGCATCGTCTCGCGTCCCAGCGAGGGCTGCATGGCCGAGATCCGGGCCTTCGAAGAGGTCCTGCACGTCGACATCGTCACGCTGCCGAACCTCGCCTGACCGCAGCGGGCGCGGGGGGACCGACATGCTCCGGAGAGGCATCCTCGTGATCCTCACCGCCGGCGCGTTCCTGGCGATCGGCGCCTGCACCGACAAGTCCGCGCCCATTGGTGCGGACGCGGGTGACGGCGGCCCGCGCGTTCGTGACGGCGGCGCGGACGCGGCGGCTGCCGACAGCGGCGTCGACGACCTCGCGCTACCTCCCCCCGTCAACGAGGAGCTGCTGGCGCGCATGCGGCACCTCCTCGAAGGCATCGTGCAGAACAGCCCCGACCTCGCGGGCGACGTGGTGTTCCCGCGCGACGGCTACATCGCGTCGCGCGACACCGTCGACCCGCAAAAGGCGTGGGAGAAGCGCGTCTCGGGGCTCTTCAAGCGTCATGTGGAGCGCACGCACAAGCACACGAAGGGCATCGAGAGCGCGAAGTTCTCGGCCTTCGAGCTGGGCCACGCCATCCAGCAGCTCCCGCCGAAGAAGCACGACTTCAAGCGCCCGCTCTGGCGCGTGAGGCACTCCAAGCTCACGTTCACGATCGACGGCAAGCTCCATCACGTCGACATCGCCGAGATGACCGCGTGGCGCGGCGCCTGGTACGTCACGCGCCTCCGCTGACCGCGGGGGGCCCGCGCGCGGGCCTGGACCGCGGATCAGAACGTGCCGACGACGCCCACGTGACCGCTCAGCGCCACGTGGTGGCCCGTGGGACCTTCGTCGGAGAAGCTGTAGGTCTCGCCCGACAGCTTGACGCGGTAGCCGCGCTCCAGCGTGTACGCCGTGCCGAGCGTGTAGCGAACCACCGCGCTGCGGGCCTTCAGCTCGCTCGTCGTGAGCACGTTGCCGGTGCGGTAGAGGAAATCGAACCGCCCGATCATGTCGAGGTCACGCGTGACCGGGAGCTCCACCTCGGCGTAGCCGCCGTGCTTGAGAAAGTAGTTGCCGCCCGTGGGGACGTCGTACTTGAAGCGCGAGGGGTCCGAGACGTCGAGGTCCTCGCGTCGGACCAGGTACTCGAGGCGCAGGTTGATGCGGTCGAGACGGAACGCGAGATCCGCTCCGAGGATCGTGTACGTGAGGTCGTTCTTCGGGTCGAGGGTGCCGCGCATTCCGCTCGCGCCGACGGTCATGTCGCGAAACTGCGAGAAGCGCGTGGTCAGAGCGACGCGCCCGCCATAGGAAGGTCGCTCGTTGTTGTCGATGTAATAGAGGCTGCCCGAGCGCGACTGCACGAAGTCGATGTCGGCCGCGCCGGTATCGGCCTTGAAGCCCGAGACCACGTAGGCCGCGTAGTCGGCCTGCGCGGACTTGCCGAACCAGTGGGTGCCGTTCACCTCGAAGCCGTTGTCCGGAAACGGGCTCGGCAGCACGCCCATGTTCCAGTCGCGGAGGCGGAGCATGCGGCCCATGTCGTACGCGAGCGGCTTGTCGCTGAGGCGCTGGTTCGCCGGATCGTGGCGCAGGTTGAACGCGCCGAAGCTCGGGCTGAAGCGCCCGCCGCGGATGTTGAGCTCGTCGGCGAAGCGGTAGTCGAGGTACGCCATGTCGGTCTCGAAGCCGTGACAGCCGACGCACACCTTCACGTTCGCCGAGAGGTGATCGGAGACGTCGACCGAGAGCTTGAGCGCCGCCTCCAGCGTGAAGCCGCCGAACGCCTGCGTGGCCTGTCCCTCGCGTGACGCGCGGTCGGGAATGAAGTGGTAGTCGATCTGCGCGGAGCCCGCGAAGGTGCGATCCACGGCGAGCGCCTGCGCGGGCACGAAGAGCGCCGCGACGACGGCGACGAGCACCGCGACGAGGACCAGCGGCGACGAGGCCTTCATTGCTGCACGCCCGCGTCGACGCCGCCGTTCTCCGCGCGCAGCTGGGCCGAGTAGAAGTTCAGGTAGCGGAGAATGGGCGGCTCGTCCTCGGGCGCGATCCCGCTCGAGGGCTGGCGCCGCATCCGCGAGACGTAGCGCGCCCAGTACTGCGGGTCGTGGTCGCCGTTGTTGAGCGCGCGCGAAAGGCTGTGGCACTTGGAGCAGCGCTGCGCGAAGAGCGCGTATTCCTCCTTGAGGTCCGCAGGCACCGCGCTCGTGGCGACGCCTTCGCCCGCGCGTGGCGGCTGCGTGCCCGAGCACCCGGAGGCGCTGACCACGAGCGCTCCGGAGAGCAGCAGAACCCGCATGGCGATCGGTGACTTCTTCATTCGTCGTCGGCCCCCTTGGCCCCTTCCGCAATCCATCGGCGAACCAGGCCGATCTCCGCAGCGCCCCATGGCGTTCGATCCTTCGGCATGCGCGCGCCGCGCGCGTACGTCCCTTCGAGCTTCTGGACGATGGCCGAGCCATCGGGGTTGCCGGCGATCACGATGCCTCGCTTGCTGCTGACGCCGCCTCTGCGCAGATCGCCGAGCGTCGTGAGGTCGAGGCCTCCGAGGTCGAGGCCCTGCGCGTCGCCGCCGCCTCGATAGTGACAGCGCTTGCAACCGAACGGCGCAGTGTCACCGCGGCTCATGAGCGGGCGGATGTCGCGCGCGAAGCTCACGGGGCGGACGCCGCCTTCGCCACCATCACCGCCGTCGTCGTCGTCGAACGCGCCGGCGTCGTGGCCGGCGTCGACGACGATCGCTTCGGGACGCAGCGAGCCGACCGGCGGCTCGCCGCACCCGAAGAACGACAGGACCATGAGCAGGGAGAGCGCGCGCTTCAATTCGGTGCGAGCACGAAGGCGATATCGGCCGTCGCGGCTCCGGTATCGGGAATGCTCACGCGTTGACCGCGCAGCTTGGACGCGAAGCAGGCGGCAGCCGACCCGATCGGCGCCGGCAAGCGCACCTCTGCGCCGCGCACCACGCCGTCCTCGTCGATCTCGAGACGCGCAGTCCCGCTGCCGCCCTCGGCGCGACCGAGCGTGCCCAACGCGTCGCGGTAGCACTGGTCGAACGAGACGTGCGAGAGGAGCGACGCGATGCCCGCACGCGGCGTCCGTGCGGCCGCGACCACCCAGGCAGAGACGCGCGCGCCGTCCGGGCTGAACGGCTTCGCCACCGGCGCCGCGGCCGCGGGGGCGGGCTCGGGAGGCGGCGCAACCACCGGAGCCGCGACGATCGCCGGACCCGGCGCCTCCCTGACGGGCTCGGCCGCGGGCTTCGGGACGGTCGCTGCGCTCGCGGTGGTCGTCTCTGCGCTGCGCGCGGGAGGCGTCGCGCCCTTCGCGATGCTCGCGGCGGTCACGCCGGCGCGAGCCGCGCTCGGCGCCGTCCGCGGCGAGGGGTCGGCGGGCAGCTCGAGATCGACGGCGACGTCCGCCGCGGAGGCGGTGGTCGACGAGGCTCCTTCGTGCCCGCGCGCCGGCGCGCTCGGAAGCACCGCAACGGCCTCCGCCCGCGCCGCCGCCGGCCTCGGCGGCGAGGTCCGGAACGCGAGACCGCCGCCGATGAGCAGGCCGAGGGCGGACGCGACGCCAAGCGCGACGAGCCAGCGACGGTTCGACCGTGCCTCCACGGCCCGGGGAGGGGGCGTCTCCGGGAGTGGCTGCGAGCGCACGAGCACCCCGCTTCCGGGACCGGGGAGGAAGCTCGGCGAACGCGAGCTGACGCGATGGCCGAGCGCGGCGCGCAGCGCGGAGCGCATCGCGCGGGCGCTCGGATGGCGCTGCTCCGGATCGAATGCCAGGGCCTTCATGCAGACCGCCGCGAGCTGATCGTTGCAGGCCCGCACGGTGCTGGGATGCGCGGGCGTCCCGGCCATCGCCTGAACCACCATCGCCTCGGGAGTCTCCGCAAGGTAGACGGTGCGTCCGGTGAGGAGCTCGTAGAGGATCGCGCCCACGGAGTAGATGTCGCTCGAGGCCTCGAGTGTGTTGCCGGCGGCCTGCTCCGGCGACATGTACTCGGGCGTTCCGAGCAGCGTACCGATGGCCGTGAGCTTCTTGCTGAACGCCGGGATGCCGCGCGGGGTGACCGAGTGCGTGGCGCTGGGCAGCTCGACCTCCGCGGCGTTGCGCATGCTGGCAATGCCGAAGTCGCAGACCTTCACGTGCTCGATCGAGCTTCCCTCGTCGTCCTCGCCTGCGACGACGAGGATGTTCGCGGGCTTCAGATCGCGATGCACGATGCCGACGTCGTGCGCGACCGCGACGACCGAGAGCACCTGCGAGAGAATGTCGACGATGCGGCGAGCGGCGAGCGGCAAGCCGTCTTCCCAGATGATGCGCTCGAGATCCCGCGCGGCGACGAGCTCCATCACGATGTAGAGCAGCCCGTCGGGCTCCTCGCCGAAGTCCGTGACGCTGAGCGAGTTCGGATGCGAGAGCTTGGAGGCCGCCTTCGCCTCGCGGTGAAAGCGACCCACGAACGAGCGGTCACTCGTGAGCTCGACGCGCATCACCTTGATGGCGACCGAGCGATCGAGGGCGACCTGGCGGGCCCGGTAGACCGTCCCCATCGCGCCGCCGCCGAGGCGCGACTCGATCACGTACTTCGCCGCAATGGTGCGGCCGAGGAGCGAGTCGGCGATCTCGGGAGCGGTCATGGCGGTCAGCCTCCTCGTGCCCCGCGCGGAATCGATCGGACCTGCTCGCGGACGGCGATCCGCCCGGGCCCGAGGTGCGTAGCTGAGAGGTCGACTGCGACATCGACGAAACGGTACGCAACGCCCACTTGGCGGAGCGGCTCACCCAGGTACGCCGCGGACGTGGTTCCCCACGTCCGCTCCGGCGCGCCGAAGCGGGTCGCCTCGGCCTTCGCGAGATCCTCGAACAGCACGGTAGCTTCCTCGACCTCCGCCACGTAACGCATCCGATCGGCGCCCACCAGCGCGCCGCCCGGATCGAAGCGCGCCACGAGCTCGCCCTGGCTTCCTTTGCAGCGGACGAGCGCGCCTTCGAGCTCGCTCTCGCAGGTATCACCGCGTGCCGCGCTGGCCCCCTGGAACGCGGCGCGCGTCGTCTTCCCGAGCTCGAACCCGAAGGCCTCCGTCGATGGCGATGCCGCCACTCCCCGCAAGCCAGCAAGCGCCTCCTGCCGCTGATGCTCGAGCGCCTCGGCCGACGGCGGTCGCACGGGACACGCGGCGCCGCTGCGGATCAGCAGCGCATGCGCACCGCCCAGGCTCCCGAGCGCCGCGGCCAGGGCGCCGACGATCAGCGCGACGCGACGGCGGGTCATTGATCACCTGCGTCGCAGATCGACTTGCCATTCGCGGGCGCCGAGTTGGTCACGATGTCTTCGCGGAGGGCGAGGAGCTTCGGGGCCACCGCGTCGATGTCCGCTTGCGCGACGCCGTCCTTGAGCATCACGGTGACGAGATCCTGCACGAGCGCATCGAAGTCGGCGCCGCGGATCGAGAGGCCCTTGTGCGAGGTGACCATGTCGCGACAGTCGACGCCCGCGTTGTCGACGTCGTACTTGATGCCCGGGCAGCCCATCACGACCGCGACTTGCTTCACGAGGCAGTCGTGGAGATGACCCTGCTTTTCCGCGCTGAGGACGGTGAAGAAGCGGCTGATGCGGCAATCTGCAACGAGCGCTCCGAAGAGGTCGCCCACGACCGTCTCGATCGTCTTGTAGCCGCCGTACTTCGTGCAGAGCGCTGGGCCAGCGTCGACCGCGGCCTCCCCCGGTCCGTCCTGCGGGGCATCGGACGGGGGCGCGTCGCCGGTCGCGGCATCCACCACGTCGGCGTCGGGTGAGACCGTCGCCGGGTTCGGATTGTCGATGAAGCAAGCCGCGAGAGCGAGAGCAACGAACGTCGTGCAGAGCACGCGCTTGAACAACATGACCAGCGACACTCCCCGCACGGCGTATGACAGTGCGTCACTCTCTACGGCCGAACGCGGTCGCCAGTTGCATGGGCCGACACCGATTGGTGGGAGGCGTAGGGGACGCCAACGCACACCTGTCAGGTCGCGGGCGGGGTCGCGGTCACGACGATGCGCTCGCGCTTGGACACCACGACGCCGCCCGGCTTCTCGACCGTCACCGCGAAGAGCTTCGCCTTGCCGACGGGGAGCTTCGCCGCGAACGGCACGAGCAGCTCGCCGCTGGGACCGATATCGAACACGCCGCCGTCAATCGGCGGCTCGTCGCCGCGCGTTTCGTCGAAGATCCAGAGCTGGTACTGCGACCGCTTCGAGTCGTTGGGCGCGAGCCCTGCGAAGCGCATCACTCCCCTCTGAACCCCGGCGTGCCACACGACGTCGCCCGAGGCCTGCGACCCCGCCTCGTCCTTCGTCGTCTTCCAGTCGACCCGCGCCGTCCCCGGTAACGCGAGCAGCGCCTCGCGCTGGGACGCGCCGGTGACCACCGGCGCGGCGTCCGCCGGCGCGGGCGGCGTGACGGTGACGATCTCGGCCGGCTTGCGCGCCCAGCTCGCGGCGGCGAGCACGACCGCGGCCGCAGCGACGAGCCAAGGCGCGATCGCGGACGCAGGGCGCCGGCGAAGCGGCGTGACGGGCGCAGACCGGCCCTCGGCGCGCAGCGGCGTGACGCGCGCCGGCGTGACGGGCGCAGAACCGATGATCTTCGCCGCCAGTGACGCAGGCAGCGCCCCGGCGTGCTCCGCCCGGGCCTCGTAGGCGGCGACCGCGACCGACGCCGCGAGCAGCTCGAGCTCGAGTCCGAGGTCGTCCGGCAGGTCGAGCGCATCGAGCTCGGCCTGCTCGTCGGCATCGAGGCCGAAGAGGGCTGCGCCCGCGGCGAGCTGGTCGGCACGCGCGTGCTCGCGCGGGTCGTGCGTGCTCATGGTTCGACCGCCAACGCCTGGACGCGGTCCGCGACGGGCGCGGGCTCCCCGAGCAGCGCGCGCATCCGGAGAAGCGCACGACGCGCCGTGGTCTTCACGGTCCCGAGCGGGAGGCCGAGACGCGTGGAGATCTCCTGCTGCGTGAGCCCGTCATAGGTCGCGAGAAGCAGGATCTCGCGCTCGGCCGGCTCCAGGTTCGTCAGCGCGCGCGCCGCGAGCGAGGCCTCGACTTTCAGCTCGGTGCTGCCAATCTTTTCGGAGACGACGTCCTCCACCAGCTCCTCGTCACCATCCCTACGCGCGCGGCGCCTTCGCAGATCCACGAGGCGCCGCCGCGCGATCATGGCGACGAACGCCGGCTCGCTCGATCGCTCGGGGTCGTAGCGAGACGCGCTGCGCCACAGGTCGAGGAAGATCTCCTGCACGGCGTCCTCGGCGTCGGCCTGGGTCGGCGTGTACTTTCGCGCGAGCGACCACACCAGCGGGCCGAACGAATCGAGACACGCGCGCGCCACGTCGTCACGGCCCGAGACCGGAAGGCGGGCGAGGGCGAGGCGAGCGAGCGGGAGTTCGCGAGAGGAGCTCAAAAGGAGGGCGGGGGACGATCAGGAGTCCATCCGCCTTCCTCTATACCCGACCAGCGAGCCGGGAAGAACGCAGGAGTCGATGGCGTGGACGAGGGCCCCGCGCCAGCGCACGGACGCGACGATCCGCGCGGCGCCGGCGACCCCCATCACCGTCCGTTGCCCTAGCCGGATCCGCTCGCCGTTGAGGGTCGGCCAGGACTGCAGCGGCCCGTCGGCCAGGACCACCCCCGGGATCACGCAGTACTCGAACAGCTCGAAGCGCTCCTCGATGAGCGCATCGCCGGCGAGGAGATCCTCGAAGCGCCACGGAAGCGCGTCGAACGCGGCATCGAACGGGGCGATCAGCGTGAAAGGGCGGTTCTCCGCGAGGTCGGTGACGAGGTCGGTCGCGAGGAAGCCGGCGAGAGAGCGAGACAGCGGGATGGTCAGCTCCTCGGAGAGGAGAGCGCGATGAGGGATGGCAGCCAGCATGAGACCTCCGTGGAGAGTCTTCGCGCGCTGGGCGGTTCTGGATTTCTCACGGCGGAGAAACAGGCGCGCCTTCCGGATAAAAGACGAAGCGAGTGACCTGGCGACACGCCGCCTGGCCCGCCCCTGCGCCGCCGGCGCTCTCCAGCTCGACCACGACGATCGGGTCTTTCGCGTCGAGCAGATAGTCGCGTATGACGTCGTAGCGCACCACGTCGCCACGGCCGCGCGGGGCGCCGTCCGGGATGCGTTTGTCGGCCGTGAGGTTGCTCCACACGTCGAGCTTGCGCGGGACGACGGTGCTCCCGAGCTGCGGCGCATAGACGGCGGTGACGGCATTCACGGCCAGCGTGCTGGAGGTGACCGCGCCGAATTCCACGCGTACGTCGAGCTCGTAGGGCGCGCCGCAGCGCGCGGCGAGCGCCCCGGGATACGCGTGCGAGGCGTGCAGCAGCAGCTCGCGCGCCGGCCCGAGCGGCAAGGCATTCCACGCGTCGTTCTCGCTGTGGACCGCCAGCGCGGCGTGCGACTCGGAGACCGTCTCGGCGTCCGCGCTGCAGCCGGCGGCGCCGAGGGCGACCGCAACCGCGAGCCCGATCGTGATTCGGACTCCCCCCGATCGTTTCACTCGAGCGGGCGGTCCCGTTTCACTTCTTCGAGCAGCTGATCGATCCGATCGCGCTTCTCCTGCCCCGCGTCGTACTCGAACTTGAGCTCGGGCACGACACGCAGCTGAAGACGCCCCGTGATGGCGCGCTTCAAACGACCGGACGCACGCTCGAGCGCGAGCTGCGTGTCCTTTCGCCGCGCCTCGAGCAGCGCCGCAGGCTCGTGCGGGTCGTGGAGAATGGCGAGCCGCCAGAAGATCTTCGCCATCCGCAGGTCGCCGGTCATGGTGACGTTCGCCACGACCAGCCCCTCCAGACGGGGATCGCCCAGGTCCCGGGAGATGAGCCGCGCAATCTCCTGCCGGAGTTGCGCGGCCACCCTCGCGGGCCTCGTCTTTGCTTCGCTCGCCATCAGGAGATCAGAGCTTCTGCTTGATCTCTTCGATCTCGAAGGACTCGACGGTGTCCTTCTCCTTCATCTCGCTGTAGCCGTCGAGGCTGATACCGCACTCGAAGCCTTCCGAGACCTCCTTGACGTCGTCCTTGAACCGCTTGAGCGCTGCGATCTTCCCTTCCCAGATGGCCGCGCCATCCCGGAAGAGACGGGCAAAGCCGCCGCGAAGGATCTTGCCGGAGGTGACCATGCTGCCGGCGACGATGACGCCGCGGATCTTGAAGATCGCGCGAATCTCCGCCTTGCCGGACGGCTTCTCGAGCTTCGTCGTCGGGAGGAGGCCTTCCATGGCCGCCTTCACGTCGTCGACCGCTCCGTAGATGATCGAGTAGAGCCGGATCTCGACGCCGTTCTCCTCGGCGAGCGCCGAGGACTTGCCGGCGGGCCGAGCATTGAAGCCGATGACGATCGCCTTCGACGCGATGGCGAGGTTGATGTCGCCCTCGGTGATGGCGCCGACGCCGCCGTGAATGATCGACAGCTTCACGCGGTCGGTCGAGAGCTTGTTGAAGGCGCTCGCGAGCGCTTCGAGCGAGCCCTGGACGTCCGCCTTGACGATGACGCGGAGCTCCTGCTGATCGCCCAGGGCCATCTGCTCGACGAGGCCCGCGAGGGAGATGCGCGCATCTCCGCCGATGAGGGACTTGTCGCGCTTGACCTTGCGGCTGTCGGCGATCTCCTGGGCCTTCTTCGGGTCCTTGACGGCGTGCAGCGGATCGCCGGCGCCGGGGACATCGGAGAGGCCGAGGATCTCGACCGGGGTGGACGGCGGCGCTTCGTGCACCTGCTTGCCGTGCTCGTTCGTCATCGCGCGGACCTTGCCGAAGCCGGGGCCTGCGAGGACGAAGTCACCGACGCGGAGCGTGCCTTCCTGGATGAGGACGCGCGCCACCGGACCGCGACCGCGATCGAGGAGGGCCTCGAGCACGACGCCGTTCGCCGGCTTCTTGGGGTTCGCCTTGAGATCGAGGACCTCGGCCTGGAGGCCGATCATCTCGAGCAGCTGCGGGATGCCCTCGCCGGTGTGGGCGGAGACGGGGACGAAGATCGTGTCGCCGCCCCACTCCTCGGGCTGGAGACCCTGCTCGACGAGCTCGCGCTTGACGCGCTCCATCTCGGCGCTGGGCTTGTCGATCTTGTTGATGGCGACGATGATCGGGACCTTGGCGGCCTTCGCGTGAGCGATGGCTTCCTTGGTCTGAGGCATCACGCCGTCGTCGGCGGCGACGACGAGGACGACGATGTCCGTCGCTCCGGCGCCGCGGGCGCGCATGGCGGTGAAGGCCTCGTGGCCGGGCGTGTCGAGGAAGACGATGACGCCTCGCTCGGTCTTCACCTTGTAGGCGCCGATGTGCTGCGTGATGCCGCCCGCTTCGCCCGAGGCGACGTTTGCCTTGCGGATCTTGTCGAGGAGGCTCGTCTTGCCGTGGTCGACGTGACCCATGACGGTCACGACCGGGGGCCGCGTGATCGCCCCCGCGTCGACGACGACCGGGGCCGCCTCCGCACCTGCTGCGGCCGGAGCTGCGGCGTCCTCACCGCGGGCTTCCGCGATGATCTCTTCTTCCGTTTGCGCGACGTCCTCGACCTCCCAGCCGAATTCGCCGGCCAGGATCTTCGCGGTGTCCGCGTCGAGGGTGGTGTTGATGTGCACGCCGGTCATGCCCATGCCGAGGAGGCGCATGAGGAGCTCGGTGGACTTGAGGCTCATCTTCGCAGCCATCCCGGAGAGCGTGATGTTCTCCTCGATGCGGATGAGCTTCTTGTGCTCGGACATCTCCTTCGTGGAGACGTTGACCGGACCACGGCGGATCGGCTGCATGCCGGGACGGCCTCGGCCGCCCATGCCGCCGCGACCCATCATGCCGCCGGGCCCGCGCTGCTGGCCCGGGCGCATGCCCGGACGAGCGACGTTGGCGCCTGCGCGCGGGTCGTACTGCACGCGGCGCTGCATCGCGCTCGCGGGACCGCCACCAATGCCGGTGCGCGGCGCGTTCATCGGGGTCGGCATCGGGACGCCCGGACGGCCGGCCCAGTACTCGACGCCGGTCTTCGGCGGCCCCGAGACGCGCGCGGGTGCGACCGGCGGCGGCTCGGACTGGACGACGACGGGACGCGGTGCCTCTTCCACGGCCGCAGCGCGCACCGAGGGAGGAGCAGGGGGGAGAGGCGCGCTGGCGGGCGCCTCGGCGACGACCACCGGGGCAGCCGCGGCCGCTTCGACGTTGCGCGAGGAGCCGCGCGCCTCCGCGACGGCCTTCACCGACGCGGGAGCGGGCGAAGCGGCGGCAGGTTCGGGGGCCGGAGCCTCCGCTGCAGCATGACCGGTGACGGCCTCGACGACGGCGTGAGCCGCGGCGACGACGCTGGCCACGCCCGCGAGCGCCGCGCCGGCCACGGCCGGGAGCGACTTCGCGGAGGCGGGTGCCTCGGGCACGTTTTTCTCGGAGGGAGCGGCCGCAGGCGCGGACTCCTTCGCGAGCTTCTTCGTGCTGGGGCGCTCGCGGACCGACGGCGGAGCCGGCGGGACGGCGACGTCACGGGTGCTGGGCGCGACCGCCGGAGCACTCTGACGATCGTCGGGGACGTCCTTGAGCGCCCGCGTGCTCTCACGCGCGGGGATCAGGATGTCGGCCTTCTTCGAGGGAAGAGCCCGAGAGGAGGGCACCTCCTTCGCGATCTGGGCGATGTCGCGACGCGACGCGACGTCGTCGTGGCCCAGACTGGGGCTCGACGGCTGCGGTGGCGATGCGACAGAAGCGGACGATGCCGGACCGGCGTCGGGCCTCGCCACCGCACGACGCTTCAGGACAGTGCCCGGCCCACGCCGGATGCTCTCCTGCACGACGTCGTGCGTCTTCTGCTTCTCGAGGTTCCTCTTCAAGCGCTCCACGGCATCCACGTCGACGGACGACATGTGATTCCGTACGTCGGTGACACCGATCGACTGGAACAGCCCCACGACCGCCTTTGGATCGAGGTTCAGCTGTTTCGCGACTTCGTAGACCCGGACCTTGCTCATCGATCCTCCGACGACCACCATGCTTCGCTCCTCGCTCCTGCGAACGGCAACGCCATACGGCGCGCGCTCCCGATCGCTTTGGCCACGCCTTCGTGAAGCACGGCGCACACGGCGGTCTCGTCGCGTCCGAAGATCGCGCCGAGCCGCTGCTTGTTACTCCAGGCAATGGCCTTGCCTTCAGCCACTGCCTCTTGGATTTCGGAATGCTTGGTCGCTGCGGCCGCGTCGCAAGCGACGATGACCAACGCGGCATTGCCCTCGCGATACGCTTCGCGGACCGAGTCCGCTCCGGCGATCGTGAGCTTTCCGCGGCGGGCCCCGGCGAGCAGACCTTCGATCCGGCGATCCGCCGAGATCACGATCTGCTCTCCGAGCTCCTCCACGGTCCCCTCGACTTTGGTCTTGAAGACTTTCGCGAATCCTCCGCGGAGCGCCTTCTGCATGCACTCTTTCGAGGCATGCACGTGCGATCCACGGCCAAAACGCGAGTCTGCAAGGTCGACGGCAAGCATTCCGTTTTCGCCGAGCACGATGCGCAAGAGGTCGTCTGCGTCGTCGCGCTTCGCGCAACCCGCACACTGACGCCGCGGTCCGGGCTTGCCGCCCAGCTCGCTGCGTTCCTCTTCCTGCTTCGGCTCGACCATCAACTCTTGGGTACTCCTCTTCTATCGTCTTTGAAAACCTGGCGCGGGCTCAAGCCCCGGCGCCGTCAACTTTCGCTTCGGCGGCGGCAGCGGCGGCGGTTGCCGCTGCGGTCTTACGGGCGGCGTCGATCTGGCGCCACTCGTTCTGAACGAATTGCTCTGCGCCCTGCTTGAGCGCGCGCGCCTTCTTGATGCCGAGGCCCGTCTTGATGGCGAGCTTGTCCTCGTCTTCCCGCATGATCTCGTCGACGCTGCGGTAGCCCGCGTCGGCCAGGAGCTGGACGGTGCGCTCGCCCACGCCGCGCACGAAGAGCAGCTTCTCCGCGTCGGTGAGGGGCTCGACCTTGCTCGAGGCGGCGGTGATGCGCTCCTGGCGGAGCTTCTCCATCGTCGTCTCGGCGGCCTCGCGGATGGCCGCGGCGTTCTCGGGGCCGACGCCCTGGATGCCACCGATCTCCGCCTCGGTGGCCTCGGCGACCTCCTCGAGAGCGCGGAAGCCCATCCGGTACATGTTGCGGGCGACCTGCTCGGTGATGCCGTCGATGCGGCCGAGCTGGGCGATCGCTTCCTCCTCCATCTGCTTGAACTTCGACTCGCTGATGATGTCGAGCTTCCAGCCGGTGAGGTGCCAGGCGAGGCGCACGTTCTGGCCCTTGCGGCCGATGGCGAGCGAGAGCTTCTCGTCGGGGACGACGAGCTCCATGCGCCCGTCCGCCTCGTTGACGATGACCTTGTTCACCTCCGCAGGCTGGATGGCGGCGCAGACGAAGCGCGCCGGATCGCGATCCCACGGGACGATGTCGATCTTCTCGCCGCGCAGCTCCTGGACGACCGCCTGGACGCGCGAGCCCTTCATGCCGACGCACGCGCCGACCGGATCGACGTCCGCGTCGCGGCTCATGACCGCGATCTTGGAGCGCGCGCCCGGCTCACGGGCGCAGGCGACGATCTTCACGATTCCCTCGTAGATCTCGGGGACCTCGCTCTCGAAGAGCTTCTCCACGAGCTTGCCGTCGGCGCGCGAGAGGATGATCTGCGGGCCGCGGGCCTCGCGGTCGATGTCCTTGAGGAGGGCCACGATGCGGTCGCCGGGGCGGTAGGTCTCGCGGGGGGTCTGCTCGCGGAAGGGCAGGATGCCCTCGGCCTTGCCGAGATCGACGATGAGGTTGTTGCCCTTCTCGAAGCGGCGAACGACGCCCTTGATGAGGTCGCCCTTCTTGTCCTTGAACTCCTGGAAGATCAGGTCGCGCTCTTCGTCGCGGACGCGCTGGATGAGGACCTGCTTCGCGGTCTGCGCCGCGATCCGCCCGAAGGACGAGCGGGCCTGCTTCACCATGAGGAGGTCGCCGAACTCCTTGTCCTGGTCGGCGGCCTTCTTCGCGTCGTTCGGGTGCCAGAAGATCTGGAAGCCGAGCTCCTCGCCGATCTCGGCCTCGAGGCCGGCGCTCTTCGCGTCCTCCTCGGCGATCTCGCGCTCGTCGTCCGAGACGTCGTCGACGACGGTCATGAACTGGAAGAGGTCGACCTGGCCCGTGTCCTCGTTGAACGTCGCCTGGAGCTCGCGGTTCGGGCCGAAGACGCTCTGCGCGGCCTTGAGGATGGCTTCCTCGACCGTCTTCACGAGCCGACCGCGATCGATGCCCTTCTCCTTGGCGACCATTTCGAGCGCCTGGAGGAGATTCCCTTCGCTGGGCGCGACTTGCTGCTGAGTGGCCATGGCTTTCCTCTTCGAACCTGTCTGCTGGCTATTCTTGGAAGAGCTGTCGGTGTCGTTCTGGGACAACATCAGGCCTTCCTTTTCTTTTTCGGAGACTTTGTAGCGTGCGACGTGGGTCCTGGGCGACCGCCGGGCTTGGGCGGGGGGCCGAATTCGAAGACGAGCCGTGCGCTCACGACGTCGTCGAAGGGGATGTCGAAGCTCTTCGCGCCGTCCTCCAGGACGATGGTGGGCCCTTCGACCCTGGCCAGCCGCCCGACGAGGACGTTCTGGCCCGCGACGCCGGTGCGCAGCTTGAGCTTGGCCTTCTCGCCGACGAACCGCGCGAAGTCCGCCAGCTTGCGGAGGGGGCGCTCGACGCCGGGCGAGCCGACCTCGAGGTGGTAGCGGTGCGGGATCGGGTCGGACTCGTCGAGGGCGGGGCTGAGGTCGCGCGCGATGTGCGAGCAGATCTCGAGATCGATGGCCGCGTCCTTGGTGTTGAGCTTCTTCTCCATCGAGCCGAGGCGCTCGACGTAGATGCGGAGCACCCAGCCGTTCTCGTTCTTCAGCTCGAAGTCACACAGCTCGGCGCCGTGAGCAGACACGACCGGTTCGATCACGGCCAGGAGCCGTGCGCGATCGATCATGGGAGTGCTCTTCGGGGCTTCTACGTGCATTCGTGGCGAGGATTGGACCGGACGGAAAAAAGACAAAAAAATGGCGGGCCACGCAATTGGGGTCCGCCAGGCGACACCGTCCAATTTGGGGCCGCATAGATAGCCCGGAACCAGGCGCCGATCAACCTGCTCCCGACACGTCGCACAGTGGGGTCGGACGCCCTCGATCCGCGCCGTCAACTAGCTGGAATCATTATGGGGCCAGTGGGAGTGTGGGGGCAGGTTCAGGTTCTCGACGCCCCCAGGGCGACCGGAGCGAGCACCGGCGATCTTCGGGGGCGGCCTGCTTGATGGCACATCCATCATCACGCGCTCCTTGTTCGCAATTTGCGGCGCTCGAGCGCGCCGTGCACGAGGACCAGCAGCGGCGGCTGCACGAGACGCGCGACGATCGCGAGGACCAGCGCGCCGCCGATCACGACGACCGCGAGCGGCTTCTGCGTCTCGGACCCGATGCCGTGCGAGAGCGCCGCGGGCAGGAGCCCGAACAGCGCGACGAGGGTGGTCATGAGCACCGGCCGGAGCCGCTGAACGCTCGCGTCGAGCGCCGCTTCCTTCACGCCCAGCATCTCGACCGCGGGATGCCCGTCGTGCTCGGGCTGGGGCTCGCGTACCCGCTGGAAATGCGAGACCACGAGGATCGCGTCCTGGATGGCGATGCCGAAGACCGAGATGAAGCCCATCGCCGCGGAGACCGAAAAGTTCAGCCCCGTCACGTAGAGCGCGAGCACGCCTCCGGCGCACGCCACGGGGATGTTGAAGAGGACGATGAACGTGCTCACCGCGCTGCGGACCGAGAAGTAGACGAGCAGCCCGATCATCACGAGCGTCACCGGGATGATGAGCGCGAGGCGCAGCTGCGCCTCGCGGAGCTCGTTGATCTCGCCGCTCCAGTCGAGATGGGTGTTCTCGCTCACCGGCACCCTCGCGTTGACGCGCGCTTGCGCCTCGCCGACGGTGCTCTCGAGATCGCGGCCGCGCACCGAGAATTTGATCGGTGTGTAGCGCGTGCCGTCCTCGCGGAAGATGACCGCGGGGCTGTCCTCGATGGTGACCTCGGCGATCTGCGCGAGCGGGATCGGAGTGCCGTCGGGACTGAAGATCATCAGCTCCTTGATCGCTTCGATCGACTGCCGGTACGGCGCCAGCCATCGCACCGTGAGATCGAACCGGCGGTCGCCCTCGAACACCTGCGTCGCCGCCTTGCCGCCGATCGCCGCCGAGATGACCGACTCGACGTTACCGGTGGTTAGCCCGTAGCGCGAGCACGCCTGGCGATCCGGGACGATCTTGATGCTCGGCTGGCCGCTCGACCGCACGAGGCCGAGGTCGCGTACGCCCTTCACGTCAGCGAGGACGCCCATCGCCTGCTCGGCGATCTTCTCGTTCGAGACCACGTCCGGGCCGAACACCTTGACCGAGTTCTCGCCCTTCACGCCGCTCATCGCCTCCTCGACGTTGTCCGAGATCATCTGCGAGAAGTTGAAGACGATGCCGGGGAACGCGTCCGCCAGCTCTTTCGAGAGCTCCTCGGTGAGGGAGTCCTTCGTGACGCCCTTCTTCCACTCGCCGAACGGCCGCAGGGGCGCGAAGAGCTCGATGTTCTGGAAGCCGGCCGAGTCGGTGCCGTCATCGGGACGGCCGAGCTGGGAGATGACGGTGAGCACCTCGCCGTGGCGCCGGTTGTCCTCGGTGCACGCCATGCTCCCGTCGGGGCAACCGCGGAGGATGGCGCGCATGCGAGCGACGTACTTCGACGACTGCTCGAGCGAGACGCTGGTGGGCAGCGTGGCGCGGATCCACAGGTTGCCCTCCTCCAGCTTCGGCATGAACTCGCCGCCGAGCGTCTGGAAGAGCACGAACCCGAGGACCACCGGCACGAGGCCAATCGCGAGCGCGGTCTTCGGTCGCTTGATGCCGAACTCGAAGATCGGGTGATAGACGCGCTTGAGTTGCCGCGTGGCAAAGCTGTCCTTTTCCTCGGCCTCGGGCCGGATGAACTTCTTGGTCAGCGCGGGCGTGAGCGTCAGCGCGAGGACAATCGCGGCGCCGATGGCGAACGCGTAGGTGTGCGCCATCGGCGAGAAGATGACGCCCGCCACGCCCGTCATCGTGAAGAGCGGCAGGAACGCGACGCCGATGATCAGCGTGGCGAAGGTGAGCGGCCGGGCCACCTGGCGGGCCCCGGACTGGATGCGTCCGTCGATGGATCCCTGCGCGCGGGGGCCGAGGAAGTGGAAGATGCTTTCCATCACGATCACCGTCGAGTCGGCGACGATGCCGAAGTCGACGGCGCCGATCGAGATCAGGTTCGCGGGGGTCCCGGTGGCGACCATGCCGCAGAACGCGGCGAGCAGCGCGAGCGGAACGTTCAGGGCGGCGATGAGCGCCGCGCGCCAGTTGCCGAGGAACAGAAGGAGGACGATGGTGACGAGGCCCACGCCCACCACCACGTTCTCGAGCACCGTGTGGGTAGTGAGGGCGACGAGGTCGCCGCGGTCGTAGTAGGGCACGATCTCCATGCCCGGCGGCAGGAGGTGGTTCTTGCGAATGAGCTCCACCCGATCGTGGATGCCCTTCAGCGTCGTCGGCGTCTTGCCGCCGTAGCGCATGAGCACGGTGCCCTGCACGATGTCGTCGATATCGTCGTGGCCGACGATGCCGAGCCTCGGGGTGTGGCCGATCTCGACCGTCGCCACGTCGCGCACCCGGATCGGCACGCCGGTGCGCGCCGCGACCACGATGGCCTCGATGTCGTGGACGTTCTTGAGCAGCCCCACGCCGCGGATCGTGTACGCCTGCTCGCCGAGCGTCAGGCGCTGGCCGCCGACGTTCTGGTTCGAGCTCGCGATCGCCGTCATCAGCTGATCGAGGTTCACGCCGTAGGCGCGGAGGCGGAACGGGTCGACGTTCACCTGGTACTGCTTCGTCTCGCCGCCGAAGGAGACGACGTCGACCACGCCCGGCACCTGCTTGAACTGCCGCTCGAGGACCCAGTCCTGCGCGGTCTTCAGCTCGCGCAGGCTGTGGCCCTTGCCTTTCAGCTCGTAGCGATAGACCTCGCCGATGGCGTTCCACGGGCTGATCTGCGCCTGCACCCCCTCGGGCAGCTGGATCATCGAGAGGCGGTTGAGGACCTCCTGGCGCGCCGCTTCGTAGGTCGTGCCCCACCGGAAGTAGCACTTCACGTCGCCCAGACCGAAGAGCGACTGCGAGCGCGTGTGCTCGAGGCCGGGCATGCCTGCCAGGCCGATCTCCAGCGGCACGGTGACGTAGCGCTCGACGTCCTCCGCGCTCATGCCATCGGGCTGGGCGATGATCTCGACGAGCGGCGGCACCGGGTTCGGGTACGCCTCGATGTCGAGCTCCTTGTACGACCACAGGCCGCCGCCCAGCAGCGCGATGGCGAACAGGAAGACGACGATCGGCGTCTTGACCGCGAACGCGACGAGCTTCTCGATCATCGCTCGCTCGCGAGCAGGATGGTGCCCTCGGTGACGATGCGCGCGCCGCGCTCCGGCCCCTTGCTGAGGGGAAGCCAATTGCCGCCTTCCGCCTCGTCCACCACGACCGGCGTCTTGGTGAAGACGTGACGCCCGTCGGGCGACTTGCCCTTCTCCACGAAGACCGCGGTCTGCTCGCCGATGCGGAGCAGCGCGCTGCGCGGGATGGCGATGGCCCTGCGCTCGTCGACGGCGATGAAGAGCGTCGCGTACATCTCCGGCTTGAACGCGCGGTCGGCGTTGTCGAGGATGCAGCGCACCTTCGCGGTTCGCGTCGCGGGGTCGAGGGTGCCTGCCACCCACTCGATCTTCGCGGGGAAGACCTTGTTGGGCATGGAGAAAAGCTTGAGGCTAACCCTCGAGCCGACCTTCACGCGCGGCGTATCCATCTCGTAGACGTCCGCCACGACCCAGAGGCGATCGAGCTCGCCCACGGTGAAGAGCTCCACCGCGACGCCGCCGCCGTACTGGCCTTGCACCTCGCCGCCGGGCGAGACGTTGCGGGCCACCACCTCGCCGTCGATCTCCGAGCGCACCGCGTACGTCTGGCTCACGTTGCCGCCGGCGCCGGTGCGGAAGAGGCCTGCCTTCTGCTTGGCGCGGTCGACCTCGGCCTTGGTCTTTCGGAACGCGTCCTCGGCCTGCTCGAAGTCGCGCTGCGACGTGGCGTGCGCGGCAAGGAGCTCCTTCTGGCGCTCGAGATCGTGCTCGGCGGTGATGCGATCGGCCTCGGCCTTGTGGAGATCGGCGGAGGCGATGCCGATGTCGGGCGACTCGAGCACCGCGAGGACATCGCCCTTCTTCACGCGCTGCCCGACCTTCGCCTCGATGCGCGTGACGCGGCCCGAGACCGGCGAGAACACGTGCGCGACGTGGGCGTCGTCGAACGCCACCTTGCCGCTGGTGGCGATCACGTCGTCGACGTCCTGCTCGTCGAGCGCCTCGACCTTGAGCTTGGCCTCGGCGATCTGGAGGTCGGTGAGCCATACCTCGCCTACCGGCGGCTCGGTGCGCGTCTCCGTCTGCGCGGCGCTGCGACGACACCCGGTTCCGGCGACCGCGAAGAGGATCGCGAGCACCCCAAGATTCCACTTCATCGCACGAGCTCCTTACCAACCGCTTGTTCGAGCAGGAACACCGACGTCCAGTAGCTCACCAGCTCGGCCAGGTAGCCGGTATTCACCGCCACCCAGCTGCGCTGCGCATCGAGGAGGTCGGTGAGCGTCGCCGAGCCCGCCGTGTACTGGACGGTGGTGATGTCGCGGGCGCGTTTCGCGCGCTCGAGGAGCGCCGACTCGTAGCGCTCGACCACCCGGCGCGCCGTGGAGAAAGTGTTCACCGCCGACTCGACGTCCGCGACGAGGAGCGTCTCGAGCCGCCGCCGCGCCACCAGCGCCGTCTGCCGGTCCGCCGCCGCGCGGCCGATCTCGCCTTGCTGCTGGTAGAAGAGCGGCAGCGGAAGGCCGACGCCGACCGAGAGCGTCGGCGGCTGCGGTGCGTTGTCCCCCGAGCCGAGTTGCTGGTACTGGACCGTCAGCGAGACGTCCGGGATGCGCTGGCGCTCGGCGAGCGAGACCGACGCTTCCATCTGCGCGACCTGCGCGACCGCCTGCTTGCGATCGGCGCGGTTCTCCATCGCGGTGCGGAGGAACGCGGCCTTGTCGAGGACCGCGAGCGCCTCGGGGATGCGGAAGTCGAGCGTCTTGCGGTCGACCGCGAGGTCCGGAAAGGGGCCCTCCGTGCCCAGCAGCACCGCGAGGTCGATCTGCTCCTGCCGCAGCTGGCGAAGCGCGATGTCGACCTCGGCGTCGGCGCGCAGCGACTCTTGCTCGACGCGCGCGAGCTGCCCTTCGTCGATGACGCGGGGGTAGCGCACCCGGTTGACCTCCACCGACTTCTGGAGCGAGGCGGCGATCTCGCGCGTCAGCTCGACTCGCGCCACGGCGGCTGCGGTCTGCACGTACTGCACCTTCACCTGGGAGACCACCACGCGCTCGGCATTCGCACGCCCGAAGCGCGCCGCCTCCAGGGCGCGCTTCGCGACGTCTTCGCGGAGCTTCCGCTTGCGGGTGATCGCTCCCTCGATGAGCCCCTGGTCGGAGAGCGAGGCGTTGAAGCCCCACGGCGTCGGACAGTTGCCGGAGAAGCAGTCGACGCGGCGCGCCGGGCCTGCGCTGATCGCCGGGTTCGGCGTCTGGCCAGCGACGCGGACCTCGGCCTCGGCCGCGCGGACGCTCGCCGTCGAGAGGAGGACGTCGTAGCCGCGCGTCCGCGCGATCCCTACCGCGTCCGCGAGCGACATGGTCTGCACTGGCGCGCTCGGGGCGACGACCGC
>JAYTHX010000352.1:0-11946 GCA_043732195.1 Polyangiaceae bacterium
TGCTCGCGGTGGGCGTCACGCCGGGCGCGGCCGCGGCCGTCTGGTTCGTCCCGCGCGGGTTGTCGATGGCCGTGGCGCCGAAGTCGCCCGCGACTAGGAAGCGCCACCGTCCGAGGAGCTCACCGGAGATCTCCGGCCGCACGCGCCGGACGAAGAGCGTCGGCTTCAGCGCCGTCTCGGACACACCCCTTCCGAAGAAGCTGTAGAAATCGATCTGCGAGCGACCCTGGATGTAGAGGTGGAAGTTGTCGTCGTGGTCGCGCAGATAGAAGAGGCCGTTGTGGTAGCCCGCGAGCGGATGACCGTCCGCCGCGGCCGTCACGTCGTCGACGCGCGCACGCTCGGCCGGCAAGACCGGTGGCGGCGCCGGGACCGGAACGTTGTAGCCCGCGGGTGACTCGGGGCTCGTGGGCGGTGCCTGCGCGTGTGCGACCGCCGGCCAGCCAACGATCGCCAGCGCGATTCCCGTCCACGACGCGCGAAGCTTCATGCGCGCAGGCTACGCGAGGGCGCGCCCGGATGCGTTGCAATATACAACACCTTCGTCCTCGCTAGAGCGTCCTCTCTCCGCGAGGACGCCGCACAGGGGCTCTTCAGCACGAAGCGCGAGGAGGGCGGCTCCGGTCTCGGACTAGCAATCGCGCGCGTGATAGATCGTCAGCCACCACGCGGGCACCCTCACTTTGTGCCGCTTGTGCCGATTGTGTGGTCCGAGGCACCCGCGCCGTGATCGACGTCGCCCGCTGCCCCCGCCTCGCGCATGGTCTGGCGTGCGGCAGACTCTCGATCCATGACGCCGGCGTCCCCGCTTCCGATCGTCCGCTACGCCGTGGTCACACCACGGACGGGAACGCTCGCGGCTCACTTCGTCGCGGTCGAGGACGGCGCGAAGCTGCGCATCGCAACGGACGCCGCGGGCACCGACCTCTGGCAAACGCCCGAGGGAGCGGAGCGCGCGGCGAAGGAAGCGGCGCTCGCACGCGTGCCCGAGCTCGAAGCCGCGCTGGCGCAGCGGGGCGCGTAGCTCACCGCGAGGCGGGGGCGGGCTGCGCTCCGTGCGTGAAGCCGGCGCAGGGATCATCGTCGTTCGCGCGCGGCGTGAACCACACGAAGTCGAAGGGGAGCGCGGCGACGTTCCAGCGTACGGCATACGCCTGCGGCTCGTTCCGGCCGGCCTCGACCTCGGCGAACGCGATGCTCGTGACCGCCCGCGAGGGATCGCCAACGGCGAGATCGCGGCCCGCGCCGCGATCTCGCCGCGTGTGACCGGTGCCCGCGATGAGCACGCCATCCTGCGCGTGCGCGGCGCGCTCCGCGGCGAGGAGCGTCGTCGCCATCGACGCATCGCGCGCGCGCTGGAAGCGGATCATGGCGCCGACCCGCGCGTCCGGCAGATGGCCGCAGTGGCTCTCCTTCAGCTCCTCGCGCAGGGAAGACTCCTGCGCCGCGTCGAGCGGCGTTCCTTCGTCGATCGGCTCGGCGCCGCCGCCATCAGCCGCTGCGACTGCGCCCGCGGGCATCATCAGCGCCCGCATGCGCGAGCGCGGGAGCCCCGTCGCGACGATCGGCAGCGACGCATCGAGCGCGACCTGCGCGATGGGCGCGTAGTCGGCCCAGGGCGGCCAGCCCGACGTCTCCCAGTGCACCGCGCGCGCGAGGGCCGCCGCATCGCGCGGGTGCTCGCGCCGCGCAACCTCGATGGCCGCCTGATCGTCGACGTCGAACATCTCGAACGCCACCACCGGCGTGCGTCCCGCCGCGACGAGCGCCCCGAGCACCCGCGCCTGGAGGGCGTGATGGTCGGGATTGTCGTGCTTCTCGCCCAGCAGGACGTTCCCGCGCAGCCCGCCGAGCACCTGCGCCTCGTCGACGAAGCGCGCCGCGCGGACGCTCCAGATCCGCCCCACCAGCGGATGGCCGACATCGAGACGCGTGGACCACGCGACGGCCGGGCGCGCAGCCGCGAGCTCCGCCGTGGCCGCGGGCGCGCCCGACGCAGGAGGCGGGCGCGGCGCAGGAGGGGCGCAGCAGAGCGTCGCCGCCGCGCCCTGGACGACCGCGACGACCGCCCCGGCAAACGCAACGCGACGGTTCATCCCGCGCACTCTAGCCGAACCAACGATCCGTGATCAGCGGCACGCGCCGATCACGTAACCCCCCCTCGCGACCCGCGTGAGCGAGGTCCGCAGCGGCGAGCTGGTGAGCCCCAGGCTCTGCCCCGAGCCCGCAGCGTACGCGAACCCGAAGTAGGCGCGCCCGCCCCGCAGCGACGTGCTCGGCGTTGCTCGGGGCGCCCGCGTCGCTCGGGGCGCCGCCATCGGCCCCGGCGATCGCGCCGCTCGCGAGGCCGTCGATCATGGCCTTCACCATCCTCATCTGCGGGCCGGTCTTCTTCGCGTAGTCCGCGCTGTCGTAGCCGAACCAGTCCCAGCAGCCGTTCGCGTTGCCGCTCTGCTTCGCGATGGTCTGCGGGTAGAGCACCACGATGTGGTTCGTGTCCGCCCACTCGTTGTAGCCGGTGTGCTTGTAGTAGGCGTCGCCGACGGCGCTCACCGACTGCTTGCACCCGTGGAACGCGACGTGGACCTTGCAGCGTTCGCCGCTGGCGCACGCCCGCGGAACGTACGCGTACGCGGTGTCGGCCAGGCTGTGCGCCGCCGGAGAATCGACGAACTTCCCCTGAGGGATGGCGACGAAGCTTCCGCTCAACGTCGTCGGCGTCGCCCGGGGCGCGAGCGGGCCGTAGATGTGCGCGAGCGCGACGCCCGCGCCGTCGTAGCTGCACGTGCCGATGAACGGCGAGGTCGTGGTCGCGCAGTCGACGCCGTAGCTCTCGGTCGGCATCGTGTGCGCGGTCCCCGCGCGCTGCACCCCCGAGCTCTCGGTGATCATCAGCACGCGCAGCGGGACCTTCATCACTTCTTTCGTTGCGGGATCGTGAAGGAGAGCACGGCGCCAGCGCCCACAGCGCCCTCCGCCCAGGCGCGGCCCCCGTGCCGCTCGACGATCCGGCGAATGGTCGCGAGACCGATGCCCGTGCCCGGAAACTCGGACTCCGCGTGCAGGCGCTGGAACGGCGTGAAGAGGCGCTGAGCGTAGGCCATGTCGAAGCCCGCGCCGTTGTCGCGGACCTGGAAGACACGCGCGCCGTCGCGCATGGTGGAGGCAATCTCGATGCGCGGCTCGTCGGCGCGGGCCGTGAACTTCCAGGCGTTGCCGACCAGGTTCTCGAACACCACCTGGAGGAGCCGCGGGTCGCCCTCGGCGGTCATGCCCTGGTCGATCACCACCTCCACCGACCGCGCGGCGTCCGCGCGACGCAGCGTGCCCACCACCACCTCGACCAGGCTCGTGACGTTCACCGGCGTGCGCCGCAGCTCGACGCGACCGACGCGCGAGAACTCGAGGAGGTCGTCGATGAGCTCTCCCATCCGCTTCGCAGCGGCGCGCACGCGTCGGAGGTGCTCGCGGTTGCCTTCGTCGAGCTGGTCGCCGGCATTCTCGAGGAGCGCGGCGCTGAACCCATCGATGGTGCGAAGCGGCGCGCGCAGATCGTGCGAGACGGAATAACTGAAGGCCTCGAGCTCCTTGTTCTTGCTCTCGAGCTCCTCGACGAGCGCGGCGCGCGTCTCCGCGAGCTCCCGTGCGGCCCGCGACTCGGCGGCCTCGAGCTCCTTCTTCATGAGGTCGTCACGGATGCGCCGGCTCTCGTCCTCGAGCTGCTTGCGGCGGATCTGCGCACGCACGCGCGCCTTGAGCACGGTGAGGTCTCCGGACTTCGGGACGTAGTCGTCGGCACCGGCCGCGAGGCTGTCGATCATCGCCTCCCGATCGCTACGCGAGGTGAGGATCATGAGCGGCGTATCGCGCACCAGCGGCGATCCCTTCATGCGTCGGCAGGTCTCGTTGCCGCCCAGCCCTGGCATGGTCAGATCGAGAAGAATGCAGTCTACATCTTGAACGACCAGCAGCTCGATCGCCTCCTCTCCCGAACGGGCCAGCACGACGTCGTAGCCGTCGGCGCGCAGCACATCGCCGAGCGAAGCCAGGTAGTCCGGGTCGTCGTCGACCGCGAGGATCTTCTTCGGGCCGAGCAGGGTCGACCCGCCGAGCGAAGCGGGCGCCGTGGCCGCCCGCACCGCCGCCGCGAGATGGGCCAGGATCACGTCGAGGGCCTCCTCCTTCCGCACGAGGGCGTCGGCGCCGGCATCGAGGGGGCGGAGCTCCGCGTTCGGCCCTGCGGACCCGGTGAGGAGCACGCAGGCGGTCCCGCGCAAGGAAGCGTCGAGACGGATCCGCCGGATCACCGAAGCGCCGTCCATGCCGGGCAGCTCACGGTCGACCATGATCGCGCCCGGACGCTGGGACGCCGCCATGCGCAGGCCCTCCTCGCCGGTCCCGGCGAGGATCACGTCGTTGCCCGCGGCCACGAGCGCCTCGCGCAGCGCCTCCCGGAACGTGACGTCGCCGTCGATGAGCAACACCGTCGGCCGCGCGCCGGCCTGGGCGACCCGTCGCGCACGCAAGAGCTCCCGCGTCTTGCCGACGACGTAGCCGGCGTCGTACGGCTTGCCCACGTACTCGTCGGCGCCGGTGGCGAGACCGCGGATCCGGTCCTCGACCTCGGCCTCGGTGGAGAGCATCACGATCACGGTCTGTGCGCCGTGCTCCTTCGCGCGTAGCTCCTCGAGCAGCTGCACGCCGTCGCCGTCCGGCAGCACGACGTCGAGGATGGCGGCGCGGATCGTGTCGGCAGCCGCCGCCTGGCGCGCGGCGGCGGCGGTCGCGCACGGGATCGCGTGAAACCCCGCGGCCTCGAACGCGTCCGCGAGATCCATGCGTACGGCCAGGCTGTCGTCGACGATGAGCACGCTATCGATCATCACGCTCCCTCTTCCCCGCGCCTGCGCTCGTGCGTCAGGCTCGCGAGCGCCGGTCCGATCTCCTGAAGAGGCAGGACTTGGTGTGCTGCGCCGAGCCATACCGCCTCGCGCGGCATGGCGTGGACCACCGACGACGCCGCAGATCAGCGATCTGTCCGGTCATTCCTCGGACTCGGCCCCACGCCCTGCCGACGTTAGCCTCGCGTGCTGCTCGCTGCAAAGCCAGCCTCGTACTCCCTGAGGAGTAGCACCGTGCGGCCGCGCGCCGCTGGCGAGCGCGAGCGGAGGAGCAGCAATGCGCGACGTCGATGCTACCTAGCCTTCGGATGCGTGACAGGGATGTGACGTCCGCGGGCTCGGCCTCGAAGGAGCCGATGGCCGCGATCGCGATGCCGTGCGCGACGTCGAAGCGCGGCAGGCTCGAAACCCCAAGCGAGCGCCCGGGCAGACCGATGTCGAAGATCGCGAGATCGAGACCCCCGTCGAGCGCGGCCTCGAGGCCGTCGTGGCCGAGGTGCGCGCACGTGACGCGCGTACCCGGCCTGCTCGAAGGCGTAGGCGTAGAGCTCGCAGGACTCGACGTTGTCGTCGACCAGCAGGACGCGGAGCCGGGTCGGCGCCACCGTCGACCTCGGCGCTTCGTCCTCCGCGATGCCCGCCGCGATGGCTGGGAGCTCGAAGCGGAGCTCCGCGCCCTTGCCTGCGCCGTCGCTCGCGGAAGCCGCCGGACCGCGCGGTCCGCGTCCCGCGAGGCTAGCCCGTGTACGTCTCGTCCTGCTCGATGCGCGAGAGCACCCAGTCGTACTCGCCGCTCGTGACTTTGACCTGACAGTACTCGCAGTTGCCGGTCATGCTGATCTTGAGGGGCGCGCCGCAGTTCGGGCACTGCCCTTCACCCTTGTCGGTCTTCTTCTTCTGGGCACCGCGGATGAGCGTCCAGTACTCGGAGTACGAGCGCGGTACGCTCTGGCTGCCGCTGAGAAGGCGCCCGTCCTCACCGATCGTGAAATCGAGACCGGTGGCGTGCAGGCGGACGGTCACGGCGTCGTAGTACGCGTCGGTGGTGGCGTTCGCGAGCTCGAGGCGCGTGATGTGCGAGCCGTCGGTGCGGTTGATGCAGCGCGCGTTGCGATAGAGATCGATCCAGTACATCTGCGACTGAAACAGGTTGTCGCTCACGAACGGCCGCACCTTCGTGGGATCGCGTCCCACCCAGCCGGCGTGGAAATTCTGGAACACGAGCCCGACGCGGTGCTGCAGCTGCTGCCATGACGTGCCCTGCGGATCCTTCGCCTGGATCTGCGCGAAGGCGGCCTGGGCATTCGCGTCGTAGACGGTGGGGAGGTTCGTCCCTTCCTCGCCGACGCTCGACGTGAGGAGCGGTCCGCGCGGCTCCTTTTCGAGCATCTGGATGCTGCCGATGGCCCAGTCCTTCGAGCCCGACGGGACGGTGGTGTGGCAGAAGCCGCAGGTGCTGCCGCGCATGTTCGACAGCGGACCGCCGCAGTTCGGGCAGTTGAGCGTGCGCGCCTTGCCGGGGTCGCGCGAGCGGGCGCCGGCGGCGCGCGTGAGGCGCAGGCGCTCCTTCACGTAGAAGCGCTGCTCGCCCTGCGGGCGGTAGCGCTCGACGTAGTTCGACTCGACCAGGATGTCGACCGTCGCGCCGCCCTGGGGATCGACGTGCACGCTCTCGTAGGTGAGGCCGCCGATGATGATGCCGTTGACCTCGGCGAGGCGGCCGTCGTTCTGGAGCGTGACGCGCGCGTGATCGGCGACGTACGCGGCGAGGCCCTCGGCGCTGCCCGCGCCGCGCGCGCGGTGCATCTCGGCGTAGAGGAAGTAGACGAAGTCCTCGAAGACCACGATCGAGAAGCCGGGATCGGTGGTGCGCAGCGCCTCGAGCTTGCCGCGCAGCGGGGTGACCACGGCAGGCGGAGGAGGCGCCGCGTACGGCGTCCAGTTCGTGGTCGCGGCGCCGCTCGACCACTCGCTACCGCCGAGCGCCGCGTTGGCGCGCGCGCGCACGACGAAGATCACGATCACGATGATGAGGATCGGGATGCCGATGACCGGGTTCTCGAAGAGGAGCGCGATGAACGCGCCGCCGCCGCCGCCCCCACCCCCACCGCTGTAGCTCCCGCCGCCGCCGCTGTAGCTGCCGCCGCCGCCACCGCCGCCCGACTTGCTGCCGCCGGAGAACGAGCCGCCGCCGCCGGGCCGCGCGAGCGCCTCGGTGGCCGAAAGGAGGATGGGCACCACCACGCCCGCTACCGCGAGCGCACGCGAGAGATCGTGACGGCCGAGGACGCGGACGAGGACGGGACGCAGGCGGCTCATGCGATGTCGTCCGCGAGCTCGTTCACGTCGTCCGCGGAGCGCGGCATGGTCGCAGCGAAGGCGCCGCCCAGGCGCTCGAGCGCCTCGGCGAAGGTGCGGATGTCGAGACGGGCGAGCGCGCTCTCCAGCGCCTCACGCGCCCCCTCGGCGGCCATGCGCGCCTCGGGCGTGACGCCGGCGTCGAGCACGAGGGTGACGAGACCCTCGAACATCGCCACGTGCACGAGGAGGCCGGTGCGACCCGTGGTCTTCGACACGCCGAGGTCGAAGAACGCCGCCTTCGCGGCCTGCTCGACGATGACGCGGCGCTTGGTCTCGGGCAGCGCGAGGCGCTGGAGCGGCGGCAGCATGCGCGAG
The DNA here is from genome assembly GCA_043732195.1 of Polyangiaceae bacterium. Taxonomy (GTDB): domain Bacteria; phylum Myxococcota_A; class Polyangia; order Polyangiales; family Polyangiaceae; genus Labilithrix. The sequence goes on from JAYTHX010000352.1 coordinate 7,578, forward strand.
AGACCGTAGCCCGCCGCGAACGCGACGATGGTGTCGACCGGCATCAGCGTGGTGCTGAAGTCGATGGGAAAGAAGAGGAGGAAGAGGAGCGTGAGGAACGCGGCGATCGCGCCGAAGAAGAGATGCACCTCGGGGTACGGGCGCACCTGCTTCTTCACCGTGACCACCAGCTCGGCGGAGGTCTGGAGCTCGAAGGCTTTGATGGCGAGCACGGCGCGCGCCTTGGCCCGGGCATCGAGGAAGGGGAGCCGCGCGGGCAGATCCGCTGCGGGGGACGCTCCTGCGGAAGACGCGGCGACGGCCGGGGCACTCATCGGTGCCCAAGCCTACCAACGATCGGGGCCGTGGGGTGATGTCGAAGCAAGCTGCGCCTTCACGAGCTCGAAGTAGGCCTCGCGCTTCGCGAGCAGCTCGTCATGGCGTTCCTTCTCGACGATGCGTCCCCCGGATGGTGAGACTGACGTCGTCGAGGATGAGCGGTGACCGCGGGCCGTAAGAAAAGGAGACGCCCTCGATCGTGATCTCGCCGCGGAGTCGCGGGCAGGTGACCTCGCCGTTCGGCTCCGCTCGGGTGCTCGAGCCCGTCATTCATCCGATCGAAGAGGATCGGGATGATCTCGAGAGGAAGCAGCGTCTGCAGCAGGGACTCGAGCGGCCCGAGGAAGCCGGCCTGGAGCATCTGGAAGCTGACCAGCGTACCCGCAGAGAGCTCTCCGGCGAGCGGCCCGACGACCGGGTCGGGGGCGGGCAGGACCGCACGCTCGTCGTCGCTGCTCGAGGTGCAGCCGATGGCGGAAAATGCGCAGGCCGTCCCTGCGAGGGCAGCGATGAGCAGTTTCTCCGGCAAAGGAGCCTCCTTCGGCGATGAACGCTCGAGCCCGAGGGCCGGATCGCCGCACGCCGCGCTGCTCCCAAATTCGGACGCGATGCCGGTAGGATGGTCCGCGATGACCGCCTTCGAGCAACGAGTGTCCGAGATGCGTGCCTGGTTCGAGAGCCCCCGCTTCAAGGGGCTCACGCGGCTCTTCACGGCGCGCGAGGTGGTCGAGCAACGCGGCACCATCGCCGCCGACTACACCGTCGCGCGCGACACCGCCGCCGCGTTCCACGCGCGCCTGCGCGAGCTCTATGCGCAGAAGAAGAGCATCACGACGTTCGGTCCGTTCTCGCCGGGCCAGGCCGTGGCGATGAAGCGCCAGGGCATCGAGGGCATCTACCTCGGCGGCTGGGCGACCAGCGCGAAGGGCTCCTCGAACGAGGATCCGGGCCCCGACCTCGCGAGCTATCCGCTCAGCCAGGTGCCCGACGAGGCCGCGCCCATCGTCCGCGCGCTGCTCACCGCAGACAAGAACCAGTACTTCGTGCGGGCCCGCATGACCGAGGAGCAGCGCAAGAACGCGCCGCCGCCCGTCGACTTCCGCCCCTTCATCATCGCCGATGCCGACACCGGGCACGGCGGGGACGCGCACGTGCGCAACCTCGTGCGGCGCTTCGTGGAGGTCGGCGTGCCCGGCTACCACATCGAGGATCAGAAGCCCGGCGTGAAGAAGTGCGGCCACCAGGGCGGCAAGGTCCTCGTCTCGGAGGACGAGCAGATCAAGCGGCTCAGCGCCGCGCGCTTCCAGCTCGACATCATGCAGGTGCCCGGCATCATCGTCGCGCGCACCGACGCCGAGTCGGCGACCCTGCTCGACGGCCGGAGCGACGAGCGCGATCAGCCGTTCATCCTCGGCGCCACGAACGTCGAGCTCCCGAGCTTCAAGGTGGCGTTCCTGGCGATCCTCCGGCGCTTCCACCGGCGCGGCATGGCGGAGCTGAGCGGCTGGCAGCTCTACGCCACCGGCGAGGACGAGTACGCCGCGGCCGACGCCTGGGTCGACTCGAGCGGGCTCGGTGCGCTGCTCGAGACGGCGTTCAAGGAGTACACGGCGAGCGGCAGCGTCAACGTCGATGCCACGCTCGACAAGGTCTTCGATCGCTTCGTCGACGTGTGGCAGGCCGAGGCCAACGTGAAGACCTACGGCGAGGCCGTGGCGGACGTCATGCGCTTCCTCGCCGGCGAGGGCGTGCTGTTCCCGATGACCGAGGAGGAGTGGCTCACGTTCGCGGCGCGCGCCTCGTTCTACGCCATCAACGAGAAGGCGCGCGGGATGGGCGTGCACGTGGTGTGGGACTGCGAGCTCGCGAAGTCGCCGGACGGCTACTACCAGGTGCGCGGCGGCATCGACTATGCGATCGCGAAGTCGCTCGCGGTCGCGCCCTACGCCGACATCCTGTGGATGGAGACGAAGACCGCGGACCTCCACGAGGCGAAGATCTTCGCCGACGCGATCCACGCGCAGTACCCGGACGCGATGCTCGCGTACAACCTGTCGCCCTCGTTCAACTGGGACACGACCGGCCTCGACGACGAGCAGATGCGCCGCTTTCCCGAGGAGCTCGGGAAGCTCGGGTTCGTGTTCAACTTCATCACCTACGGCGGCCACCAGATCGATGGCCTCGCCGGCGAGGAGCTCGCGCTCGCGCTGCGTCAGGACGGCATGCTCGCCCTCGCGCGCCTCCAGCGGAAGTTCCGCCTCCTCGAGTCTCCCTACCAGACCCCGCAGACGCTCGTGGGCGGACCGCGCGCCGACGCGGGCCTGATGTCGCTGTCGGGTCGCACCTCGACGACGAAGGCAATGGGCAAGGGCTCGACGCAGTTCCAGCACCACGTGCAGACCGAGGTGCCGCCGAAGGTGCTCGCCGAGTGGCTCGATCTCTGGCGCACGCGTCACGGCCTCGAGGGCAAGCTCACCGTGCAGCTCCGCCCGCACACGGCCGGCGCGCAGCTCCTCGCGCTCACCATCCTGAACCCGGGCGGCGAGCCCGCCGCGAACGTGGTGTTCGAGCCCATCCACGATCGCCAGGGGCGGAGCATCCTCTCGATCCGCGACCAGAACACCTTCGACCACCAGCTCCGCCGCAAGCGCCTGATGACGCTCGTGCAGCTGTTCCTCATCCATCGCTACAAGATCGACTCGGTGCACTACCTCACGCCGACCGACGACAACCGGCGCCAGACCGAGCGCATGAAGCACCGCGGCATCTTCAGCGCGGTGAACGACGAGGTCGGCGAGATCATCGTCGCCGACGTGAACAAGGAGCGCATCAAGCACCTCCTCGATCCCGATCGCGTCGCGCTGTCTGCGTTGATCGCGGAGCAGTGAGTGATCGCCGACCGACCCTCGTCCGGGCGCCGGCTCGCCGAGGCCGCGGAGTACGCGCTGCGGCTCGTGTTCTTCGCGGCGGTCCCGTTCGGGATCGTGATCCTGGCATCGCTCGTACCGATGACGGCGGCGATCGTGAACATCGTGCTCGCCCTGAGCGCGTTCTTCTTCGGTGAGATGCTGCGCGAGCACGCGCAGCGGCGCGGCTGGCTGGGCAAGGTGCTGCGGCGGCAGCTCGCGTTCGAGGAGTACTACCGCGAGCGGCCTCCGAAGCCGTTCGCGTACTACGTCTTCTATCCCCTGCTCTTCCCGTACTGGCTCGCGGTGCGAGAGGCGCGGCGCGAGTTCTGGCTGTTCAAGGGCTACACCATCGTCACGTTCGTGATCGCGGTGGTGGCGGGCGCGTATCGCTACGTCGCGGTCTACCAGCCGGAGATCGGCTTCCAGGTCTTCTTGATGAGCTTCGGCATCGGCCTCGCCATCGAGGCACTCGCGGTCATCACGTTCTTGATGCCGATCGCGACGACGGTGGTGGCGCTGCACCAGAAGGCGCAGCACGGCCGCCTGGTGGTGCTCCTGGTGGTGGGGCTGGTCTCGGCGGCGGGCGCGGTGACGGTGATGGCGATGCGCCATCGCACGTACCCTTCGCTGGAGACGCGGCAGCGCGTCAGCAAGCGCACGTTCGCGCGCCTGAAGCAGGCGGAGGCGACGGGTGACGACGCGCTGCGCGCGGCCTGGAAGGCGCGCCGTGTGTCGGGCTACGAGCGCGAGAGCGACGGCACGATGGACGGCGCGCCGCTGGTGGTCGCGCGCGCGCATCTCGAGCGCTTCTATCGTCCAGACGAGGCGGCGGCGTTCGAGCTGTGGACGACGGCAAAGGGCGACAAATCCCCGATGATGGTCCTCTACGCGGAGGGCCCACGCAAAGGCAAGCCGGTGTTCCGCGCGATGCGGGGCGACGGCACGGTGGTGACGCGCGCGAAGGAGCTCCCGAAGGCGGCGCTGAAGGTGATGCGCACCGTTGGCGACCTCTGAGACCTGCCAGCGTCATGTCCGCTCCGGCGAGGCCGCGCGCTACCCGAGCTCCGCGTGCTTCGTCAGCAGCGCCGACAGCCACTCGCGGTAGCGCTGCATCGTCGCCTCGTCCGCCGGCAGGCCTAGCA
>JAYTHX010000353.1:0-3742 GCA_043732195.1 Polyangiaceae bacterium
GTTCATGACCGGCATCGTCGGTCAGTTCTTCCGGCAGTTCGGCATCACCATCGTGGCCGCGGTGCTGGTGTCGCTGTTCGTGGCGTTCACGCTCGATCCCATGCTCTCGAGTCGCTTTTCGAAGAAGCACGTGCCGGGCGCAAAGGACCGGTTCGCGGGCGTGAAGCGCCCCTTCGAGGCGTTCTTCAAGGGCCTCGAGGAGAGCTACCGCGTAGTGCTGCGCTGGACCGTGCGGCGCAAGCTCGTGGTCGGCCTCATCGCCGTCGCCGCGTTCGTGCTGATGTTCCCGGTCGCGGGGCTCACCGGCGTCGACTTCGTCAACGCCGAGGACCGCGGGCAGTTCGTGGTCGACATCGAGCTCCCCGCCGGCACCAAGCTCACCGAGACCGCTGCCACGCTCCTTCCCGCGGAGGCCAAGCTCATGGAGGACAAGCGGTACGTCACCGTGCTCTCCACGCTGGGCCCGAACGGCGAGGTCAACAAGGTGAAGTGGCGCATCGTCGCGCTGCCCAAGGACAAGCGCACCGCCACGCTCGTCGAGCTGCGCGACGCCGCGCGCGACGTCATCCAGAAGACCATCCCCGTCGCGCGCGTGGTCATCACCGACCCGCCGTTCGTCGAGGGCGGCGCCACCGAGGCGCCGATCATGGTGCAGGTCCGCGCGCCCGACTACGAGACGCTCGCGCCCCTCACGAAGCAGTTCGAGGAGGCGCTCAAGGCGGTGCCGGGCATCACCGACGTGGACATGAAGTACACGCCCGGCCAGCCCGAGCTCCGCGTCTCGGTCGATCGCGATCGCGCGGCGCGCGCCGGCGTGCCGGTGGCGAACGTGGCGCTCGCGCTGCGCGCCGCCATCGAGGGCGACGAGGCCGGCAAGCTGCGGCAGGGCAAGGACGACGTCCCCATCCGCGTGCGCCTCGAGAAGGGCGACCGCGCCACCATGGAGGACGTGCTCCAGATGACGATCCTGACGCCCAAGGGGCCGGTGGCGCTGCACGACCTCGCGAACATCGAGCGCGGCGAGGGCCCGAGCGCCATCGAGCGGCAGGATCGCGAGCGCCAGATCGTGATCTGGGCCGCGCCCAAGGGTCGCTCGCTCGGCGAGCTGGTGCCCGAGATGAACGCCGCGTTCGCGAAGATCAAGCTCCCGCCCGGCGCGAGCTTCCACCTCGATGGTCAGGTCAAGCAGATGGCGGAGTCGAACAGCGCCATGGGCGTCGCGTTCCTCCTCGCGCTCGTCTTCATCTACATCGTGCTCGCGTCGCAGTTCGAGAGCTTCCTGCACCCGGTCACGATCATGATGACGACGCTCCCGCTCGCCGCCGTCGGCGCCGTGGTGGGCGTGTTCCTCTCCGGCACCACGCTGGCGATGGGGTCGTTCATCGGCATCATCTTCCTCCTCGGCCTGGTGACGAAGAATGCAATCCTCGTCGTCGACCGCGCCATCGTACGCGTGCGCGATCACGGCGAGACGCCGCTCCAGGCGATCCTCGAGGCCGGCCCCGAGCGGCTGCGCCCCATCCTCATGACCAGCGCTGCCATGGTGCTGGGGATGCTCCCCACCGCCACCGGCCGCGGCGAGGGCAGCGAGTTCCGGTCGCCGATGGCCATCGCGGTGATCGGCGGCGTCGTCAGCTCCACCATCCTGTCGCTGGTGGTCGTGCCTGCCTTCTACCTGGCGGTGGAGGGCCTCAAGGCGCGCGTCCGCACCGCCCGTGGTCTTCCGCCACACTCGCTGCGCACGCCCCCGATCGTCGAGCCCGCGGAGTAGTGGTCGGCTGCCCGGCCTTTGCGTAGGCTCGGCCCCGCATGTTCGTCGAGAAGCGTGTGGCCTGGCTCGCGACCGTGACGCTCGGCGGCGTCGCGCTCCCTCACATCTGGGGTCGCACGCTGGCCGTCACCGGGGTCAGCATCGCCGTGACCATCGCCTACGGGCGCGTGCCGTGGATGCACCATTCGGTGGGCGCGACGCCGTTCGCGCTCATCGGTTTGCCGCTCGGCATCTTCCTCGGCTTCCGCAACAACACCGCGTACGACCGCTTCTGGGAGGCCCGGAAGCTGTGGGGCGCGCTCGTGAACACGTCACGGAGCCTCACGCGGCAGATCCTCACGCTCATCGAGCCCCAGCCGGACGCTCCCGATCAGGATCCGGAAGGGGTACGACTGCACGAGGTGGCGATGGTGCACATGCTCATCGCATACGTGCATGCGCTTCGCCATCACCTGCGGGGGACGGACCCGTTCTCGACCCTCGAGCGGCTGCTCACGGCAGACGAGGTGGCGCGGCTCACGGGTGAGGAGAACGTGCCGATTGCCGTGCTGCAGCGCATCGCGGAGCAGATGGTTGAGGCGCGCCGCAAGCACTGGATCCACCCGCTGCACGTGCCGGTGATCGAGGGCTCGCTCACTGGCATCACCGACATCCAGGGCGCCTGCGAACGGATCAAGTCCACGCCGATCCCGTATTCGTACACCGTCCTGATGCATCGCCTCGTCGCGCTGTACTGCGTGCTCCTGCCGTTCGGTCTCGAGGAGACCGCCGGCTGGGCCACCCCGGTGGTGGTCCTCTGCATCTCCTACGCTCTCTTCGGGCTCGACTCGATCGGTGAGGAGATCGAGCAGCCGTTCGGTATGGACCCGAACGACCTGCCCCTCTCCTCGATCTCGCGGACCATCGAAGGAAACCTGCGCCGCCGCATCGGCGAGCCCCCTCCGGAGAAATACGTCCCGCGCAGCGGCATCATCTCGTAGCGAGACAGAGACGAGATCACGGGAGGCCCGGAGGCTCGGAGCGTTCTCGAAGGACCGCTCAGGCGCGATGGCCCGCTTCGAGATACGCTCCGAGCGTCCGAGGGTCCGTCTGTCTCGTCTCGTCGGATCTCACACGAAGATGTCGCCCGGGAGGAGGCTCTCGCGGACCTCGTAGCCCTCCTTCTCGATCGCGAACGACGAGCCGTGCTGGCCGTCGTACTGGAGGTACAGGCGACGGTCGTTCTTGTAGGGCACCACCGAGCCCGTGAACTTCCTCGCGTCGACGCCGAAGCCCTGCTTCGTCACCTCGCCGCCGAACACCGTGGCGCGCGCCAGGTAGATCATCGTGTCCGGCATCGCCGAGCGGTTCACGGTGAGGCTGGCGGTGAGGTGCGCCACGCCGCGCTCGTCCATCTCGTGCTTGAGCGCGTTCGCGGTGTCGAGCATGCCTTGCACCGCGACGATCGCCGCGCCCACGGCGGCCGTGATGTCGATGCCTTCGGCCGTCTTCACGCCGGTCTCCTGGAGGAACGCGAAGTTCGCGTCGCCGAGGTCGTTCTTGATGCGACGGTGGACGTCGTTCTTGTCGTTGTACTGCGCGAGCGTCCCGACGATCGCGCCGCATGCTGCGCGCGGCTCGCGCCACGGTGACTCCTGCGTCGTGCCGAAGAGCACCGCGCCGCTCTCGGTGTCGAGCCGCCCGATGTGGGCCTTGAGGTCGAAGCCGCAGGCCACGAAGCTCTGGGGATTGCCCCCGTAGACGCGTGCGCGCAGCGGCTCGTCGAGCACGTGAGCCCAGGTGACGTGCGCGAGCGTCGCGCCGTCGTCGGTGCCGCCGCCGGTGGGACGGAACGCCTCCGGCTTGAGCACGCCGAGCTCCGACATCGTCGCGAAGCGCGAGGCGACGACCTGCACGTAGCGATCGACCTCGCCCTGGTGGATGCGATCGCCGCAGTTCGTGAACGCGAGCGTGGTCACCACGCTCGGGAGC
>JAYTHX010000354.1:0-11919 GCA_043732195.1 Polyangiaceae bacterium
GGATGAAGCAGCGTTGGTTCGTGCTTGTGCCGCGGATCGAGCAAGAAGCGTGCGCCGGTCTCCACGACCAGCCCGAGCTCAAGATCTTCGAGCCTCCGCGCCAGTGCATCGAGGCGGACGCCGAAGTCGTCAGCGAACGGATCGAAGTGCTGGTGGTCGAGCGTGAGCGCTACCCCGGCGTAGCCCGAGTCGGCGATCAGGGAGAGCGCGTCGTCGAGGCGATGGTTGGCGATCCCGTTGGTGTTGTAGGCGTAGCGCAGCACGGATCAGCGGCCTTCCCGCGCGCGCAGCTTGCCGACGGTGTGCCCGTTGGGCTCGCGGTACAGGGCGTAGAGCTTGCCCACCGCGCGCCCGATGGCTGCCGGGTCGAGCCAGGCGTCGCCGCCGAGCGCGGCCCGGTCGGCCTCGGTCAGGTGCACGGCCCGCGTGCGCAGGGAGGCCGGCGGGTCGCCGATCCCCACGAGCCCGGCGAGCGCGGGCTCCTCGGCGCCGCGGCGAAGGAGCCGCTCGAGGTTGCGTCGTCCGATCCGGTTGTAGCTCATCGTCTCCACCTCGAGCCGCGGGCAGCAGGCCTTGACGACGTGAAACTCTGCTCCCGGCGGCGTGAAGTCGAAGTACAGCACCTCGCTCCCTTCGGCGCGGAGCCTCCGGTCGAGCAGCGCGAGCAACGCCGGCGCGGAGCGCGTGTCCTCCGTGCTGGCGGTGGGCAGCGAACCGAACGAGCGGCGCGAGCGCTCGCGAAAGATCGGGTCCTGGACGACGTCGAAGTATTCGCTTCGGTTCATCCGGGTCCACGCGAGCACGCTCTCGAGGGCGCGCGATTCGTCGCCGTGCACGGCGTCACTCTCGACGCGCGCGCAGTACCTCGCGGGCGCGACCCGGCGCATGTCGTCGAGGGTGCCATGCATGAAGCGCTTGCGCGCGCGGCTGCTGACGAACTCGTTCAACGCCTTCCGCAGCGCGACCTCGCGGTCGGGATGCGCGGCCTCCCCGCAAGCGCTGAGCGAGAGATTGAACGGGGCCCGCGCCAGGTCCCGGTCGTGGCCGACCACGTACACGACGGGCATTCCGAGCGTGACCTCCGCGAGCTTCGCGAAGATCTCGATGCCATCCTCGTCGAGCTGGCGCAGGAGCGCGCGCGTACCCGGGTCGGTCACGTCGTCCAGCGTGAGGCGGACCCCGGCGTCGAGGGCGCGGAACATCACCGAATCACCGTCGCGCTGGACCTGCTCGAGAACGCCGTGCGCGATCGCCTGCTCGAGCGAGGTCCCGGCCCCCAGGCCATTCGTGATGGGGGTGAACAGCCGCTCGCCAGCGGGCACCTCCGCGGCGTCGGCGAGCCCGATCGCCGCCGCCTCGAGCGGCAGCCAGACCGACTCGCCGCTCGGCCAACGCTTGGCCATCGTCCAGAGGCGCGGCGCGTCGGGATCGTAGGCAGCGCCGGCATCGAGGCAGAGAGTGCGCGGGTCGATCGCGCCCGGCAGGCTCGCGAACGACGCGCGGCGCCGGGGCAGCGTCCGCAGCGACACCGTCGCCCAGTAGTTCTCGAGCACCTCACCCCAGGCGCCCACGCGCGCCTGGAGCTCGGAGGAGCCGTAGCCGTAGCCGTCCGAGAAGTCTCCGTCCGTGGCCCACACGAACACGCCCCAGAGCGGAATGCCCAGGCGGTCCAGCGCGTCGAGCCGGAACTCGTGCGCCTCGGCGACGTCCAGCCCGGCGCGGAAGAGAGCCAGCGTCTCCTCGAGCGACCGGCTGGCGGGTGCTTCGCTTGCTATGGCGCGCGTCATGACGTGGTCCTCGGTCGGGAGAGAGGAAAGGGAGCGACCGACGTTCGCCGGCTCGCGAGCTGCTGGTCGTAGAGGCGTACGGCGTCGGCGGTGGTGATCCCGGGGCCGTGCCCGAAGGGTGAAAAAGCCTGGTCGAAGTCGAGGGCGCCGATGACGCGCCGGTAGGTCCGCAGCTCCTCGTGGCTCAGCGGGATGCGCTTGTGGAATGCCTTGTGACAGGACAGGCCGGTGATCGCTCCTCGCTCGTCGGTCTCGAACTTGAGGGCGTCCCCGCAGAAGAGCGCGCGTCGCTCAGCGTGGTGCAGCACGGCCTGCCCCTCGTAGTGCCCGCCCACGAGGTGGAGCGAGAGCCCCTCGTCGAGGACCAGGCCGTCGTCGTAGACGTAATCGACGGCGAACGCCTTCGTGAACCGCACCGCGTCACGCTGCATGACGACCTCCGGTGAGAACCGGCGCTGGAGCTGCCAGAGCGCGCCCATCCCGTGGGGATGGGAACACGAGAGCGTCGCGATTCCACCGACCGACGCGATGTACGCGAGCGCCTCCTCGGTGTACCAGCTGGCGGCTTCGAAGCCGACGTTTCCGCCCGGCCGCAGCAGGAGGTAACCGCGCGAGCCGATCCCGACGGCGGGCTCGTTCGAGAACATCACGATGCCCTCGTCCACCTGACGCCACACCATCGCGAGCGCCGAACGCTTCTCGCGCTCCCGCATGGCGTCGGCGGTCGTGAAGACGTACCCGTCTTGGGGGAGCGCGTTGCGGACGTCCGAGCAGACGAAACACGCCGCCGGACGCGCGAAGTCCTCCTGCCATCCGCCGCAGCTCGCGCACACCCAGTGGGCGAGCGTCATGCGCTCTCCTGCGGCGAGCGGTGCGTGCTCGACGCGAGGAGACGCGCGACGCGCAGATCATCCTCGGGCGAGAACGGAAACGGTCGCCCTTCGAGGAGGCAGCGCGCGAACGTGGTCACGCTGGCCTCGAAGGGCGAGCGGTCGTCTTCGGGCGAGACGGCTCGCTCGGTGGTGACGCCGTCGCTGGTGGTGACGAGCAGGCGGCCACCCGCCACCTGACCCATCGTGTCGATGGCGTCGACCTTCGCCCGCGTACCGAGGACCTCGAGCGTACGACGCGGGTACGCCTCCGGGCAGTTGTAGGCGACGTTCATGGTCGCGAGCGTACCCGAACGGAGCCGCGCGATCGCCACGGCGCCGTCGTCGACCGGATACTCGAACACGCGTCGCTGCAGCAGCACGTGCAGCTCGACGATCGGTTCACCGAGCACCATCTGGATCAGATCGAGCCCGTGGGGCGCGAGATCGATGAAGGCGCCGCCACCGGCGCGCACGGGATCGACGCGCCAGTTGTCCACCGTCCAGTCCGGCGGCAGCCAGCACGCATAGTGGATCCGCACCGCCGTCACCGTGCCGAGCGCGCCGCTGGCCACGAGCTCCCGCAGGAGCACGTGCCTCGCCTGGAAACGCTGGTCGAATGCCGTGGCGTACTGCACGCCGGCGCGCGCGCAGGCGGTGACCATCGCGACAGCGTCGTCGTAGCGCGTCGCCATCGGCTTCTCGCACATGACGTGCTTGCCGGCAGCCGCGGCCGCTTCGGTGAGCGCGCGGTGGCTGTCGTTCGGCGTCGCGATGTACACCGCATCGAGGCCGGGCGTGCGCAGGAACGCCGCGAAGTCCTGGGTGCGGATCGGCGCCTCCGCCGGCGCGATCGCCGTCACCTGCGCGAGGCTCGAGTCACACGCGGCGACGAGCCGCCCGTTGGGGGAAGCCGCGATACCGGGCGCGACGTAGTCACGCGCGACCCAACCGCACCCCACGATACCCCAGCCGATCACGCGATCAGGCATCACCATCGCGGAGGCAGGTCGAGGAAGACGCGATTACGTGCGAGCTCCGCGGTGGTGACCGGGGTGAGTGGTTCCAGCGCTTCGCGCGTGAGGTAGCCCGAGGCGGGGCCGTACTCCTCGGCGTAGCGCGCCGAAGGCCACACGGGCGCCAGACCGCCGCCCGCCAGCAGGGGATTGAGTCGCAGCGTGGCCCCCGGCACGGGCTGCGTGAAGTCGATCTGCCGCGAAGGGGTGGCCTCGGCGGCCCCACCGCCGTCGATCCAGGAGAGCGCCGTGCACCCGGCGAGGGCCGCGGAGGTCTGCGCGACCGGCGACCGTGCCTCGAGGAAGGCGCGGGTGAGCTCGGCGTCGTCGTAGAGGACCGACGCGTGCGCGAGCGCGGCATACTCCGCGACGCTCCAGGGGTCGCCCGCCGAATGGTTCTCCGCATCGCGGTTGTGCGCATGGCCGACCAGCACTGGGCCCGCGGAGACGCGGGTCATCTCGGCATGAACGCGCGCCTTGTGCGGGAGGAAATAGAACGCGTCATGACAGAAGACGAGCGACGCGCTCGCGTCGGGTAGCGGGAGCCCGGACGCGACGTCCGCACAGACGAGCTGCGCGTCCTCGGCGACGAAGCGACGCGCGAGCCACAGCTTGGAGAAGACGACGTCGATGCCCACCGCCGCGATCCCGCGCTGCAGCGCCTCGCGCAGGTAGTGGCCAATCCCGCACGCCACCTCGACGAAGATCCGCGGGGCCGCAGGCGCGCCGCTCTGCAGGAGCCGGAGTCCGCTCAGGTACGTCGGATCGCTCCAGCGGTACGCGAAGTAGTCGCCGACCGGACCGTAAGCCAGCAGCGCCATCGCCTCGCGCAGGCCGACCGCCGGGCTCTCTGCGGCCCTCGTGACGTCCTCGGCGCGGGCGGGCGGGCCAGAGGCCCAGTCATCACGGTCCGCGAGCAGACGCGCGAGCGCGGCGCCCGGCTCGCCCCGATCGAGGTCGGCGAGCGCCGCCTCGCGGAGCGCGTCGCGGCCGCTGCGCAGAAAGGGGATCTCCGCGACGATGGGAAATCGCGTCGTTCCGTCGGTCCAGGAGTGCTCGGTGTCGCGGCGCAGCGCCGTGCCGTCCGCGCCGCGGAGGGGGAGCGTGGCTTCACCCGCGCGGGTGCGGGACGCGAAGGCGCTCACCCGAGCCCGGCCTCTGCGAGAACGACCGCGTGAAAGGCCTGGATGGGCCCGGGGTGGACGATCTCCATCTCGGAGAGCGCATAGTCGAGCGTGAACCCCGCTGCCCGCGCGTGCCACCGCTGCTGCAGGACGCGGTCGATGACGTCGGCGGCATGAAAGGCCCGCGCGGTGGCGGAGTCCGCGACTGCGGTCTCGCGTGCGAGCCGTAGCGCGTTCTCGGCGAGCGGGCCCCCGAGCTCGGCGAGCGCGCGTGCGCGAAACGCATCGACGATGGCGCCGAGCTGCGCGCCGAGCCGCGCTTCGCCGGCGAAGCCGCCGTCGGGAAGGTATGCGTTGTGGAGGTGGTGGCTCATGCCGGCCAGGAACACCTGCGCGGGATCGGCGTCATAGCGCGGCGCCAGCAGCACGCCGTTGACCGCCACCAGGAGCGAGTGCTCCGCGTGGTTCTCGGTCGGCTCGAGGATCAGCCGCGCCTTGCCGGGCCTGGTCGCGCCTGCGCGCGGTTGACGCGCGAGCAGGCCGACGAACGCCGGCGGCTCTCCGGCGCCGAGCTCCTGCCCGAGGCGCAGGCGAAGCGCGCTGGCGAGCCTCGGCTCGAGGGGCAAGGCCAGAGCGTCGAAGCCGCGGCCCAGGATCTCCTGCGCCGTCTCCCGGTCGAGCCCTGCGTCACGGAGCACGGAGGCGTCGACCCCTCCGAGGCTCGTCGCGACGAGCGCCTGCGCGGTCGTCACCAGGGCCGTCTCGGTGAGGTCGGCGCCGCGTGCGTAGGCCGCCCAACCCGCCTCGAAGAGCTGGGTCGCGATCGAGCCCGGACGCTTCGCGTTGTGCATCCGTTTCAGGTCGGAGACGTCGCCGAGGACGCGCGCGAGAGGCTCCAGCGACAGCGCGTCCTCACGAAGCGGCCTCGGCATCAGGACCGCTCGCTTGGCTCGCTCTTCGCGAGCCACGCGAGGAGGGTCTGCTCTTGGCGGTGGAGCGCGTGCTCGGGAGAGCGCCCGTCGCGAGTCTGCGGCAGCTTGAAGAAGAGACCGAGCTGCTCCTGGACGCCACCCTCGCCACGGCGCTTGGCCAGATCGAGGACCCGCGCGATCTCGATGACGAGCGGCGCGGCCAGGATGCTGTCGCGGCAGAGGAAGTTGACCTTCAGCTGCATCTTCTGGCCGAGAAAGCCCGTGACATCGATGTTGTCCCACGCCTCCTTGTTGTCACCACGCGGCGCATAATACCGAATATCGACGATATGGTTCTTCACCTCGTAACCCAGGATCTGGTCGAGCACCGAGGCCTTGGTCATGACCTTGCTCTTCAGGCTTCCTGGGCTCTCGAGGGCCAGCCCGTCGCGATTGCCGAGGATGTTCGTGGAGAACCACCCGTCGACATGCAGCGCGCGCGTCCGCAGCGCGGGGGCGATCACCGTCTTCAACATGGTCTGGCCGGTCTTGCCGTCCTTGCCCGCGAGGGGGACGCTGGCGCGCTCGGCGAGCTTCACGAGCGCGGGAACGTCTCCCGCGATCGACGGCGTGAAGTTGCCGTATGGCACCCGCTCCGCAACGGCCGCATAGGCATAGAGCATCGCGGGCGAGATCTCGGCGGAGTTCGCGTCGAGCGCGCCCTCGAAGGCCTCGATCGATGCGTACGTGAGCGCGTTGCGATCGACGAAGGTCTCGGTCGAAGCGAGGTTGATCATGACCACGTCGCGAACGCCTGCTTGTTCCCGGAAGCGTTGCAGATCCGCGCGGATGAGGTCGATCGCGCCGCGATGGTTCACCGCGAGGGCCCGGTGTTTTCCATCCACGCGCTCCGAGTAGGCGGTGTTGCTGACCGCCGGCCATGGGCGGATCGACGCCAGGGTCTCGCGGGCTTGCTCGTACTGGCGCGCCGAGAGCACATCGTGCTGGAGCGCTGCGGCGGCGAGATCGTCGCCGCAGAGGTCCCAGCCTGCGAAGACGAGGTCCCCGTAGGCGGCGAGGGCGCCGGTGAGCGCTGCGGGTGCGTCCGCGAGCGGCAGCCCCTCATGGCCGACCTCGCCGCGCCGCAACAATTCCATTCCCGCGATGGCGGTCGTCGCCACGGCGCCGCCGAGGCCGACGATCGCGATTCCGAGGGAACTTCTCGAGGCTATTTGCTGGGCGTCCATCGTTGTTTCCGTCCGTGGGTGACGAGATGCACGACGTCGTCGCCGCGCACGGAGGGCGAAGCTTAGGGCGCTACCGCGGCCGGAGAACCCCCAACCGCCGAAATCGACCGGATGAGTCCGAGCGCGGCAATCCGGCGCGGCGTTTCGCGCAGGAAATCGCGCGTCAGGGCGTTCAGGGCAGCTTGCCGAGCACCAGTACGCCGCCCGAGTCCGCCTTCTGGTCGCCGCCGGTCGTGATGGTCACGACCATCACGTCGCCCGTCTTCTGCAGGGTGGACGTGTAGCCCGCGCCCGGCGTGAGGCCCGTGACGAGGTGCGCCTTCGTGCTGCCGGGCGCGGTGTAGGTCACGGAGGCAAACTTGCCGATGTCGACCGGGAACAAGACCGCCGTGTCGTTGAAGGAGGCGCCCTGGTACAGCGTCCCCGCGCTCGACGTCACGAGCGAGGCGCTGTCCGCGCGGTCCTTGCCGTCGGCGCCCTGGATGACGTGCAGCCAGCGCACCGTCTTCGGCGAGCCCGGGGCCTCGACGCGCAGCCGGTATTTGATGGGATCGAGCTGGGCCGGCTGCTTGCCGTTGTCGTCGTCGAGGGACTCGGCCTTCTCCACCGCCACGGTGGCGGGGCTGGGGAGCAGCGTGCGGACGAAGAGGTTCTGTCCGCCGGCGCTCTTCATCGTCATGAGCCCGTTCGCCACGGTCCCGGGGCTCGGGAGCTGCATCCAGAAGCGCTTGAAGCGGCCGGCGGTCTTCGACGCGGCGCGATCGTAGGTGATGATGCGATCGGGGACGATCCACACGATCGAGCGGCTGGCGTGGAGGATGTCCTCGGAGCCCTCGTCCTTCGAGTTGTAGAGGGGCGTCGCGTCGCCGAGGAAGTACGTGAAGTCGGCGCCCCAGCGCGAGGCGAGGATCTTACCGTCACCGTTGGTCACGTACGTCCACTGCGAGCCGCGCTTCCACTCGGCGCCGCGGTAGCCGTCGGAGTGCGCAGGCTTGCCGTTCTGGAGCGCGATGCCGTTCTTCTGATCGGTGCAGGCGGCGTCGTCGCCGTAGCCGGTGCGCTCCTTGGTGAGCCACTCGCCCTTGCGCCACAGCTCGAACATGTTGCCGTCGGCGTGCTGATGATCGAGCGTGGTCCACCCGAGCTTGTAGGAGAACCAGGTGGCGTCGGCCGCCCAGGACGTGCGCTGGAGGAAGCGCCCGAGGCCCGCGGAGAAGTGGTTCAGCGGGTAGAGCGCGTGCGGATCGGGCGACGGCTTGGCCTTCGGGTCGAGCAGCAGGAAGTAGAAGATCGAGGCGAGGAGATCGTTGTTGTCGCCGGCGCGCGCCTCGAGCCGCGGCAGGCCGCCGGGGGCGGCGTTCGTCTCGATCCAGCGGAGCTGCGCGAGGCGCTTGTCGTTCTGCGTGTAGCTGTCGTACACGCCGAGCGGCCCGAACACGCCCATGTAGTCGGGCGCCCAGTACTTCTCGCCGTCGCCGTACCAGGCGACCTGATGCAGCGCGCCGAGGTAGGCGACGTCGGGGTCGCTCGGCACCTTCGTGGTGGGGCTCAGCGAGTGGAGGTAGCCGGGGATGGTCTCGTTCCAGAACGGATTCTCGAACGTGACCTGCTTGCCGTGCACGGCGGGATCGGCGCGGCCCGCGGTGTGGAGCGCGAGGAGCAGCTGCGCCACGTAGCCGACCGACAGCGGGCTGTACTCGAAGCCCTCCGAGGCGAGCCCGCCGCGCATGTCGCCGCGCATCAGCGCGTCCGAGACGTAGAGCCACGCGCCGGTGACGCTCGCGAGCTGCGAGCGGAGCTGCTCCTCGGGATCGTCTGCGGCGTCGAACGACATGGCCATCATGCCGAGGTTGCGCATGTGCGCCGTGTAGTAGTTGTTGCCTGCCCAGCGCGTGCGCCGCACGTTCGCGGTGAGCTTGGGATCGTTGAGGAGGCCGGCCGGCTCGGGGTGGTTGTCGGTCGTGGTCTCGGCGCTCTGGATCTCCTTCGCCCAGCGCAGGAAGACGGTGCGGATCTTCTTCTTGTCGTCGGCGGTGAGCGTTCCGTAGATCCAGTCGACGGTGAGCGGAAAGCCCATGCCGAACCAGCGCGAGCGGTCCCCGATGCTGAACGCGGGATCGCGGAAGGCCTGGTCGGCGGCGGCGCCCTTCACCGCCTTGTCGATCACGTACATGAGCAGCGTGCGCGCGCGCTTCGCGTAGGCGGCGCGCTCGGTGGGCGAGGGATGCACGAGCGAGGTGAACGCGAAGAGCATCGCGAACGCCTCGGGCGGGCTCGCGAAGTAGCCGTTCGGGCTGGACGGGTCCTCGGCCATCGCGCCGCCCGCGTCCATGGTCTGCGCGCACTGCTCGGCGAGCGGCTTCAGGCCCTTCTCGAAGATCGCGTTGTCGGCGGTCGCCCAGCCGCGCAGGCGCGCGAGATCGCTCTCACGGAGGAGGAGGCGCGGGTGCCCGGTGGCGACGACCACGGGCCCCGTCCTGGCGAGCGCGACGCCGTCGGTGCCCTGCTTCGGCGCCTCGGTGGCGGCGTCCGGCGGCTTCGTCCCGAGGCGCGGGCACGACGGCAGCCCGACCAACGCCAGCGCGCAGAAGCTCCCGATACCCGTGAGCTTGGAACTCATGGTCCGGGTGTATCACGCGTCGCGCCGTTCGCCTCCGGTCAGCGGGCCCGATAGACCGCGAGGTAGCGATCGAGCATGCGCTCCTCGGCGAAGCGGCCGAGCGCGTAGCGGCGGGCGGCCTCGCCCATCGCGGCGCGGGTCGCGCCGTCGTCGAGGAGGCGCTGGAGGGCGGCGCCGAGCGCGCGCGGATCGCCGTGCGGCACCAGCACGCCGATGTCCGCGGGCACGATGTCGGGGACGCCGCCCACCGCGGTGGCGACGATGGGCAGGCGCGAGGCCATCGCCTCGGCGAGCGCCAGCGGCAGGCCCTCGGCGCGGGAGCTCGAGGCGTAGACGTCGAACGCGTTGAGGACGCGCGCCACGTCGCGCCGTGCCCCGGTGAGCGTGACGAAGGGGCGGAGGCCTGCCGGCAGCGCGGCGACCGCGGCCTCGATCGAGGCGCGCACGATCCCCTCGCCGACGATCACGAGCCGCATGTTCTCGGCGAGCAGCGGCTCCATCGCGCGGACGAGCAGCGGGTAGTCCTTCTCCTCGACCAGCCGTCCCACGGCGCCCACCACGCGCGCGTCCGGGGCGATGCCGAGCTCGGCGCGGACGGCGCTGCGGGCGGCGGCGTCGGGCGTGAATCTTCCGAGCGGGATGCCGTTCTCGATGACCTTCAGGCGCTTTGCGCGCGGGTGCTCCTCGCGCGCGGCGGTGATCGCGGTGTCCGCCGAGACGGCGACGAAGCAGTCGACGCAGCGGGTGGCGGCGCGCGCGAGCCCGCGCGAGAGCCGCGAGTACGCGATGTGCCCGTGCTTCGTATGTACGATGCACGGAACGCGCGCGAGGCGAGCGGCGGGCGCAGCGTACTCGAGCGGAACGGCGTTGTGGGTGTGCACGACGGCGGGGCGCAGCGCGCGGAAGAGGCGCCACAGGCGGCGGTAGAGCGTGGCGTCGAAGCCGGGGCCGCGCACGACATCGTGCACGGGGATCGTCCCGAGCTCGCCGCGCAGGGTCCCGCCGGCGGTCAGCGTGACGACGTGCACTTCGTGCCCGCGCTCCTCGAATCCCTGGGCCATGCGCAGCACGAGCCGCTCCTGACCACCGATGTCGAGGGAGAGGACGACGAGCGCGATCCGCATGCGCGACGAAGGTACATCACGTGGCGGCCGGCTCCACGGGCCTTCAGGGGACTCGCTTCACGCAGCGCGGCGAGGACGACCACGACACCGGTGCGACCGAACGTCATGAGGGTCCAGTCGGCCGCTGTCGCTCCGTGGCTGCGTGGAAACCAGGTCGGCCGGCGTCGTACCTTCTTCCACTGTCTCGCTCTCTCTCTCCTGCGCCTCCGAGCGGGATACGTCCCCCCGTGCCTTGACAGGCTTCCCGGATGCGCCAGATGCTCGGTGCCGTGGTCATGCGCCGCTCTCCGCCCCCGCACGCGCCCGCGCCCGCGCCCCTTCTCTCGCGGCGGGCCGCGTTGCTGGGGGCCTTCGCGGCGGCAGCGCTCGGTACGCCTGCGGTCGCTCGCGCCCAGGAGGGCGAGAGCAATCGCGCGAGTGACGGATCGATCAAGAGGTCGCGCGTCCTGAAGAGCAGCTCCGGCGCGCGCGGGGTCACCCTCCACCTCGAGCTCGTGAACAATCCCTTCCCGGTGCCGGGGAGCCCGCAGCGCGACGCGACGATGCTCGCGTTCGTCCCGCATCACTACCGCGCCGCGGAAGACGGCACCGTCGCGACGGTCGTCCACTTCCACGGGTACAGCAGCGACGTCGACGCCGCGGTGGAAAAGCACCAGCTGCGCGAGCAGCTCCACGAGAGCAAGCAGAACGCGATCCTGCTCGTGCCGGAGGTCGTGGCGAACGCGGCGAGCTCGGCGGTCGGAAAGCTCGAGGTCGACGGCGGCTTCAACCGCATGCTCGTCGACGCCCTCGACACGCTCAACCTAGCCTCCGCCCGCCATGCGCTCGGTGACGCCCACCTCCCGCCGCGCGCCGCGGTCGGCCGCGTGTGCGTGTCCGCCCATTCGGGCGGGTATCACGGCGCGGCCTGCGCGATCTCGCAGGGTGGAGTCGGCGTGAACGAGGTCTACCTCTTCGACGCGCTCTACGCCGACGTCGAGAAGTTCAAGGCGTGGGTCCTCGCGGGCAAGGGCAAGCCGATGAAGAACCGGCACAAGCTCGTGTCCTATTACACGGGGGGAACGACGGCGACGAACACGCAGGCGCTCTTCGCCGAGCTCACCAAGGCGGGCGTCCGCACCGTCGAGGAGACCGTCGAAGGAACGCTGTCCCGCGAGCAGATCACGCTCGCCGAGGCGGTGAGCATCAAGACCGGCCTCAGCCACGGCGCCGTCACGAGCG
>JAYTHX010000355.1:0-3729 GCA_043732195.1 Polyangiaceae bacterium
CGCCTCGAGGCGCGCATCACCGATCTCTCGCAGGCGCTCGCCGACACGAACCACGGCGCCGAGCGCGTGCGCGCGATTGTCCAGGACCTTCGCACCTTCTCCCGCGGCGACGACGACGATCTCACCAGCATCGACGTCCGCCAGATCCTCGACTCGTCGCTGCGCATGGCCGCGGTCACGCTCCGCCAGCGCGCGACGGTGGTGAAGGAGTACGAGGAGGTGCCGTCGGTGATCGCGAGCGAGTCGCGCCTCGGCCAGGTCTTCCTCAACCTCGTGGTGAACGCCGCACAGGCGCTCCCTGAGGGCAACCCGAACGACAACCGCATCGAGATCGCGACGCGGCTCGAGGGCGAGATGGTGACCGTCACCATCGCCGACACCGGCAGCGGCATCCCGAAGGACGTGCTGCCCCGCATCTTTGAGCCGTTCTTCACGACCAAGCCGGTGGGCCAGGGCACCGGCCTCGGCCTCAGCATCTGCCGGCGCATCCTCGTGCAGCTCGGCGGAGACATCTCGGTGACGAGCGAGCCCGGCCAGGGCACGCGCTTCGTCGTGAGCATCCCGCGCGCCACCCAGCCCTCGCGGCCGATCTACGCCAAGCCGCCGGTCCGTCCCTTGCGCCGCGCGCGCATCCTCTGCATCGACGACGAGCCCGCGCTCGGCCTCGCGCTACGCCGCGCGCTCGTCGCCGAGCACGACGTGGTGCTCCTCACGAACGCCGCCGAAGCGCTCGAGCAGGTGAAGCAAGGCGAGCGCTTCGATCTCCTGCTCTGCGATCTCATGATGCCCGGCATGAACGGCATGGACTTCCACACGGAGCTCGAGGCCTTCGCGCCCGAGCTCGCCGAGCGCATCGTCTTTCTCACCGGCGGCGCCACCAGCCCGCGCGTCCGCGAGTTCTTCGACACGGTGCCGAACGCCCGCCTCGACAAGCCGATCGGCCTCGACGAGCTCCGGTCGGCCATCGCGCGCATGCTCGACGCGCATGGCGCCAGCACGTCGACCGTTTCTTGACCATCCTACATTGCCTTACCTACGATTCGAGCGGTAGGAGGCCGTTCATGTCGTCACTCGAGCCCGTGCGCAGCACATTTCGGCGGTTCGTTCGCATCGACTGTCAGGTGGTGCGCGAGCACGATTTCCGGCTCGTCGGCGACCTGGCGCTCGATCTCTCGACGAAGGGGATGCTGGTCCGTGGCAGCGGCGTCCGCCTCCTCACGGGGGAGGAGCTGCTCGTCGCCTTCCGGCCGCCGCGCTCCAACGTGTGGATCGACGCGCACGCCATCGTCGCGCGCGTGCTGCACGGGCGCCGGCCGGGTGACACCGGGCTCTCGTTCGGCATCGAGTTCTACGGGATGGAGAAGGAGCACGAGGAGCTGCTCTTCGAGAAGCTCCGCGGCATGCACGCGCCGGATGCGATGCGTCCGCCCCGTCCGCTCGTGACGCGCGCACTCCGCGCCGCATGACTGCACCGCGCGAGGACTCCGCGGAGCTCTCGCCATCGCCGTCTGCGGGCCAGCGCACGCGCGACGAGCTCGCCGACTACCTTCTCGACATCGGCGCGACGCTCGCCTCGTACGGCTGCCCCAGCTACCGCCTCGAGGACGTGATCCGCGCGGTCGCCGAGGCCGAGGGCTACCGCGCCGAGCCGTTCGCGCTGCCCACCGGGCTCTTCCTCCGCGTCACGCCGCAGGTTCGCGGCGACGAGCCTGTCCCCGAGGTGCATCGCATGACGCGCCTCTCCGACTGGGGCGTCGATCTCGGGCGGCTCACGATGGTCGACGCCATCTTCAACGACGTCGTCGACCGCCGCGCCACCATCGAGCAGGCGCGTGCGCGCATTCGGATGATCGTCGCGCAGCCCGCGCAGTGGTCACCCGCGCTCGTGTGGGCCGCGACCACCAGCGCCGCGGGCGCGGCCGCGGTGTTCTTCCGCGGTTCGCTGGTCGACGTGCTCGTCGCGTCGATCGTGGGCGCCGTGATCGGGGGTAGCCGCCGGCTGCTCGATCGCAACCCCACGCATCGCCTCCTCCAGGAGTTCATGGGCGGGCTCTTCGCCGCGACCTGCGCGTGGCTCGCCACGCGCGTATGGCCCGCGTCGTCGCCCGAGGTGGTGGTGCTCGCGGGCTCGATCTCGCTCTTCCCCGGCATGACCTTCACCACCGGCCTCGCCGAGGTCGCGCAGAAGAACCTCGTCTCGGGCGGCGCGCGCCTCATGGAGTCCGCGGTCACCCTCCTGCTGATCCTGTTCGGCGTCGCGCTCGTGGCCGGGTTCCAGAAGATCTCCGGGGTGCCGCTGCCCATCGTGCCCGTGCTCCGCGAGGGCCTCGGACTGCCGTACCAAGCGCTGGCGCTCGCGGTCTCCGCGCTCTCGTTCGCTGTGATCTTCCAGGTTCCGCGCCAGTACGTGTGGACCGCGCTCGTCTCGGGCGCGACGGGCTATGCGGTGACCGCGCTCGCCGTGCGCTACCTCCCTGAGGCCCCGCACGTGTCCGCGTTCTGCGCGGCGCTCGCGGTGTGCGTGCTGTCGAACGGCCTCGCCCGCGTGACGAACCGCCCCGCGCAGCTGTTCCAGCTGCCGGGGATGATCCTGCTCGTACCCGGGAGCTTCGGGTTCGTGAGCCTCGGCGAGCTGCTCGCGCGGCGCGCCGAGGCGGGCATCCAGACCGGCTTCACGATGGCGCTGGTCGGCGCGGCGCTCGTGATCGGCGTCCTCGTGGCGAACGTCGTGATGCCACCGCGCAAGCTGCTCTGACGCTGCCGACACGGTGCAGGCTAGCCCGCATGCCGTCGTGGTCCGTCGCCGCGCTCGCTAGCGCTTCGTGAAGCATTGCGGCTTCGGATGCCGGATGCCGCGCGCGTCGACGGTGAAGGGATTCTCGCATTCGTCCCGCACCGGCGCGCTCGTCGCGGTGGGCCGCGGGCGCGCCGAAGGCGGCGGGAAGAACGGCACCGCGGTCGGCGCGGTGACCGCGGCGGCGGTCGCGGTGCCGCCGCCGGGCGGCGTGCGCTGTCCGCCGCCGATCACGATCGCCGACTCACTCTCCGAAGGCGTCGCCGCCGAGGCGCTGGGCTCGGGTGCGGTCGTCTGTCCGCTCTCGTTGGCCATCTGCATCCAGCGCAGGCCGAAGAGCACGCCTCCTCCGAGCAGCATGAGGCCGGCGAGGAAGAGCAGCGCGAGCCCGACGCGACCGAGGCCTCCCACGTGGCCGCCGTCGTCCACGGTCGGCTCGTCGAGCACGGAGGGGGCGAACAGACGCGCGTCCGCGCCGAGCAGCGTGTCACGCTGGTCGTCGGGGATGGCGTACGGGCTGCGGTTCTCGTTGGAGATGGTGGGCGCTTCGCCGCGCGGGTCGTGGGTGTCGGTCGGGACCACGCCGCTCGAGATCTCGATCGGCGATGCCGGGGAGTCGATCCGCATCGGCGGCGGGATCGAGGTCGACGTCTCGCTCTCGATGCGATGGACGAGATCCTGGCGCCAGTCGAGCGCCTCGCTCGCGATGGCGTGCACCCACTCGCTGATCTCGCGGGCCGGCGCCGGCGCGAGCACCGCTTCGAGCGCCGCGGCCATCTCGCGCGCCGTCGACCAGCGCCGATCGGCCTCGCGCTCGAGGCCCTTCATCACCACGGCATCGAGCCCAAGCGGGAGATCGGGCACCACGCTGCTCGGCGGGAGGATCTCCTCGTTGATGATCGCGTAGACGAGCGACGGCACGTCCTCCGCCTTGA
>JAYTHX010000356.1:0-3722 GCA_043732195.1 Polyangiaceae bacterium
ACCAGTGCATTCGCGAGCTGCGCGACGCCGTGACTCGACCCGAAGAGCTTGTAGAATACAGCCAAAAAGCCGCTGTAGCCGACCGGGTAGTGGCACCACGGGTGCCAGACGGGCACGCCGTCGTGGGTCACCTCGTCGGCGTAGCCGAAGCCGCTCGCGATCCGTCGCGCGCCGAAGTCGTAGTAGTGCCCGTCCCACACCGGCTCGCCGGCCAGCAAGCGCGCTGCCAGGAACCGCAGGACGAACGCCACGAGAAAGAGGCCGACCGCGTAGAGCGCATCGGCCGGTACGGCAGCGACCTCCCCACCGGCGGCTCGCCGGGTCTCCGTCGTCACGACACGTTCTTCTCGCGCATTCGCCGCAGGTACGTGCGCTGGACGTGCGCCGGGTCGAGCCGGAGGTACTTCGCGACCTCGGTGACGAACCCGCGGACGTACACGATGGCCGGGAGGTCGTCGTAGGACTCCTCCTCGAGCGCCAGGAGGTGGGACTTCGAGATCTTCGTGCGCGAGCTGATCTCGACGAGCTCGATGCCCTGCGACTCGCGCACCTTGCGGAGGAGGGGACCGGTGAACTCGGTGTCGGGCCCGATCTCGCGCGCCAGCTCGCTCTGGAGCATCAGCTGCTCGGCGGCGAGGGCGGGCCGCGCGATGTTGCTCGACTGCGCGGGCGACTCCATCTCGGGGAACGTGGAGAGGTCGTAGGCGCGGCGGCGCACGGGATCGAGCAGCGTGTCGTGCGCCTCCTCGACGCGCGACTGCGCGCTCGCGATCTCCGTCTCGGCGACGAGCGACACCGTGGCGAGCCCGCCGGTGGCGTAGACCTCGCGCTGACGCTTGTAGGCGCGGCGGATCTCCTCGTCGTTCGAGGAGCGACCGATGCCGAGCATCGCGTACTGGTCGGGCGCCTCGAGCGGCAGCGGCGGCGGCACCTGATGAAGCTCCTGCTTGGCGGCGGTGAGCGCGACGACGCGCCGGGCGATGCGCTCGATGTTGCGCGCCGCCTTCGACGTCGGGCTGTCGACGAGGAGCGGTTTGCGCCGCCGTACCGAGAGCCACACCGTATCGTCGTTCTCGACCCAGCCGAGCTCGTCGAGCGCGATGCCGTAGTGGCGGCGGCACAGCGCGCTCATCGAGGTGGCGAGCTCGAGATCGGTGCGCACTCGGGTCTGGTTCACCGCGAGGTAGAGGTGCATGCGCTGCGCCTCGATCCACGCGATCTCGGCGAGGTTCTTGTCGATCTTGATGAGCGCGCGGATCAGCTCGAGCGGCGCGGGGAGGCGGCCGATATCCTTGATTGCGCGGTCGACCAGCGAGAGGCGAAAGCGATCCTTTGCCAGCGAGCGGCGGAGGCGCCGGCGGTACGCGGCGCGAACGAAGCGGTACGTGGCCTCGATGGCGGGCGGTTCCGGGACCGTGACGCAGATCGCGAAGTCGGCCGCGAGCATGACGTCGACCGCGAGGTGCGCGTGGCCGGGCCCGACGTCGATGACGAGGTAGTCGACGGGCAGCGAGCGCAGGCGCGCCAGCCACCGGCTCTTGCGCCCGGCGCGCAGCTGGAGCGGCGGCTCGATGGCGTCGTGCGGGCCGGGCAGGATGGAGAGACCGGGCACGCTCGTGGGAATGAGCGCCTTCGCGAGGTCCTCGACCGTGCCCTCGACGTTCGGCGGATGCGCGAGCGCATCGAGCCCGAACTGCGTGTGCAGGTTGGCACCCGTGGGATCACAGTCGACGAGCGCGACGCTCTTGCCGAGCTGCGCGAAGTAGACCGCGAGGTTCTGGGCAATGAGGCTCTTGCCCACGCCGCCGCGGCCGCCGCCCACGGCCAGCAGCTTTCGCGCTCCCCGTACGCCCTCGAGCTGATCCATCTCCACCGACGGCGGCGGGAAGCTCTCCGTCACGGAAGGCCGCCTCCACCTGTCGAGCGTGGCCCGCTCGAGCCGGGCATGAGCGAGCCGAGGCGCGAGAGGCGTGCGCGCCGGAGCAGGCCGAAGATGCGCGCGCCGAGCTCGGGGGCGCGGAACGGCTTGGGGAGGAAGTCGTCGGCGCCGCTCGCGAACGCATCCACCACGTCGCGCGACGAGGGGCGGTCGGAGAGGATCAGCACCGGAAGCGGCGCCAGCAGCGGATCGCGCCGCAGGCTGCGGACGAAGTCGAGCGGCTCGACGCCCGGCGTGTGGAAGTCGAGGACGAGCGCATCGAACGGGGACTCGAGGAGGAGGGCCTGCGCATCGGACGCGACCTCCACCACCTCGACCATCAGGCCGATGCCCGCGAGCATGAGGCGGATCTCCTCGCGGCCCTCCGCGTCGTCGTCGACGAGGAGGACGCGCGCGCCGAACGGCACGCGGCTCGACTCGAGCACGCTCGACGGCGGTGACTCGTGCTCGTGGCCCTCGGCGATGGGCAGCTTGCCCGAGGAGACGGCCAGCGCGCCGCTGGGCTTCGCGGCGCGCATGTGCTCGCTGCGCGCGGCGACGAACTGGAGGAGGCGGTCCCAGTCGCGACGCTCGAACGCGACGTGCGTGTCCCCCGCGGCGCAGACCACGCGGCCGGCGGCAGCGGTGGCGCGGCGCCGCGAGCCGATCTCGAACGTCGCCAGGATCCATTCGCCGTCCGTGACGGCCTCGCCCTCGGGGACGGCGAGCGCGCCCCTGGCCTCTCCGAGCGCGGCGGAGAAGGCGGCGACGCCATCGAATCGAAAGACGACGCTGCGCAAGGTGGATGATGTTTAGTCGCATGCGGGCCGGCGCGCAAAGCCGCGGCTCCCCAACGGCGGTCCATGGTGGTAAGCTGCTCGCCGATCGCATGGCAGTCAAAGCGTTAGCCATTGGAATCATTGGGCTTCTGTCCTACTCCGCCTTCTCCGGGTCGACTTGCGGAAAGTCGACGGTGGACGACGCGACGAAGGACAACAAGCCGGCCACCCCGGACGTCGCACTGGAAGGGGTCGACACGAGCGCCCTCACGCCCCGCGAGAAGAAGGAGTGGGGGATCTACGTCTCCGAGTTCCTCTCGCCCTGCCAGAGCGTGCCCGTGCCAATCGCGCAGTGCGTGCAGGAGAAGCGCGCGTGCGCCAAGTGCCTGCCTGCGGCGAAGTTCGTGCTGCGCGGCGTGAAGGACGGCATGACGCGCGAGCTCATCGAGAAGAGCTACAAGGGCCGCTTCGAGTCGTCGGGCGTGAAGAACGTCCCCATCGATGGCTCGCCGGTGCGCGGCCCCGAGAACGCGGCGATCACCATCGTCGAGTTCGCCGACTTCGAGTGCCCGCACTGCGGCGAGGTCGCGCCCGCGATCGACAAGCTGCTCGAGCAGCACAAGAACGACGTGCGCTTCTCGTTCAAGTTCTACCCGCTGCCCAGCCATGCCCACGGGGAGATCGCCGCCCGCGCCGGCGCCGCGGCGATGAAGCAGAACAAGTTCTGGGAGATGCACCACGCGCTCTTCACGAACCAGCGTCATCTCGAGCAGACCGACCTCGACAGCTACGCGAAGGAGCTCGGGATCGAGGTCTCGCGCTTCCACGCCGACATGCAGGCGAACGAGGCCACCGACCGCATCGCCAAGGACAAGAAGCTCGGCGAGGACCTCCAGATCGGCGGCACGCCCACCATCTTCATCAACGGTCGCCTCTTCGACGGGCACCAGGACATGGGCGAGTGGATCACGCAGGAGCTCGCGAGCATCAAGGAGAACGGCGGCGCTCCGCCGGCGCCGCCTCCC
>JAYTHX010000357.1:0-67743 GCA_043732195.1 Polyangiaceae bacterium
GCGGTCAGCGCGGGCTCCGGCTCGAGCCGGGCGCGCTGCGGATGGAGCTCGATGGCAAGCTCGCCGACCCGGCGACGGCGCTGCCGATCCTCGAGCGCGCGGTGGCCCTCCGCCGCGCGCTGTCGGGCATCGCGGGCGCCGGCCCGTTCCGCTGACCGCCGCGCCTTTACATCGGCGCCATTCGCGCCTAGAGCCTCGACGCCAACGGAGGCCGCGCATGGGTCACAAGGTCATCCACCCTTCCCATTTCCCGAAGCCGCGTGGCTACGCGAACGGCATCCTCACCGACATGCCGAGCGGGCGCATGCTCCACGTCGCCGGCCAGATCGGCTGGGACAAGGACGCGCGCATCGTGAGCCAGGACTTCGCGGTCCAGTTCCTCCAAGCGCTCGACAACGTCATCGACGTGGTGCGCGAGGCGGGCGGGGCCACCGAGCACATCGCAAAGCTGCTGGTGTTCGTCACGGACCTCGAGGCCTACCGCGGGGCGACGGCGGCGATCGGCGAGGGATGGCGCGGCCGTCTGGGCAAGTACTACCCCGCGATGAGCCTCGTGAAGGTAGCGGGGCTGCTGGAGCCGGGCGCGCTGGTCGAGATCGAGGCCGTCGCGATCCTTCCTCCGTCATGATCGCGCCGAAGACGTTCCGCTACGAGCTCGCGTCCTCGGGCGTCGCGACCATCACGCTCACGCGTCCCGAGACGCTCAACTCGCTCACCTTCGAGGTCTACGAGGAGCTGCTCCAGACGTTCGCGGCGCTCGACGAGGAGAACGCGGTCCGCGCGGTGCTCCTCACCGGCGAAGGCCGCGCGTTCTGCTCCGGAGGCGACGTGAACGCGATCATCGCCGAGCTGTTCGCGCGCGACATGAAGGGGCTGCTCGCCTTCACGCGGGTCACGGGCGCGCTCATCCGCAACATCCGCGCGTGCCGCAAGCCGGTGGTCGCCGCCGTGAACGGCACCGCGGTGGGCGCGGGCGCGGTCATGGCGCTCGCGTGCGACTTCCGCATCGCGAGCACGGCCGCGAAGTTCGGCTTCATCTTCCCGCGCGTCGGGCTCTGCGGGGCGGACATGGGCGCGGCCTACCTGCTTCCCCGCGTGGTGGGCCTCGGCCGTGCGAACGAGCTGCTCTTCCTGGGAGACGTCGTCGGCGCCGAGGAGTCGTATCGCATCGGGCTCGTGACCAAGGTGGTCGCTCCCGAGGAGTGCGTTCCGGCGGCGCGCGCCGTCGCGGAGCGGCTCGCCTCGGGGCCGGCGTTCGCGCACGCAATGACCAAGCAGATGCTCGAGAGCGAGCACCTGATGACGCTCGACCAGGCGATCGAGGCCGAGGCGCAGGCCCAGGCGATCTGCATGCAGCACCCGGACTTCCGCACCGCCTACGAGGGGTGGGCCGCCAAGAAGCCGATCGTCTTCGAGGGCGCGAGCGGGCCATTCGTGGCGTCGGCGACCTCGAAGCCGAACGGCTGAACTCACGATATGCCGAGCGCGCCTGCCTCGGCGCCCGCGGAGTGTCGCTCTTTGTCTGCCCTCCTGTGCCGCGAGCGCCCGCGGCGTCGGGGCGCTGCGTGCCCGCGTGCTCACCAGGCGCGTGCGCACGCGCACCCGGCAGGCGCGCCACGAGCAACCGCGCGCGGAGGCCATTCGTTCGAGTGAACGTGGGCGGGCATGACCTGGCGTGTCGTCGCCGCTCCCGGGTCACGCTCGCGGTAAGCGTCACCCTGCCTACGCGCCGCGAGGCCCTCATCGGCCTGGCGCGCGCGCCGGCACGACGGCTGCTTCAAGGGATGCAGGCGCCATCACGGCGTCCCCTTGAACGAGAAAGTCATCATGAATTCGAAGCTCGCTCTCTCTACCGCCGCTGCCGTCTTCACCCTCACACTGTCGACGGCCGCGCTCGCGGACGACGCGGTTGCGCCCGCGCCGGCGAACCCGGCCACCCCCGCGCCTGCGTCCCCCGTGGGCACGACGGTCACGACCTCCGCGTCGGACGAGCGGGTCACCCTCGCGCCGACGAGTGCGCCGGTCTCCGCCGAGCGCACCGTGCTCTACCAGACGCGCACCCCGAACCGCTTCTTCCTCTACGTCGGCGGCGCGGCCCTCGCAGGCACGTACGCCACCACCGCGGCGATCGCGGCAAACAAAGGCTCGATCGGCGACCACGACCTCTACCTCCCGATCGTCGGCCCGTGGATCAACCTCGCCTCGCGTAACTCGGCCAACACGAGCACCGGCGACACGGTCCTGATCGTCGGCAGCGGTATCCTCCAGGGCGTCGGCGCGGGCATGGTCATCGCGAGCCTGATCATCCCGGAGAAGTACGCGACGGCGACCATCGCCGCCGGACCGGTGAAGATGAACGTCACGCCGACCGCGGGGGCCGGGTCCGGCGGCGTGGGCGCGTTCGGTACGTTTTGAGCGCGACGCGCGACACGCCCGATACTTGAGGCTTGTCCCGATCGCAGGCGGCGTCTATGCCATTTCGGTGCAAGCCCCTCCCTACCGAACGCGCGCCTCGTGGGCAGCCCTGCCCATGTTCTGCGACGCTCCGCACCGCGCGCTCGGCGAGGCGTGTGACCGCGACCTCATCGACGACGATGCCCGCCTCCACACCGCTTCGCTCGTGGTGCCGCGGCTCGCCGAGCTGGGCCTGACCGCGCTGCTGGTCCCGAGGCGCAACGGCGGCGGCGCGTGGGGAGACGGCGGCGCCGGGGTCGACGTGCGGGCCCTGTGCATCGCGCGCGAGGCCATCGCGTACGTCTCGCCCATGGCCGACTCGATCTTTGCCGTGCAGGGGCTCGGCTCTCATCCCATCTTGCTGGCGGGTGAAGCCGAGCGCCGCGCGGCGGTGCTCGCCGAGGTGGTGAGCGGGCAGCGGGTCTGCGCGTTCGCGCTCACCGAACCCGAGGCGGGGACCGATGTCGCGTCGATGCGCAGCGTCGCGCGGCGCGACGGCGACAGCTGGATCCTCGACGGCGAAAAAGTGTTCATCTCCAACGTCGGCATCGCGAGCCATTACGTCGTGTTCGCGAACGCCGAGCCCGCGCGCGGCAAGCAGGGGATCAGCGCGTTCCTCGTGGACGCGAAGAACGAGGGCCTCCTCGAGGAGCCGATCGCGATGAGCGTCGACCACCCGCTCGGCCGCATCACCCTGAAGTCGTGCCGCGTGCCGGCGGCCGCGCTGCTGGGCGAGGTGGGCCATGGCCTGCGGCTCGCGCTGGGCACGCTCGACGTGTTCCGGACCTCGGTCGGCGCCGCGGCGGTGGGCATGGCGCGACGCGCGCTGGACGAGGCGATCGCGCGCACCACGACGCGCGTGCAGTTCGGCAAGGCCATCGCCGAGTTCCAGCTCACGCAGGCCGCGCTCGCCGACATGGCCACCGAGCTCGATGCGGCGCGCCTCCTCGTCTTTCGCGCGGCCTGGGAGAAGGATCAGCCCGGCGCCGATCCGCGCGCGAGCGCCACGAGCGTGGCGATGGCGAAGATGTACGCCACCGAGGCAGCGCAGCGGATCATAGACCGCGCGGTGCAGCTGTTCGGCGGTCTGGGGGTGACGGATCGGTGCGTCGTCGACCGGCTCTACCGTGAGATCCGCCCGCTGCGCATCTACGAGGGCACCACGGAGATCCAAAAGCTCATCATCGGCGGAGCCCTGGTAGCGCGGCGGGCGTGATGCTCTTCGAGCCGCTCACCGTCCGCGGCCTGACGCTGCCAAACCGGCTCGTGCTGCCGGCGATGGTGACGCGCCTGTCCGGCGAAGATGGATTCGTGAACGACGACATCCGTGCACGCTACACGCGCTTCGCGCGCGGGGGCGTGGGGCTGATCGTGGTCGAGGCGATGGCGGTGCACTCCGCGAAGAGCGGCCCGCTGTTGCGTATATCGTCGGACGACTTCGTCCCCGAGCTCACCGATCTCGCGCGGCGCGTGCACGACGCAGGGCCGTCGAAGGTGGTGCCGCAGATCATCCACTTCCTCAAGATCGCGCGCTCGGGCTGGCGGCAGACCGTCGATCTCCTGTCGGTCGAGGAGATCGATGCCATCGTCGAGGCGTACGGCGCGGCGGCGCTGCGCGCGCGGGCGTGCGGCTTCGACGGCGTCGAGCTGCACATGGCGCATGCCTACACGCTGTCGTCTTTCCTCTCGCGGCTCAATCCGCGCAAGGACGCGTACGGCGGGTCGCTCGCGAACCGCCTGCGCCTGCCGCTGCGTGTGATGCGGCGCGTGCGCGCCGAGGTAGGGGAGGACTTCCCGATCGGCGTTCGCTTCCTGGGCGAAGAGTGCATCCGGAACGGGTACACGGTGCTCGATGCCGGCCCCATCGCCGTCGAGCTCGCGCGCGCCGGCGCGGACTACGTGTCGCTCTCCGCGGGCGGCAAGTTCGAGGACGCGCGCATCATCGCGGGGGAGCCGCTCTACCCGTACACCGGGTACTCGGGGGACCGCTGCATGCCTGGCGCGGCGTATCCCGACGGCGCGAACCTCGCCATCCCCGATGCCGTGCGCCGCGTGGTGCGCGCGGCGGGGCTCACGACGCCGGTGGTGGCGGTCGGCAAGATCGGCACGCTCGCGCTCGCGGAGCAGGTGCTCGCCAGCGGGCAGGGCGATCTCGTGGGCATGGCGCGCGCGCTGCTCGCGGACCCGGACCTGCCGAGGAAGTGGGCGCGCGGCGGCGAGGAGCGCGTGGTGCGCTGCATCTACGGGAATGTCTGCAAGACGCTCGACGAGAACTTCAAGCGGGTCGATTGCACGCTATGGCCGAAGAAGACCGGTCAGGCGCCCGAGAGCGACGACACGACCGCGCCGGTGTGGCCGGAGAGCGGCGCCAGCCTGTCCGCCGATGCGAAGGACGGGCGCGTTCTCCTGCGCTGGCACGCGGCGACCGACAACGAGGCGATGTATGGCTATCAGGTCCTGCGCGGCGAGCAGCTCGCGGAGATGGTGCCGCTGCTCACGCATCACGCGAGCGTGCGCGCGCAGTCGAACCGCTACGAGGACGCGCGGGTGATGCCGGGAGTGACGTACCACTACGCGGTACGACCGTACGACCTGGCCGGCAACCGCGGCGTGGTCAGCTCGACCGTGACGGTCGCCGTTCCCGCCTGAGCGGAGGCGCGCCCTTCTTCTTGGCGGTCGCTTTCTTCTTCTTGGCAGTCGCTTTCTTCTTCTTGGCAGTCGCTTTTTTCGACTTCGGCCAGCCCTCTTCCATCCGTTGATACGCGTCCTTCGAGATCGACGAGCGCTTCTTCGAGCGGCTCTTGCCCGCCTTCTTGCGCTTGTTGATGTTGTCCACGAGCGAGGTCTTCTTGACAGCCATGGCTCGAGCGTGTCGCACCCGACGCGCCACGAACAGAGGCATTTTCCGCTTGAAGGCGACGCACTCACGGGTTGCCTTCGCGCCGCGCGGCCCCGCGAGCACCAATGACGAACCGCCCTGAATGGAACTGAAGCGCAAGCTCACCGTGCTCGCCAACGCCGCCAAGCACGACGCCTCGTGCGCCAGCGGCGGCTCCCGCCGCACGACGCCGCAGGGCGGGATGGGCAATGCCGAGGGCATGGGGATTTGCCACAGTTACACGCCGGACGGACGCTGCGTCTCGCTGCTGAAGATCCTGCTGACGAACTTCTGCATCTACGACTGCCGCTACTGCGAGAGCCGGCTCTCGAGCAACGTGGAGCGCGCGCGCTTCACGCCCGAGGAGGTCGTGACCCTCACGCTCGACTTCTACAAGCGCAACTACATCGAGGGGCTTTTCCTCTCGTCGGGCGTCATCAAGAGCGCCGACTACACGATGGAGCAGCTCGTCGAGGTGGCGCGCTCCCTGCGTGAAGACCACGCTTTCGGCGGCTATATCCACCTGAAGGCGCCGCCCGGAGCCAGCCAGGAGCTCCTGGCTGCGGCGGGGCGACATGCCGACCGCCTGAGCGTGAACGTGGAGCTGCCCACCGCGGACGCGCCAGGGCGAGCTCGCCGCGCTGCACCGCGACGAGGACCGATGGGACCTCCTCTACCGCATCGCCTCGCGCCTCGTGCACGGCGAGCCCGAGCTCCTCGAGGTCGCCACCGATGTGGATGTCTTTCGCCTCTCGCGGCTCGTCGCCGACGTGAAGCGCGACGAGCACCGCATGCACGCGTTTCTGCGCTTCCGCCGCGTGGAACGGGCGAGCGAGGACGGGGTGCCGGAGTCGTTCGTCGCGTGGTACGCGCCGGAGCACCACATCGTCGCGCTCGCTGCCCCGCACTTCGCTCGCCGCTACCCCAGCCTGCGCTGGGTGAACCTGAGCCCGCAAGCGAGCGCGGTGTGGGACGGCACGATGCTCCGCTTCGGGGCGGGTGCGCCGCGCGAGGCCGCGCCGACCACCGACGAGCTCGAGGAGCTCGAGGAGCTGTTCCGCGCGTACTACGGCGCAATCTTCAACCCCGCGCGCGTGAACCCTGCGCTCTTCGAGAAGCACGTCCCCCGTCGCTTCCAGCAGGAGATGCCGGAGATCACGACCGTCCGCGCGCTGACCACCGCCGCGCCGCAGCGCGCGACGGCCATGGCGGCGAAACGCGTCTCACCCTCGCTGGCGTTCGTTCCGCCTGCCGCGGACCATGCCGCGCTGGCCCGCGCTGCGCAGGGCTGCACCGCCTGTCCGATCCACGCCGCGGCGACGCAGATGGTGTTCGGCGAGGGGCCGGTGACGGCGCGCGTGGTGCTGGTCGGCGAGCAGCCGGGGGATCGCGAGGATCAGCAGGGCCATCCGTTCGTGGGCCCGGCGGGCCAGCTGCTCGACGAGGTGCTGGCGAGCGCGGGTATCGCGCGCTCCGAGCTTTACGTGACGAACGCGGTGAAGCACTTCAAGTGGGAGCCGCGAGGCAAGCGCCGCATCCATTCGAAGTCGAACGCGATGGAGGTGCACGCGTGCAACGGTTGGCTGGAGGCGGAGCTGGCGCTGGTGAAGCCAGAGGTCATCGTGTGCCTGGGCGCGACCGCAGCGCAGGCGTTCCTCGGCCGCGCGTTCAAGGTGACGCAGCGGCGCGGGGAGCTCATCGACGGCGCGCCCTGGGCGGAGACGATCGTGGCGACGCACCATCCGTCGGCGCTGCTGCGCATGGAGGATGCGGGGGCGAGGGAGCGGGCGCGGCGGGAGCTGGGGGAGGATCTCGCGCGGGCGTGCGCGGCGCGGTGATCGCCGCCGGCGCGCGCTGTTCGAGCGCCGTGGATCCAGGAGCGCACCGGGAGTAGAACTGCGCTCGTGAACGCGCTCCCTGAATTGCCGCAATTGCCGCCGGACCTGAGCCTCGCCCGCTACTTCCTCTTCGATCGCCTGGCCGAGGGCATGGGCGCGCGGGTTGCCTTGCGCTTCGGCGAACGCTCGTGGACCTACGAGGCGGTCGCGCACAAGACCCGCAAGATGGCTGCCCTCCTCGCAGCGCACGGCGTGCGGCGCGGCGAACGCGTGCTCATCGTGCTGCCCGACAGCCCGCCGTTCGCGTGGACGCTCTTCGGCATCCTCGCGCGTGGCGCAGTGGTGGCGATGGGCAACCCGCACGCGCCGATCGAGAACGTCGAGTACCTCGTGCGCTACACGCGGGCCACCGCGGTCGTCACCATCCCCGAGGTGGCGGAGAAGCTGCGCGCGCTCGTCGAGCGGCCCGGCAGCGAGGTGCAGGCAGTGTTCGTGGTGCCCGACGTCGCGACCGGTGAGGATCCGGAGGCGCGCATCCAGGCGCTCGTGGGGACCTCGGGCGGCGCCGGCTCCGGCCGCCTGCGCAAGATCCTCGACCTCGCCGCAGCGCTCGACGGCGCGCAGGAAGCCGAGCCCACCGAGGTCCATCGCGACGAGCCCGCCGTCTGGCTGTTCACGAGCGGCTCCACCGGCGAGCCGAAGGCGAACCTGCATACCGCCCGCGACTTCGCGTTCAACACCGAGGTCTACGCGAAGCGCACCGTGGGCTACCGCCAGGACGACGTCACGGTCAGCGTGCCCCGCCTCTTTTTCGGCTACGCCACGGGCACCAACCTGATGTTCCCGTTCGCGGTGGGTGCCACTGCCGGCCTCTTCAGCGAGCGACCCACGCCGGAAAGCCTCGCGAACGCCATCGCGATGTACCGGCCCACCGTCGTCACGAACGTCCCCACCATGCTCGGCAAGCTGCTCGAGCACGACGCCGCGCTCACCGCGGCCGGCAAGCCAGGGCTCGACCTCTCGAGCTTGCGCTTCTCGCTCTCCGCCGGCGAGGCCTTGCCCGGCCCGCTGCTCACGCGCTGGCTCGAGCGCTTTCACAGCGAGGTCTACGACGGGATCGGCTCGGCGGAGATGTTCCACATCTACGCGTCCAACCGCCCGGGCGACGTGAAGGTCGGCTCGCTCGGCAAGGCGGTGGAGGGGTACGAGCTGCGCGTGCTCCCCGAGGAGGCCGAAGGCCCTGGCGCCGCGCGCTGCGCGCCCGGCGAGATCGGCGTGCTCTGGGTCAAGGGCGACAGCGTGAGCCAGGGATACTGGCTCGATCGCGACAAGAGCTGGAAGGTGTTCCACGGCCACTGGTGCCGCACCGGCGATCTCTTCCACGTTGACGAGTCCGGCTACCTCTACTTCGCGGGCCGCGCCGACGACCTGCTGAAGGTCGGCGGCCAGTGGGTGGCGCCGCTCCAGGTCGAGGAGTGCATGCTCGGCCATGCGGCGGTGGCCGCGTGCGCCGTCATCGGCGTCGACGACGAAGGGCTGATGAAGACGAAGGCGTTCGTCGTGGTGCGCGCGGGGCACGAGGCGACGCCGGCGCTCGCCGTGGCGCTCCAGGAGCACGTCCGGACGACGCTTGCAAAGTACAAGTATCCGCGCGTCGTGGAGTTCGTCGACGATCTGCCGAAGAACGATCGGGGAAAGGTCGACAAGAAGGCGCTCCGCGCGCGGGACGCGCGATGAGCGCACGGCTCGGCGCGCTCACGTACGAGGAGGTCGAGGCGCTCCTGGCGTCGGGCCGGGTGGTGGCGATCGTGCCGGTGGGGAGCGTCGAGCCGCACGGGCCGCATCTGCCGCTCGAGACGGACACGGTGATCAGCGTGACGTGCGCCTTCCGCGCCGTCGCGGAGCTCGCGGCGCGTGGGGTGAAGGCGGTCGTGGCGCCGTCGATCCCGTACGGTGTGACCGACTATGCGAGCGGCTTCGCAGGCGCCATCGGCATTCCTGCGGAGGCGCTCACGCCGCTGCTGCGCGCGGTCGCGCAGCGCCTGCTCGCGACCGGCTTCGCGCACGTCTGCTTCGTGAACAACCACCTCGAGCCCGCGCACGACGCCGCGGTGCGCGCCGCCATCGCCGCGCTGCCGCCGGGCGCGGCGTCGGTGGCGTGTCCGCTCACGCGCCGCTGGGGCCGTACGCTCTCCGACGAGTTCAAGCGCGGGGACTGCCACGCCGGACGCTACGAGACGTCGCTGGTCCTCGCGGCGGGCGAGGACGTCCGGGCCTCGTTCGGCGCGCTGCCGACCCTCGGCCTGAGCCTCTCCGAGGCCATCACGTCCGGCAAGTCGACGTTCGCCGAGATCGGGATGGACCGCGCGTACACCGGCGCGCCGCGCGAAGCGACGAAGGCCGAGGGCGAGGCGCTCTACGAGAAGCTCGTCGCGATGGTCGTGACCGAGGTCACGGAAGGCCTCGCCATTCTGGCGTGAGCCGCGCGCCAGGCGTGCCGGGCGGGACGCCGCTGTCATGGCGCAGCGCGGAGCCACCGCCGATGCCGCGCGATTCTGGCGGAGATCCACGCGGCAAGCGACAGGGCACGGGGCTTGCTGCTGGGCGCGCATGCCTTCGCTATCCTTTCTTCTTCGCGTTCCTGCGTGCGCGTGCGCGCTTGCCGTCTTGTGCTTCGCATCCGCGGCCTCTGCCGAGGTCGAGTCCACGCCCGACCTCACGCCCGACCTCACGCCTGCGCCTGCGCCCCAGCCCGCGCGGACGCCCACGGTGAAGGGGGATCGCGAGAGCTACTGGTACGGCTGGCAGACGCTCACCGCGGACGGATTGTCGGTGGCGACGATGATCGCGGGCGCCGGGCTCCAGAGCGCCGCGGTCGGCTGGGTGGGTGTCGGCGGGTACTTCGCGGCCGCGCCGATCGTACACGGCGTGCAGGGGCGCGTCGGGGTCGCGTTCGGGAGCTTCGGTCTGCGCGCCGGCGCGCCGCTGCTGGGCGCGACCATCGGCTATCTCGCGGCGGGGCCGTGCACGGCGTCGGAGCAGGCGCAGCTGTTCGGCTGCGTCTTCCATGGTTGGGGCGAGGCGGCCCTGGGCGGCCTCATCGGCGCGACCGGCGCCATCGTGATCGACGCTGCGCTACTTGCGCACGGGACGCGCGAGCTCACGCCGCTGCAGGAGACGGGGCTGCCGAAGCTGACGTCGATCGCGCCGTCGTTCGACCCGCGGACGCGTACGACGACGCTCGGCGCCGCCGGCACCTTCTGACGACCGGTGCTAGCATCGGCGAGCCTTGCGATTCCACGCGCTCGTTCTCACCGGCTCGACGCTCCTCCTCGGCGCGTTGGGCGCGGCCCGCGCGTCGGCGCATCCCGGCATCACGGGGTACTCGGGCAAGCCGTACAACGGCGTCTCCGAGACGTGCACGACGAACTGTCACGCGAAGGGCGGCGCCGCGCCTGCGCTCACCATCACGGTGCCCGCGAGCGTGCAGGCCGGCAGCACGAACGCGGTGAGGATCGTGGTGGCAGGCAACAAGCCGCGCACCTCCGTGAACGCGGCGTTCAGTGACGGCGTGAAGACGACGAAGGGATCGAACACCGACACGCCGCTGCCGAAGGAAGAGCCGACCGAGATCGCCGCCGTCGTGCCCCCCCCGAGCGGCGCGACGGGCACGTACGACTTCACCTTCACGGCGCCGCCCGTGGCGGGCACGATCACGATGTGGGTCGCGGGCATGGCCGCGAGCGGTAACGGCACGAACGGCGACGGGGTCGCCGCCGCGATGCGCACCATCACGGTGACGGGGGGCGTCGCCGACGCGGGGAGCGATTCCGGTGGGCCGTCCGATGCGGGCGGGAGCGAGGGCGGCGGTCCGGGCGATGGCGGCCCGGGAGCGGTCGGCTCCACGGACGCCGGCGGTAGCAGCAGCGGTAGCAGCGGCACCAGCGGCTCCGTGCCACGCGGCGAGGATGCGCCCGACGACGGCGGCGGCTGCGGCGTGGCCTCGACGAACGACGCGCCAGGAGGCTTCGGGGGGCTCACGCTCGGCGCGGTCGCCGCGTTCGGCGCGTGGCGGCTGCGCCGCCGGAGCCTGCGGTCGCGATGAGGAGCGTGCGGCTCGCGAGCTTGCTGGCGATCGTGATGGCGTTCGCGACGGCGTGCGTGAAGCGCGACTCGACGGTGGAGAGCCGCCCGCTGGCCGACAACCTCGCGGCGTACTGGACTTGCACCGTCGCATTCTCGAGCGACGGTCGCGGCGGGGACGCGAACGAGGCCTTCACGTTCGTGCCATGGTTCGAGGGGCGCGTGCGCGAGCGCGGGGTCTTCGAGCCGCTGGGGCGGGACGAGGGCGCGGAGTCCGAGGTCACGCTGCGTCTGGAGGCGACGACGGGCAACGAGCGCGTGGCGCTGCGCCTCCAGCTGGTCGATACGAAGACCAAGGAGCCGCTGGGCGAGGTCGAGGCGCTCGCCTCGCTCGCGAACGACGTCGACGCGGGGGAAGCCTCGGAGTCGAAGCGGGTCGTTGCGCTGCACGACGCTGCCGATCGGATCCTCGAGCTCCTCAAGGAGAAGCGGAAGGCGTCGTCGGGCAAGGCCCGGCGCCTGCCGCCGCCCGTGGCGGAGATCGATCCCGGTCCGGTGGCCGGCTCGGCGGTGTGCACGACGCAGTGCCACCCGCCTTCGTCCGCGGTCTCCACCCACGACGAGGAGTACCGCGTCTCCGCGGGCGTCAACGCGACGATGAAGGAGCTCCGCAACTGCCTCGACCGCATCGGGGGCCAGCTGGTCGAGCCCGCGGTGCTGCTCCGCTTCTCGCCCGACGGTCAGCTGCGCCACATGCGCGTGGACGTGGGCGGCTACGAGCAGAACGAGTGCATCCTGGGCGTGCGTGCCCGGATGCCGCGCGGGGTGTCGGCGTCGCGGGCGAGCCTGCTCCGGTGCGAGTACCGCTGCACCACTTCGTGAATTACCGTCATTTTCCGTGCCCTCGCAGACCCGGGGCACTAGATCACGGGCCATGAAGCGATCCGTCCTTGCCCTGTTGCTCGTGGCCCTCGCGGTGTCGATCGCGATCGCCGGCTGCGCGAAGCCGAAGGCGCCGCAGCTGACGCCGAAGGAGGTCGCGGTCACCTCGGTGGACGTCGCGGGCTTCGACATGCGGGTGAAGATGGATGCCTTCAACCCGAACGGCTTCCCCATCGCCGTGCGCAGCATCGTCGCGCACGTCATCGTCGACGGCACGCAGGACCTCGGCACCGTCACCGCGTCCCAGCCCATCACGCTGCCGGCGAACGCGCACACGCTGATCGACGTACCGATGACCGTGAAGTGGAATGGGCTCGGCGGCCTCGCGAGGCTCGCGCAGGCGCGCAAGCCCGTGCCCTACACGCTCGACGGCACGGCGACCATCGGCGGCGAGAGCCTGAACGTCGACGTGCCGTTCAAGCTCCAGGGACAGATCACGCCGGAGCAGGTGCAGCAGGCCGCGGTGAAGTCCCTCCAGGCCATCCCGGGCCTGCAGTTCCCCGCGCTGCCCGGGCCGCGTTGATCAGGAGGCGTGGGCGAGGCGCTCGAGGCGCTTCTTCCGCGACGGGCCGAACGGCGCCATCACCTTCATCACACCGAGGGCCGCCATCTCGAGCTCGGCGCACGAGCCGGCCTGAGAATCCGCCGGGACCTCGATGGCGAAGCCCTGCTGCATGGCGTCGGTCGCCGTCGCCATCACGCCGAGCTCGGTGAGGCAGCCCGTGAGGACGAGCGTGTCGATCCTCAGCTCGTCGAGCACACTCGTGAGGTTCGACTCGTAGAACGCGCTGTAGCTCGGCTTGCGGACGATGTGGTCGCCCGACTCCGGCGCGAGACTCTGCCAGACCTCGGTGCCCGACGTCCCCTTGACGGCATGGGTGCCCCACGCGTCGAGATCGGGGTCGTCGGCCTCGTGCTCGTCGATGACGTAGACGATGGGAACGCCGGCGGCGCGTGCCTCGTCGATGCGCTTCTTCAGCGCGGGGACGACCTCGCGGGCACGCGGCACCTCGAGGAGCGAGCCGGGCTTCAGGTGATCGTTGATCATGTCGATCACGACGAGCGCCCTGCGCGTCGTGCGGCGCGTCAACGACTCGACGAGCTTCGCGCGGACGTGCGCGGAAGGAGCGGAAGGGGTCGCGGCGCGTCCGAGCGTGGCGAAGACCTGGCGCGTGTCGCGCACGGCGGCACGGAACGCGGGGGGCGCCATCATCAGCATACCGTCCTCGACCCTCTCGGGCCGACCGGACAGGACGAACGCGGCCAGATCGGCCAGCTGCTCTTCCGCTGCGTCCAGCTGCGCTTCGGCGTCGTTTTCCTTCGGGTCCTTCGCGTCGCTCATCACTTCCTCGAACGGGGGGCCAGGGGCTCTGCTCGACCCGGCTTCCCTCATCATGGTGTTGTCTTCTTGGCCCCTGCTGCTGGTGAAGCCTTTTTCCGTGGGGCGGAGAACGCTCGTCTCCTCGTCCTGGCCGATGATGGCTGGTCTCGTCGACCGGGTCAGAAACGACCCGACGCTGGTGACTTTCACTCGTAATCTGCGGTCCTGCAACCTCTACGCGGCAGCGTGCCCTTCGGATCGTGACTTCGCACCGCCGCGTAACGAGTTTTGCACTGTTTACAGTGACGCTGGAAGGCGCGTCGACCGGAGCGGTCTCCACGGCGCTTTACGTCGCGAGCCTCCGCGAGGTTTCATGGTCGCCGTGACCGCCCCTATCTTCGGCTTCAACGGCGCCCGCTCCTCCATCGTCGAGGAGGTCGTCGAGCGCATCGCGACGCAGACGAAGGACCCGCTCCTCGTCCTGAACGAGGCCGCTTACCTGGAAACGCGGCGCCTGCAGGCGTCCCACGGCCCCGAGCTGGCGGAGTGGCGCTACCTCGCCGGGCACCTCGGGCGGATGTCGGACGGCGAGCTGCGCGACAAGCTCCGCCACTACGCGGAGCGCTACGCGTGGGACGTCGCGGGCAACTTCGA
Source organism: Polyangiaceae bacterium (assembly GCA_043732195.1). Classification (GTDB taxonomy): domain Bacteria; phylum Myxococcota_A; class Polyangia; order Polyangiales; family Polyangiaceae; genus Labilithrix. Next base: position 14,171 of record JAYTHX010000357.1, read on the forward strand.
CGGTCGCGTCTACAAGTTCGCGTCGAAGGCGATGGCGCCGCTGCTCGGCGCGTTGATGTCGCCGCGCGCGACGCTCCGCAACATCGGGCAGTCGTTCGACCTCACCGCGCTCGACGGACGCATCCTCGTCCAGGGCCCGCGCGAGCACATCCGGAAGCTCAGCGAGATCGGGACCCTCATCTTCACGCCCACGCACCTCTCGAACCTCGACTCCGTGGTGTTCGGGTTCGCGATCGAGCGCGCCGGCCTGCCGCCCGCGGTCTACGGCGCCGGCAAGAACCTCTTCACGAACCCGGTCCTCAGCTACTTCATGCACAACCTCGGCGCGTACCGCGTCGACCGGCGGCTCCGGCACTCGCTCTACAAGGACGTCCTCAAGACCTACTCCACGGTGATGCTGGAGAAGGGCTACCACTCGCTCTTCTTCCCGGGCGGCACGCGCTCGCGATCGGGCGGCGTCGAGCGGAAGCTGAAGCTCGGGCTCGCTGGCACGGGCATCGAGGCGTTCGTGCGGACGACGGTGAAGGGCCGCCCGCAGCCCGTGTTCTTCGTGCCCGCGACCATCAACTACCTGCTCACGCTCGAGGCGGAGACGCTCATCGACGACTTCCTCCAGGAAGAAGGCAAGGCGCGCTACATCATCGAGGACGACGAGTCGACGCGCGTATCGCGCGTGGCCGCGTTCATGAACAAGCTGCTCGGGCTCGACGGCGCGTGCGTGATCCGCTTCTCGCGCCCGCTCGACTGCTTCGGCAACTTCGTCGACGACGAGGGCCGAAGCCACGACAACCGTGGTCGCCTGGTGGACGCTTCGTCGTACGTCACCGGCCGCACCGGCAAGCCGGCGATGGATGGCGCGCGCGACGCGGAGTACACGCGCGAGCTGGGCGACCGCATCGTCGAGTCGTTCAAGCGCGACACCGTGGTGATGCCCACGCACGTCGTCGCAGCATGCGCGTTCGAGCGCCTGCGCCGCGCGGTGGGCAAGGTCGACCTCTTCGCCGTGCTCCGGCACCGGGACGACGTCGCGGTCTCGCGCGCCGAGCTCGCCGAGGACGTCGACGTGATGATCGCGCGCCTGGGCGTGCTCGAGGATCGCGGCGAGATCGTGACCGCGCCCGCGCTCAAGGGAAAGCGCGGCGACCAGGTCGTGGACGACGCGCTGCGAGCGTTCGCCGGGTACCACACGCAGGAGGTGCTCGCCCCGCGCGGCGCCGAGCTCGTGCTCCGGGACACGCGGCTGCTGTTCTACTACCAGAATCGCCTCGCCGCGCATGGGCTCGCCTTCGATGCCATCGCGCCGCAGCAGGCCGGGGTACCCCGCGTCGCCATGCCTCCGTCGGTCGCCAGCCGGTAGGGGTGGCGCGTAGCGCGCACCATGCGCTATCTTGCCCGCCCCTCAGAACACCGATCGGAAGCGTGCTTCCGGTCATACCCCCTGCCGGCTCTCCGGCGGGATGAAGCAACGTCATGAGCCAACCCGACAGCCCCGACAGCCCCACCACTCCCGAGACGACCGCACCGGTCGCACCGGCCGAAGCCACACCCGCACCGGCAGACCCCGCGCCCCCCGCGCACTTGGCCCCCGTTGCCGCGCAGGAGGCATCGAGCGCGACGAGCGGCGATGACGACGGCGGCGAAGAAGGCGGTGACGAAGGCGAAGGCGGCGAGGCCGAAGCCGGCGGCGAGGCGACCGAAGGCGGCGCCGCGGCGACGAACCCGGACGGGACGCCCGCGAAGCGCAAGCGTCGTCGTCGTCGCAAGAAGAAGCCGGCGGGCGAGGGTGCCGCGGCCGGCGCCGAGGGCGCAGGCGCGCCGCTGCCCGAGGGGATGGTCGAGGGTGACCTCCATCCGATGGGTCCGCCGCGTCCGCCGCGCGAGCAGCGTCCGCCGCGCGAGAAGAAGGAGCGCACCGAGCGCGAGCGCCCCGCGTTCAACGTCGGGGACGTCGTCTTCGGCAAGGTGATCGAGGTCACCGAGGACGCGCTGTTCGCCGATCTCTCGGGCAAGGCGAAGGCGATCTTCGATCTCCGCGAGCTCCTCATCACCGAAGAAGAGGCCGAGGAGTACAACCGCGCGCACAAGGCCGACCGCAAGGCGGCTGCGTCGGAGCCGGCAGAGGCGCCGGCCGAGGGCGGCGCGGAGAGCGGAACGACAGAGGCGGTCGCCGTGGAAGGCGCGGTCGCGGGTGCCGTCGGTGCCGAGGGCAAGGCCGAGGGCAAGGCCGACGGTGAGGTCTCCCCGGGCCAGGCGCCGGCCTCGGCATCCGAGTCGTCGCGCTCCGTCGCGGAGGACGCCGCGGCGGCCGATGCGGCCGAGACCGCAACACCTGCTGCCGAAGGCGCGAGCGACGAGCACGCCGAGGAGGCGAAGGCCCCCCAGCTGCCGCGCGTCATCCTCGAGCCGGGCGCGCCGTTCGTCGGCCTCGTCCACAACGACGGAGGCCGCGGTGGTCTCGTCGTCCTCACGCACCACCCGAAGCGCGTCTCGAAGACGAAGCCGCTCATCGCCGAGGCCTCGCGCTCCGGCGCGCTCGTCTTCGGCCTCGTGACCGGGACCATCAAGGGCGGCGTCGAGGTCGACGTCGACGGTCTGCGCGCGTTCGCGCCAGCCTCGCACGTCGAGCTGCGACCGGGCGCGGATCTCTCGTATCTCGTGGGAAAGCGCCTCTCGTTTGCGGTCACGCAGTACGCGAAGCGTGGCCGGGACGTCGTGCTCTCGAGGCGCGCGCTGCTCGAGTCCGAGGCGAAGGAGAAGCGCACCGAAGCGCTCAAGAACATCAAGGTCGGCGCGGTCGTGGACGGCGTCGTCCGCACCATCGTCCCGTTCGGGGCGTTCATCGACATCGGCGGCGTCGAGGGGCTCGTCCCGCTGAGCGAGATGAGTCACAACCGCGCGGACGGCCCGAAAGACGTCTTCAAGCTCAACGAGCCCACGCGCGTCAAGATCATGAACGTCGACGAGAAGGGGAAGCTCTGGCTCTCCCGTCGCGCGGCGATGGATGATCCGTGGAGCCAGGTCGCGCAGAAGTATGCGCAGGGCACGCGTCACAAGGGGAAGGTCGCGCGGCTCCAGCCGTTCGGCGCGTTCATCGAGCTCGAGGACGGCATCGACGGCCTCATCCACTCCGCGGACCTGTCCGTCAAGCGGATCGAGCATCCCGAGGAGGTCGTGAAGGTCGGCGACGAGCTCGAGGTCGTCGTCTCGAGCGTCGACTCGCGGCAGCACCGCATCGCGCTCCATCCCGCGCCCATTGGGGACGCCGCCGGCGAGGAGCCGCAGCGCATCCAGCTCGGCAAGATGGTCAAGGTGGTCATCGTCCTCGTCGAGGCCGGCGGGATGACGGTCCGCGTGAAGGGCGCCACGGGGCGCAATGCGCGCGGCTTCATCAGCGCGTCGGCCACGGGCACCCCTCGCGGAACGGAGCTGCGCAAGCTGTTCCCGGTCGGCAAGGAGTTCGAGGTCAAGATCGTGGAGATGGATCCTCGCCGCGGCGAGCTGAAGCTCTCGATCAAGGCGCTCAACGAGGAGACCGAGCGCAACGCGTACCAGCAGTACCGAGCGCAGGTGAAGCGCGAGGCGAAGTTCGGCACGCTGGCCGACCTCCTCCAGAAGCGCAACATCACGCCGAGCAAGTAGCTAGGGCGAGACGAGATTCGCACGGAGCCTCGGAGGCGCGGAGAGCGCTCCGGGGCTCTGCGCCTCCCGTGTGGTCTCGCTCATAGAAGGCGGCGCGCTTTCACTTCCAGATAGCGTTTCACCAGCAGCGGGGTGACGTCTCCGGGGCGCGCATCGAGGACGAGCGCGCCGCTGTTCTTCAATGCGCGCACGATGCCGTCACGCCACGTCAGGGATTCGCCGGCGGCGGCGCGCACCAGCACGTCGTCCTCGCTCGTGATCGGGGCCATGGCGAGCGACTCGACCTCCTCGTCGCGCATGAGCACGCAGAGCGGGAGGTGACGTGGCATCAGGCTCTTCACGGCGGCCGCGAGATCCTTCGCGCTGCGCGGCTCGAGGAGGTTCGTGAACACGACGAAGAGGGACCGCGCCTTGAGCTGCGTCTTGAGGAAGACCATCGCGCTGCGGTAGTCGGTGGCCGCGAGGCCGGCGTCGAGCGCGTAGGCGGCGCGCGTGAGCTTGCGGCCGCCCGCGCGTCCGCCGGTGGGACGAACGAAGCTGCGCGGCTTGTCATCGAAGGTGAAGAGGCCGGCCTTGTCGCCGCCGCGGAGGGCGACGTCGGCGGTGAGCAGGGCGGCAGCGAGCGCGTGATCGATGCTGGTGAGCCCACCGCTCTCGCCGCGCATGCCGCGGCCGGTGTCGATCGCGAACACCACGTTCTGGTTCGACTCCGCCTGGAACTGGCGGACGACGAGGTCGTCCTTGCGCGCCGAGGCGCGCCAGTCGACGTGGCGGATCTCGTCGCCGACCTGGAACGGGCGGAGGCGCTCGAACTCGGTGTCGCCGCCGCGGACGCGCAGGCTTCCGACGCGCGCGTCGTCGCGGCCCTGACGGCGCAACATCTCCAGCGCGCGCGCAGCGTGGACATCGGGGTAGACGTCGACGTCCTGGGGGAGTGTGACGCGCTCCTGCTTCTGCAAGAGTCCGAGCGGGAGCGCGTAGCGGACGGTGACGGCGGCGAGGCTCCGCTTGCCGCGGCGGCTGGGGGTGATCTCGTAGCGGAGCACCGCGCTGCCGTGGGCGGGTAGCGCGAAGGTGCCGGGCAGACCCGTCGCGGTGGCGTCGGCGATGGGGTCGTCCATCACGGTGCCGTGCAGGGCGCGCGCGCTGGTGTTGCGTAGCTGGAGGGTGACGGGGTTCGCGCGGCCCACCGAGAAGATCGACGCCGCCTTGCGCTCGATCTCGATACGCGTGCCGCGCGCGGCGAGCGCGTCGATCGCCACCATGAGGACGATCGCGAGGTCGAGCGCGATCCAAGCGGGGTCGATGCCCGGCAGGTAGCCGGCGAAGGCCGCGACAACCGCGGCGACGAAAGCGAGGACGACGAAGCGCCGCGTCGGGACGAGGCCGACCACCTGCCCTAGGCTCCGGCCCGATCGTGCGCGGGCGGCGCGGGCGGCGCGGGCGGTGGAAGGGAGGGCTTCGCGGCGCGGGGCACGGGGACGGTGCGAAGGATGTCGTCGATGCGCTCGTCGGCGGTGATGCCTTGGAGCTCGGCGTCGGGATGGAGCATCACGCGATGGCGGAGCACGGGCTTCGCGACGGGCTTCACGTCGTCGGGCGTGACGAAGTCGCGGCCTTCGCTGATGGCGACCACCTGCGCGGCCTTCATCATGGCGATCGACGCGCGGGGCGAGGCGCCGAGCTCGATGGCGCGGTCCTCGCGCGTCTTGCGGGCGAGCTCGACGACGTACTCGATGATCGCGTCGTCCACGCGGACGCGCGCCGCGGCGCCGCGCATGGCGAGAAGCTCGTCGGGCGAAGTGGTGGCGTCGAGCGCGCGGAGGTCGGTGGGATCGAAGCCGGTGGCGTGGTTCTTCACGATCCGCTGCTCCATTTCGCGAGGCGGATCGGTCACGGTGAGCTTCATCAAGAAGCGATCGAGCTGCGCCTCGGGCAACGGGTACGTGCCCTGCGACTCGACGGGGTTCTGCGTCGCCACGACCATGAAGGGCTGGGGCAGGGGGCGGGAGACGCCGTCGACCGTGACCTGGTGATCCTGCATCGCCTCGAGGAGCGCGGACTGGGTCTTCGCGGGGGCGCGGTTGATCTCGTCGGCGAGGAGGAGCTGGCAGAAGATCGGACCGGGGATGAACGTGAAAGAGCCCTTCTCGCGGTCGAGGACGCTCGAGCCCGTGACGTCGCTCGGCATGAGGTCGGGCGTGAACTGGAGGCGCTTGAAGCTCGCGCCGGAGACGCGCGCGAAGGATCGCGCGACGAGCGTCTTGCCGAGACCCGGCGCTCCTTCGATGAGCACGTGACCACCGGAGAGCGCGGCCACGAGCAGACCGAAGACGAGGTCTTCTTGCCCGACGACGACCTTCGCCATCTGCGTGCGGATGCGATGGAACGTCGCCTCGAACGCCACGGGTGTCATGGGAGGGGGAATAACATCTGCTACAGTCGACCGCGATGGAGAAGGTAGGGACTCTCATCGTCGGCGCCGGGATCACGGGCCTCGCGACCGCTGCTGCGCTGGCCGAGCGGGGCGATCAGGATCACCTGATCCTCGAGGGTGATGCGGCGATCGGCGGCTACTGCAAGACGGTGAAGAAGGAGGGGTTCGTCTGGGATTACTCCGGGCACTTCTTCCACTTCAAGCATCCGGAGATCGAGTCGTGGCTGCGCGCGCGGATGGTCGGTCAGGACATTCGCACCGTGGAGAAGAAGTCGTTCATCGACTGGAAGGGGGAGTACATTGATTTCCCGTTCCAGAAGAACATCCACCAGCTGCCGCGGCAGGAATTCATCGACTGCCTGCACGACCTCGTGTTCGCGCCGCCGGAGAGCGCGGACGACAGCTTCAAGGCGATGCTCTACACGCGCTTCGGGCGGTCGATCGCCGAGAAGTTCCTCATCCCGTACAACGAGAAGCTGTACGCGACGGATCTCGGCACGCTCGACAGGAACGCGATGGGGCGGTTCTTCCCGCACGCGAATCTCCAGGACATCGTGCGCAACATGAAGGTGGCGGACAACGCCACGTACAATGCGTCGTTCACGTATCCGCAGGGCGGCGCCATCGAGTACGTGAATGCGCTGGCGTCGGCGGTGGCGCCGTCGGCGATCGCGCTGAACGAGCGGCTGCTCGAGGTGGACGTGGAGCGGAAGGTCGCGCGCACCTCGAAGCGCGAGATCGTGTTCGAACGCCTGGCGTCGTCGGCGCCGTTCAATCAGCTGCTCGCGCTCGCGCGGGTGCCGCACGACCCGAGCCACTTCTCGTGGAACAAGGTGCTCGTCTTCAATCTCGGCTTCGACAAGAAGGGCCGGAAGGACGTGCACTGGGTCTACTTCCCGGACCCCGAGATCGCGTTTTATCGGATCGGGTTCTACGACAACATCTTCGAGTCGGACCGGCTGAGCCTCTACGTGGAGATCGGCTTCGCGAAGGATGCGCACGTGGACGTCCCGCTCGTGCGGGAGCGCGTGCTGAGTGACCTGAAAAAGCTCGGCGTGATCCACGACCATCGCCTGGTGGCGGAGCACTCGGTGGTGATGGATCCGGCGTACGTGCACATCACGCAGCGGTCGCTCGCGGAGCACGCGCGGATCACGGGGGAGCTGAAAAAGCGCGGCGTCCATTCGATCGGTCGGTACGGCGGGTGGACGTACTGCAGCATCGAGGACAACATTTTCGAGGCCCGCCAACTCGTGGCCGCCTGGGGCTAACGGCCCCCACCACAACCACAAAATCTAACCAAGGTCATTTCCCATCGGTCGTTTTGTCGGGATTTTTTGGCTCTGGGCCTCTTCGGGAGACAGGGTGCTGGTTCTCGAGCGCCATCACGAGCAGGGTGCGGAGATCGCGGATGGCCGCGCGCTCGTCGCCGCGAGGCGGGCCTCCCGGGTCCGCCTCGGTCGCGCGCTTCCAGACGCGGGCAGCCTCAGCGTGTGGGACTTGTGCCCGGGCGGCGAGGAACGCCACCGGGTCTCCGCCCCGAGGTACACGCTCGCGAAGGCGCATCTCGGCAAACCGCCCGTACGCCGCAAGCGCATGGCCGAGGGCCCGCGCCCGGCCGTAGAATGCGCCGGTCGCCTCCACGTGCTCGGCGAACGCCCGCCGCGCCACCGGTGCGGTGGGCCGCGCGCTCGCGTGACGGATCCCGTAGGCGAGGAACAGCACCCCCGCCGCCGCGAGCGCATGCCACGCGCCTTTGCCGAGACCCGCCTGTACGAGCGCGGCGAAAGGATTGCTCGGAGGCGGTACCCCGTCGTGTCCGCGCGCCACGTAGATCTCGTACACGACCGGGTCTGCCTGGGCGGCGCCACGCATGACGTCAGCGCGCGTACGATCGCGTGCGGCCAGGTCGACGATCGCGACGAGCGCCTCCGCATTCGCCGCCGACGAGGCGCCGATGTTGGTGAACAGATCGCCGCCCGCAAGCCCCACGATCACCCCCTGGCTGAGGCCCTTGCGTGCGCCATACACATGTTCGCCGAGCTTCGCGATCGGGTCCGAGCCCGGCCAGTCGAGCGCATGCGCGGTCGCAACGTGCCCATCCTGCTGCGTTGCCTCGTCGCCGGTCGCGACGTGCAGCAAGCGCGTGGTCGCGTGCGCAGAGTTGGCGTGCAGCTCGCTCGGCCACTGCGACGGCGGCCCGGCGAGGACCAGCACGCCGCCTCGCTCGACCCACCGCACGAGGTGCGCCGAGGACTCCGCCTCGAGCGTGACGACGCTTACGTCGACCACGACGATCGGCGCGGTCGCCTCCTTCGCAGGCATCGGGAGCGCCGCGAGCGAGGTCGGGAGATACGAGACCACGTACCCGCTACGCCGCAAGATCTCCATCGGCAGCTCGTCGCCTGCCGGGTCATCGACCGCGGCCGGTCCGCGCCCTCCGCAGCCTGCCGTCAGCACCAGCAGCGCGAGGAGCAGCGGGCGTACCAGCGCGCTCGCGCGTGACGCGACCCGCGCCACGCCCTCCCGGGTCGGCGCGAGCTTCCCGAACTCCACCCTGTCGACCTCGCGCACGATCTCGCGCAGCGGGGCCTGGGCGGCTTCGTCGGAGCAAGAACGCACGTACTCTCCGTTCGTGCGGTGACGGGCGAGACGGATCGCCCCGCGCCGATCGAGCGCCGCGAGCGAGGCTGCCAGATACAGACCGAGCGCGCGCGTGAGCTCGCCGCGGCGCGCGTGGTCGTCCGCCTCGCGGAGCGCCGCCTCGGCGTCGGTGATGCGCTCGGGCTCCGGAGGCGGCTTCTTCGCGACCACCAAGGCGAAGTTCGGCTCTGCCGGCCGATCCGCGAGCTGCCGATCGCGGTGCGCGCGGAGGAGCGCGCGCACGATCGGAAACGCGATGGCGAACACGACCGCGATCACGAGCAGCCACACGAGCGCACGGGCGAGCGCCCCGAGGATTGCGGCGATGCCGCTGCTCTTCGCATTGCGGTCCTGGTCGGCCTGTGGATCACCGCAGGCCTTTGCGAAGCCTTCGCAGTCCGGCGCGTCCGCGGCGAGCGCGCAAAGCTCGCGTTGCCGGACGAACATCGGCCGCCTCGGCTTGCTGCAGAACGTGAAGCGAGGCTCGCGGCGGATGGCTGCCACCTGCGTGCTGGACGCCGGCCGCGCGGGCTGGGCCTGCGCCGCCGTGACCAGAGTGGACGCGAGGGCGGAACCGAGGAGCAACGTGACGGCAACGCGCCTTGACCTCACGCGGCCTTCGCGAGCTCGGCGCGCGCCGCAAGGGCCGCGAATCGCGTCTGCACGTCCCAGCCCTCGGCCCGCGTGCGCACGTTCAGGTAGACGAAGAACCGCGCGGTGGCCGCGAACGGGATGACGCCGAACCACCCGATCACCGCGAGCACGCTGCCGCCCTCGGTGAAGAGCGACCCAGGGGGCCGGAACTGGAAGAGCTCGGCGAGCGTCTGCCGCCCTCCGAAGTCCGCGACCACCACACCGAGCAAGGGCACCGCGATGGCCACCACCAGTCCGAGGATCGCGTCGGAGAGCGAGCTCGAAGCGACGCGGTTCGATCGGCCGAAGGATTGTCCGATGGGCGCACGTTCGAGCAGCATGACCTCGTTCGTGAAGCCGAAGACGGTCGCCACCCAGCCCGCCGGCACGAAGAAGACGAGCGACGCCAGCGCGATCGCCCCCAGCCAGAGGAGCCGCATCACGAGGATGCGGGGCAGGTCGCCGCGCGCCGCGCGCAGCACCTCGCCTGCGCCGACCTTCTCCTGGAAGACCGCCCGGGACGCGAGGATCGTGAACGGCACCTGCGCGGCGAAGCCGAGGAGCACCGCGACGATCCACGCGGCGACCCAGCCGCTCGACCAGGCGATGCCGCACGTGAGGGCGATTGCAGGGAGCAACACCACGGCCGCGACGCGCGCATAGAGGCGCGCGTGCACGGTCATGAAGCGCAGCGCGAGGTCGAGCACGTCGATGAATGCGCGATCACGGAAGACCACGCGCGCGCGGATGACGTCGAGGCTCATCGTTGCGTCTCGGCAGGGGCGGCGGCGGGACCTTCACGACCGGCCACGAGCACGTAGGCGACGACGAGGAGGAAGAGCGAGCCGCCGACCGTGAGCTTGATGGGCCGCGGGGTGCTCGACGCCGACCAGAACGCCTCGATGCCTGCCGCCATCACGAGCATGACCGCCGCGCCGGCGACGATCACGAGGATGTCGCGCGCCGTGCTCTGGAGCGACGCGGGGCGCGTCTGTTCGCCCGGGGCAACGATCGACCAGCCGAGCGAGAGACCGGCACCGCCGGAGAGCACGATCGCGCCGAGCTCGAGCGAACCATGCCCGATGATGAACGTTCCGATGTTGGCGCCGGCGCCCTGGGTGGCGACGTAGCCGAGGATCGCGCCGATGGTCAGGCCGTTCTGCACGAGATAGAAGGCCGAGCCGAGACCGCCGAAGATTCCGAGCGCGAAGCAGCGCAGCGCGATGCCGACGTTGTTGTAGACATAGAAGCCGGCCATCATCGTGCCCTCGCCGGCATCGCGGCCTTCGTCGAAGCCGCGCGCGTAGGCGTCGGCGAGGGGGCGCAGCATCGCCTCGGGGGCGACGCGGAAGGCGAACGAGGGGTCGCGCAGCGTGAGGACGAGGCCGATGGCGAGCGGGATGAAGAAGAGGCCCGTCGCGAGCAGCATCGCGCGCCAGCGCTTGCGAACCGCCCGCGGGAACGCGAGGAGCCACGTGCGGCGCACCGCGACGCTCCCGTCGCGGTCGCGCGCGGCGTGCGGTCCGTAGAGGATCCCGTGTGCGGTCGCGGTGAGCCCGCGCAGGTAGTCGACGAGCGGAGCGCTGTAGCGCGCGGCCTGCGCCGCGGCGAGGTCTGCGCAGACGTCGCGGTAGAGCGAGGGGAGGTCGCTCACCTCGTCGGCCGCGAGCGCGCGCAGACCTTGCTGCGTCGACTTCCGCGAGAGCGAGTCCAGCTCGTCCCAGCTCTTCTGGCGACGTTCGGCAAACGCGCGCTCGGTGAGGGTGGAGGCTAGCGCCACGGTTGCTCATCCTTCGGCTTCCGCGCCGTGCGGGCGCGGTACGACGACGGCGGGGCCTCGCCGCGTCCGACGTTGACCGCGCGGTCGTAGACGATCGCGAGGAGCCGCGCGGGCTCCGGGTGCACGAAGCCGAGACGCTCGCCGATCGGGCCGGCAATCATCGAGGCGAGCTCGTGTTCCCGTGCGCGCCCGAGCGTCAGGCGTCGCCTCAGAAACAGCTCGATGGCCTCGCGCTCGTCGGCGTCGAGCGCGACGTCTTCCGGTAGCGTAGCCAGCTCCTTGGGCTTGGCGGGCGGGCTGAGCTCGATGGGCGTCGCGACGCGCGCCAATTCGGGCACCACCACCATGGTGCCGGCGACGAGATCGCCGACGCGCTGGAAGCGGGAGGTGATGGCCATCGACGCGAAGCCCACCAGGTACCCCGTGGGTAGTGCATCGGCGGCGCGCAGCAGATTGCGGAGGGCGGCGGAACGCCAGCCGATGGGTCGCCCGGTCGTGGTGACGACGCGCACGCCCATGACGCGCTTGCCCACCGAGCGGCCGGTGCGCGCCTCGAGGACGACGAAGTAGATCCACTGCGCGGCGAAGAGCGCGAGGAGCACGACTCCGCTGCCGGCCTTCGCAGCCGTACCGAGGTCCTTCGTGGTTCGGTCGCCCATGAACGCGAGCACGACCACGAGAGCGATCACGAGGACGACGCCGTAACAGACGACGAGGTCGACCACGTACGCGAGCGCCCGGCGGGCGGGGCCGGCGAGACGGTAGTGGAAGACGATGTGCTCGGGCGTCTCGATCGCGACGTCGGTGTCGAGCGGCGCAGCCATTGCTGGCCTGGATGCTAGCGGCGGATGTCCGGCTTGTCGCGCGGCACGGTGGCGTCATCGGTGACGCGCGGGGGGTCGATGGTGAGGCCGCGGACGATGCGGGCCCGCGCGAGCGCCAGGCGTTCGGAGAGCACGTCCTCGTCCTTCGCCGCGGGGACGATGGTGGAGACGTGGACGAGGAGGCAGCGGCGGATGAACGCTCCGAACAGGTACACGTGACCTTCGAGCGCGCCGCCCGGCTTGGCGGCGTCGAGCGCTACCCAGATGCGCGAATCGTAGGCCTCCGGCCCGATCGTGGTCTCGTCGTCGACGGTGGTGAGGGTCTTCGATGGGACCCAGCCGAGCTCACGCGCGCGGACCTCGCACTTCTGCCGATTGACGAGGTCGTCCTCCTGCGTGGTGAGGACGTGGACCTTCGACCCCGTGGCGTCGTGGAGCGCGAAGAGGGAAGGGCGCGAGTGGTCGTCGATGCGCCAGGCCTTGCCGTCGGGCAGCGGGAAGGAGAGGTTGAAGCGCCGGGAGTGGTAGCGGCCCCACGACGCATCCTCGCTGGGAAAGCGCGGCGCAGCGGCGGTAGGCAGCGGCGTTGCGGGCGTGCGCGGCGGCGTGGCCGGGTCGCCGCACGCGGCGAGTGACGTCCCGATCAGCAGCAAGAGAAGCGGGCTAGATGCGGGCGCCAAGGCGCCCGAGCATACCTCACTCGCGGCGTCGGCTCACTTCGGTCCGGGCTCGGAGCACACATGGTTGATGCACGTGCTGCCGCTCGAAGCGTTGCAGCAGTCCGTGGTCTTGTCGCAGTGATCGCCGTCCTGCGCGCACGTGCCCGCGCTCTTGCAGACGAGGCCGCCATCGCTGGCGGTGCCGTCGCAGAAGCCGCCGCAGCATTCGGTGCCCGAGGCGCAGCCGGCGCCGTCGCCCTTGCACGGGTCGAGCGCCCAGAAGCCGCGCATGTTGATCGAGCTCTCGTCCTGACCGGGCAGGAGGAAAGGGGGGTGGCTGGGGTCGACGCCGACGGCGGGGTTGAGGTCGATCGCGGCGACCCAGAGCTCCTTCACGACCTCCTTCGCGCCGACGTTCTGGTTGCCGTAGGTCCGGCGGCTCGTGAAAACCACCCAGAAGTAGCCGCCCGACGGTACGGGCGCGAACGTGGGCTCGTAGTTGAACGAGAGGTCGCGATTGCCGGCGGCGAACGGGTAGCCGTCGCCGTTCAGCTTCGCGAGCCGGACCTCGGCATTCGGGGTGACGGTGCTGGCGAAGAAGAGGTCGGCGTTGCCGTCGCGCGTGTCGAGCGGGCCGCGGTGGTAGATGGCCCACTTTGCGTCGGGCGTCATGCTCGGCCACGCGATGGGCTGGCCGGCACCTTGGTTGACGAGCACCGTGCTCGCGCCGACCTTCGCGGTACCTTGGTTGAAATCGAAGACGTTGAGCGCGTTCAGGGGAGCGCCGGTCATCCCGACGTAGGCGAGCTTCGTGGCGTCGGGCGAGAAGCTCGGCATGCCGAGACGAACCCCGTCGAGGCCGCTCGACGCAACGCGCGTGCCGTCTTTCGTGTTCCAGAGGCCGTCCATCGCGCCGGGCGGGCCCGGGAGCAAGGACGAGTTCTCGACGAGGTACTTGCCGTTCGGCGAGAGCGCAGGGTTCGACCAGGCGCGCTTCTGCGCGCTGCCGGGCGCGCCGCCGAGATCGAAGATCGGCTTGTTGGTGAGGAGATCGTAGGAGCCGCCGAGCGTGTCACCGCCGCTCACCATGGTCGAGCCGTCGGCCGAGACCGTGTGACACGTCATCGTGCAGCCGCCGTCGGGCAGCGCACCGAAGGTGCCGGCGCTGAAGTCGTCAGGCGCGGTGGCTCCTGGCTTGATCCTCATCACCCGGCCGACGGCGTTCGCCCAGTAATAGATGGTGCCGCGCATCGACGCCGGCGCGATGGACCAATTGTGCTTGGCGGCGATGGTCGCGACCCCTGCTGCAGAGCGTGCGACCGTGAGGTCCGCGGCGCCCGCGGTGGAATCGACGAACTTTTGCCACGTGCCGGCGCTGAACGCGTAGCGGGCGGGAGGCGGCACGGTGCTGAAGGACTCGAGCTCGTATGTCGAGCTGGTGATGTGTACGTAATAGATGTCGGCGGCGCCGCCGTTGTTCCACATCAGCTTGGGGCTGCCGAGGCCGCGCGGGAAGACCGTGCCGTTGTACGGGTAGGCCCACTGGATGGCGGCGTCCTTGGTTGATGCTCCCTTCAGGGCGGCCATGGTCGGGCCGTCGGCCTTGGCCGGGTTCTCGAGGACGTGAAGCTTCACGCTGAGCGTCGCGAAGGCCTTCTGGCCCAGGAAGCTGGCGTTGATCTTGACGGCGCCGCCGACGCTTCCGGTGGTGGTATAAACGCCGTTCGACCCGACGTTGCCCACCTGGAGGTTCGTCGCCGTCCACGAGATGCCGTTCGTCATCTCGCTGGTGGTTTTGTCGACGTAGTGGAGGATGGCCTTGAAGGGCTGGATCGCCGCGGGGCCGCCGTTCTCGACGACGAGCGATGCGGTCGGCGGGTCGATGGTGATCGAGGCGAGCATCTTCTTGTCGCCGTTGCCGAGCGTGCCGCTGCTGCCGGCTTCATCGAATCCGTTGCCGCCGTCGGTGTCGTCGCCGAAGCCTGCCTTGGGCGGGTCGCTACCGCAGGCGAAGAGGATCGTGACCAGCGCGGCGAGCGCGGTGAGAAAGCCGTACGTGGGCGAAAATCGTCGGGTCATGCAGGCCTCCGTCAAGTGAAAGGATGCTGTCACAGTCTCGGCGGAGCTTTGCACCAACGGTGCATGGAGACGGAGCGAAGACGTGGCGAAGGGCGCGCTGCCGGGGACCTGCGTGGTTGTGTTTCATGGACGCACACGGTCGCGTGAGGGGGGCGCGTGCAAGCCAGTTCTCTGGCTGGGAGCCGAGCGTCGAGGAGAGACGCGCCGCTCGGAGACCGCCGGGGCGCAGTCGTGACTTCGGGCGCAGTCGTAATTCCAACCAACGACGCAGTCGTAATTTCAACCAGGTGCAAGTGGAGGAAGACCGCGCGCGCCGTGCGCGGACACGAGCCGAGCGGTCCGTCGAGGAGCGCAGGAAAAGCCGGCCGTTTCTCGCGTGCCGAAATCCTGTCCGACGTGCGAGGGAGATCCTCGCGTACTTCGCGTTCCAACGCGCGAGACGGGCGGCGTGGTGTCGCCTTCAGGAGGGCGAAAGTGACGTCGGATTTCCGCTGGGGACCTACCGCGTGTGGGGCATCGTCCTGACGAAGCCGAGGACGTCCAGCTGCGGGCTCGTCCCTGCATAGTCTCAGACGTGCGTGAGCCACTCGCCGTGAGAAGTATCCGCACCGCGAACGATGTCGAAGAATCGCGTCTGCAGCTTCTTCGTCACCGGGCCAACGACGCCGTCTCCGATTACGCGGTTGTCTACCTCGCGTACAGGGGTGATCTCCGCCGCGGTTCCCGTGAGGAAGCACTCGTCGGCGAGCCAGAGCTGGTCCCGGGTGATGCGACCCTCGCGGACCTCGAGCCCAGCCTCCCCGGCGAGCGTGATGATGGTCTCGCGCGTGATGCCTTCAAGGATTGACGACGACAGGTCCGGGGTGTGAAGCACGCCCCGCTTCACGATGAAGATGTTCTCTCCCGAGCCCTCGGAGACGAACCCGTTTACGTCGAGGAGGATCGCCTCGTCGTACCCGCCGAATTTTGCCTCGCGCTTCGCGAGGACACTATTCGTGTACTGCCCCATCATCTTGGCCTTCGCCAAGCTCACGTTGATGTGGTGGCGCGCGAACGAGCTGATCTTGCAGCGGATGCCGTTCTTGAGCGCCTCGTCACCAAGGTACGCTCCCCATTTCCACGCGATGACGGTCGCACGCACCGGATTGTTCGGCGCGTAGATTCCCATCGCGCCTTCGCCGAGAAAGATCATGGGCCGCAGGTAGCCCTCTGGCATACCGTTGACCCTGATGGTGTCGACGCACGCCTGCATGATCTGCTCGCGCGTGAACTTTGGCTGGAGCAGCGTTAGCTTGCACGTGTCGAAAAGCCGATCGATGTGCTCGCGCAGTTTGAAGATCGCAGTTTTGCCGTTCTCGCGCTTGTAGGCACGAATTCCCTCGAAGCCGCCGAGGCCGTAATGGAGGGAGTGCGTGAGGATGTGAACGTGGGCGTCGTCCCAGTTCACCATCTCTCCGTCGAGCCAGATCTTCTGAACCTTGTCGACCATCGGAATGCTCTCTATCAGTGGAGGCGGGACAGACCAGCGCGGACACTAGTCTTGGAAAACGCGTGGGGCCACCCGGAAGAACCGCCGCATTGCGTCACCGTGAATCTACCTCCGCAGTGCGACGTAGACGGCGCCCTCGCCACCGTCATCGTCGCGGGCGGTTGCAAATGCTGCCACGTGCTCCCGTGACTTGCTCTGTGAGAGCCAGGCGGCGATCTCTCCGCGCAACACGCCAGCGGCGGCGTCTCGCTCGCCCTTACCGTGGATGATGAGGACGCAGCGTTCGCTCCGCGCACGCATCGTCCGCAGGAATCCAGCGAGCGACTCCTGCGCCTGGCTCGCGGTCAGGCCGTGCAGATCGAGCCGGGCGTCGATCGGCAGGAGACCCCGCCGGAGGCTGCGCACGAGGTCTGGCGGTACATCGGTGCGTCGCCCTTCGACGCGCTTGCCATCGTCCGAGACTTCGAACCTTGCGACGTCCTCGATCAGGGAATGCAGGTGGTTGAGTGCCTTCTCGGCCTCGACCACAGCGCGTGCCTTGACGTCGGCCGCAGTCGATTGCTGACCACCTTGGTTGAATTCAGAGGTGCGGGGGATGCGAGCAGTCACACCTCTTTCCAGAGGTGTGACCCCGGACATCATCCGATGAAAGCTGAGGTCGTCGTCTGCTGCGCTGGGCGAGGGGCGGGCCGCGGGCTCGCGACGTGGCGTCGGCACTGGCGCGCGTTGAGGCGGGAGGGGCTGCCCCTTGACCTGTGCGGCCTTTCGGAGCTCGTCGGCCTTCCGCTGGTCCACGTCGAGCTGGGCTTTGAAGCCCTGCAGGCCGCCCGCCAGCGGATGAAAGCCGCCGAACTTGGGAAGCTGCGGCTCCTCGTCCTTCTTCTTTTCCTTCTTCTTCGCCATCAGCTGCCATCCCTCAGACGCTGCCTCAACGCGCGCAGCGCCATCGTCACGCTCTTCATTCCGGTCAGAATGCCATCGGCGTAGTGCCAATCGGCGTCATCGAGCTCCGGGAAGTCGTGCGGATTCTGCACGTCCTCGAGGGTGAGGCCCGGCTTCAGTCGCCGGGCGAGGTCGAGCACTTTGGAGGTCTGGAGCTCTTCGATGTTCATGAGCTCGCGTTCTACGGCCTCCCACGCGCCATCATCGCCCTGACCTTGCTCGAGCAAAGCGGCGACGTCGTCGAGGCCAACATCCGAGACGATGGGTTCTGCGGACGGGTAGCGAGCGACTGTTGCGCCCTCCTCCGGGCAGATACCGAGGCAGTGCGTCTTGGTCACCCAGACCTCCGCAACCCGGCGCGTACGCGTGACCTCGCGCTTCAGCGCATCGTAGAGGGCGTCACCACGCTCTCCACATCCCGGCCCCAGCGCCGAACCCTCTCGACGGTTTGCGCAGACGAACAAATGAAGCCGCGGTCGTGGTGCCACGCGCATCGCTCTTTCGTAGCACGGAATCGTCTCTGACAGCTGCCCACATCCGCTCCTAAGGGCTTGGAAAATAAGATGGATCCGCGTTCTGGATCCGCACCGATCCGACCAGTCGGTCGAACCGCCGTTTCGTCGTTGAAACGTCGTGCCTCGTTCGCGGTGCGCTCGTTGCAGAGGACGAAGGCAGCCTGCCCATGCGAGCCCCCCGACCGCTGCCTCCGTCCGTTGATTTGTTGGAGGTCGGCGATGGCCGCCGTGCTCGCCTGCTCGACGTTCTGGGGCGCGGCGCGTCCGCTGTCGTCCATCGCGCGATCCTCGAGAGCGGCGCGGGACTCCGTCGCTTGGTCGCCGTCAAGCTTTTCGGGACGGTCGCCAGCGACGACGCAGACCAAGCCCTCGATGCTGCCGCACGGGCGGCGCGGCGCGGCGCCTGCGTCAGGCATCCGAACGTCGTCGAGCTCTACGACGTCGGCCGGTGGCTGAACCAGCCGTTCTTCGTCCTCGAGCTCGTCGAGGGCGTGAGTCTTCGCACTCTTCTCGATCGCTACGCCGCCAAGTCCAGCCGACTGCCGCTCGACCTCGCTCTCTTTATTGGCTCCGAGATGGCCGAAGCGCTCGCCGGGGCGCGTACGGCGCGCGATCACGAGGGAGTACAGCTCGGGATGCTGCATCTCGGTCTCGGGCCGCGCAAAGTCCTTCTGAGCTGGCGCGGCGAGGTGAAGGTCGGCGACTTCGAGACCTCCATGGCGTTGGGGGCGTCGTCGAGCATCCGGAGCCTTCGCTCCGTCACCCACCGCACGTCGACCATGGCCCCCGAGGTGGCTCGAGGCGCGCCTGGGGACAGTCGATCGGACGTCTTCTCACTCGGCGTCGTCCTCCGCGAGCTCTTCGTCGGGCCTCGTTTCCCGCGCGACGTCACCAACGCGGAAGCGGTGCGCCTCGCGCGCGAGGGCTTCGTCCAGCCGATCTCTTTTCAGCCGCACCTACCGGAAGCGCTCGTTCACGTCTTGCTGCGCTCGATCCATTGCGACGCCACCGAGCGTTATCCGAATGCGAGCGCGCTTGCCTTCGATCTGCGCCGCGTCGCCCTCGCTCTTGGCGTGGGCGATGGGCGCGTGTTTCTCAAGCGCGCGCTCGACTGCGAGTGGGGCAACGACGCGGAAATCACGCATGAGCTCCCCCATGCGATCATGCCGGTCGCTTCGCCAATCCAGCCGGACGACCTGCACGATCTCGAGGGCCTGCCGACGATCGCGAACCTCGATGAAGCGTTGCTGAGCGGCGCGGCGGACAACGACGACGACATCGTGGACGCGGAACTGATCGACGCTTACTGATGAGGTGGTGGACGCCCACGCCGCTCCTTGACCGTCAGGGCGCGGAATGAAAGCGTGGATCGCTGCTGTCCGACCTCCTGCCAGTGCTCGTCGCCGACTTGCTCGAGGAGTCCGCGCGCGACTTCCTCGAAGCCGTCGCTCGCGACAACGAAGAGGCGTGGGTTCCGCTCGTGTCGGCACCGGTCGACGCGTCGCGCCATCTCCTCGAGGTCTACACGCCGACGTCCCCCCGGCCTCTCCGGTTGATCGCCGAGCCGACGGGACCGCCGACCGAGCACGGCTTCCCGTTGCGCCTCTCGCTCATCGACGAGGCGGAGGCTGAGTCGCTCCGCGTGCCGACCGTGGAGGAGGTCTTGGTCAACTTCGAGATCGCGATCGAGGAGGCGCCGAAGCCAATTTCTCCGTCAGAACGCATTGCCGCCGGCACCGCCCGCCGGCCCACCCCGATCCATCTCTCCCTCGAGCACCGCGCCGAGCTTGGAGGCGCCCGGCCGCCCGCTCCTGCCAGCTCCGGCGATCCCCTCATCGGTCGCACCCTCGCCGCGGGCAAGCTCCAGATCGAGTCGCTGGTCGGCAAAGGGATGATGGGCGCCGTCTACAAGGCGCTCCATCGCGAGCTCCGCATCCACGTTGCGGTCAAGGTGCTCCACGAGTCCTTCCAGCACGACGTCGAGTTCTGCCGCCGCTTCTACGCCGAGGCCCTCGCGGCCAGCCGCCTCGACCACCCCAACCTCGTCCGCGTCTACGACTTCGGACAGGAGCCCGACGGCCTCCTCTACCTTTCCATGGAGTTCGTCGCCGGCCGCTCCGTTCGCGACGCCCTCTACACCGAAGGGCCCATGTCCGCGAAGCGCATCGCCGACATCATGATGCAGGTCTGCGCCGGCCTCGGTCAGGCCCACGCCCGCGGCATCATCCACCGCGACGTCAAGCCCGACAATGTCGTCCTCGTCATGCGCCAGGACGACGACGGCCGGCCCTTCGAGCAGGTGAAGGTCTGCGACTTCGGCCTCGCCCTCCTCCGCAGCTCCGACGCCGCCGCCGAACGCTTCGCTGGCACCCCCGTCTACATGTCCCCCGAACAGTGCCGCGGCGACGAGCTCGACGCCCGCACCGACGTCTACGCCTGCGGCATCATGCTCTACGAGCTCGCCACCGGCACCGTCCCGTTCCTCTCCGACAAACCGATCGTCGTCATCAACCGCCATCTCACGATGACGCCCGCCCCGCTCGCGTCACTCCGCGCCGACGTCGACCCGCGCCTCGAGCCCATCGTCCAGAAGGCCCTCAAGAAGGTGCGCGACGACCGCTACGAATCCGCGCGTGCCCTCCGCCTCGACCTCAAGTCCCTCCGCCGCGAGGCCTCCAGCTTCGATCTCGCCGCCGAGGCCTCGATGATCGAATCGCCCGCCGCGCCCGCGTCGTCCTCCGCGCCCATGGTCGTCACGCGCTCCTCGACCACGATGCAGGACGTCGAGCCCCCCGTGATCGCCGCCGCTCCCTCGGGCCGCGCCGCGTGGTTCGAGGACACCCAGGACAGCTACTCCAGCTTCCTCCAGGGCATGGCGAGCGGCGAAAAGCGTGCCCAGGAGGTCTCCCTCTCCCTCTCGCGCGACCCCAAGACGTGGCTCACGAAGCTCCTCGAAAAGCGCGACGCTCGCATCGTCGACAAGATGCTCGGTGAGGTCGAAGGCGCTGCCCGTCTCCTCGCCCAGCAGTCCGACGCCCGCACCCTCCGCGCCGTCTCGAGCACCATCCACGGCATCGCGACCGACGACCAACGACACGCCGCCATCCGCGCGCGCGCGGCCGCCGCCGCCCACGTCTTCGCCGACCCCACGCTCCTCGCCCCCATCGCCGAGCGACTTCTCACCCGCGACGACGACCACCGCGACGCCGCGAAAGCCCTCCTGCTCGACGCCGGCATCGGCGGCGCCTACGCGCTCTACGGCGCCCGCGTGAAGGTCGCTGCCTCCCAGTCCGCACGCATTCCGTTCGTGGAGACCATGCGCGGCATCGGCGAGGCCGCCTGGCCCGTCGTCCGCGCCGCGCTCGAGCGCATTCCCACCGCTGCCCTCACCGGAGGCCATCCCCTCGGCGCCGATCTCGCGGAGGACTTGCTCCTCTGCGTTCCGACCCTCCGCGACGAGGCCGCCGGCCACCTCGTCGCGAAGTACGTCCGCGCTACCGAGCCTGCCCTCTGCCGCGCCGCCACGCAGGCGCTCGGCCGCCTCTGGGCCGAGCGCGCCGCTCCGATGCTGCTCGCGCTCCTCGATACCGACGACGACGGCGTGCGCGGCGCGGCCATCGCCGGCCTGCGCGAGATCGGCGCCGTCGACGAGCACGTGGTCCGCCGCCTCCTTCCCATCCTCACGCGGCAGGTCGTCACCGGTCATCGCTTGCTCGTCACCGCGGTCACCGCCCTCGAGTTCGTGACGCTCGACGCCCGCGCCGTCGCCGTCCCGATCCTCGTCCAGCTGGTCCGCGATCCGTCGCTCGACGACGTCACCGTCCTCGCCGCATCCCGAGCGCTCTTCAGCGTCATGGGCAACGAGGCCCGCGCCGTGCTCATCGGTCGCTCCGACGCTGCCGCCGAGCCGCTCAAGTCCTACCTCCTCGAGCTGCTGCGCGACCCCATGCTGCCCGAGGTCGACGCGAAGGATCTCAAGGACCTCCTCTGACGACGTGCTTGCGGAGGTACGCCTCCAGCGCCACCACCACCAGCGCATGCGTGACGATGCCGTCGTCGATGAGCGGCGCGATTGCGGCCCGCGGCACGAGCACCGTCTCGAGATCCTCGAGCTCGTCGAAGGCGGTCTGCCCCGTCGCGCGCACGCTTCGGGCCAGAAAAGTATAGCAGCGATTGCCCTGGAGCGCAGGGTTCGGCTCCACGACCGATACCAGCTCGAACGTCTCCGCCTCGTAGCCCGTCTCCTCGCGCAGCTCCCGTCGCGCCGCCTCGATCGGCGCCTCTCCCGGATCGACGACGCCTCCCGGCACCTCCAGCGACAGCGCATCGCTGCCGAACCGGTACTGCCAGACGAACACCAGCTCGCCGGCGTCGGTCTCGGCGAGCACGTTGCACCAGTCGGGCGCCGCGAACACGAAGACGTCGTGCGCCAGCGGCGGCGCGTAGGCGACGCGCTGCACCTGGAACACGCCGCCGTGGTCGGCCACCGGATCGGCGCGCCGCCCCTCGAGTTTGACCAGCCGGCGCGGACGGAAGGCATCGGATGACGACATGCGAGCGATCTACGCTAAAGTGCCCGGTCCCGCGACATGGCAGCGCCTCCGAAGAAAAAGACCACCGATGATGGAATCGAGAAGATCATCATCAATAACCGTCGCGCGAGCTTCGATTACGCGATCGAGGAGAAGTTCGAGGGAGGCCTCGTGCTCGTCGGGAGCGAAGTCAAGTCGATGCGCGCGGGCAAGGTCGAGATGGTCGACGCCTACGCCACGGTGGAGCGCGGGGAGCTCTGGCTGAAGCAGCTCTATGTCGCCCCCTTCGAGCAAGCGAAGTCCTTTCCGCACGAGCCGCGCCGCTCGCGCAAGGTGCTCGTGCACGGCTCCGAGATCGCGAAGATGGAGCGCGCCATCATGCGGGATGGCTACACGCTCGTCCCGGTGCGCCTCTACTGGCGGCATGGCCACGTGAAGGTCGAGCTCGGCCTCGCGAAGGGCAAGAAGAGCCACGACAAGCGCGCCGACATCAAGGCGAAGACCGCCGACCGCGAGGCGAAGGTCGCGATGGGGCGCGCACGCAAGGAGCGCGGATGAAGGCGCACGTGACGTTCGTGAAGGGCGGCACCGCCTCCTTCCTCCTCGTCGCAGACGACGCCGTGACGCTCCGCTCCACCATTCCTTCGCCTCCCGGCTCGCGTCTCGAGGCGACGCTCGTCTCCGAGCCGCCCCTCGCCGTGAAGATCAAGATCCACGGCAGCAAGCTCGATCCCGACGGCACGTTCACGCTCCGCGGCAAGCTCCTCGAGGCCAACCGCGGGCTGCGCGACCGCATCGCGAGCCTCGTCGCGACAGGGACGCAGTAGACTGCCGCCATGGTCAAGCGCACCGAGGTGGTGGACGAGCGTGAGCCTCGCGCGCTCGACGCCGCGCCTCAGGGCGAGGACGTTCGCTTCGAGCGCGCGCTCCGCCCGAAGAACCTCGACGACTACATCGGCCAGACGAAGCACAAGGACAACCTCCGCGTGTTCGTCGAGGCGGCGCGTCGCCGCGGCGAGCCGCTCGATCACCTCCTGCTCTCCGGACCGCCCGGCCTCGGAAAGACCACGCTCGCGCAGATCCTCGCGCACGAGATGGGCGTCGAGCTGCACATGACGAACGGCCCCGTCGTCGAGCACAAGGGCGCGCTCGCCGGGCTCCTCACGAAGCTCGGCAAGAACGACATCCTCTTCATCGACGAGATCCACCGCCTGAACCCGGTCGTCGAGGAGAGCCTCTATCCCGCGATGGAGGACTTCCGCATCGACGTCATGACCGGCGACGGCGCCTTTGCCTCCTCGATCCAGATCCCGGTCCAGCCGTTCACGCTCATCGGCGCCACCACGCGCACCGGGCTCCTCACCGCGCCTCTCCACTCGCGCTTCGGCCAGATCATCCGGCTCGATTTCTACTCCGTCGAGGATCTCGCCAAGATCGTCGAGCGCAGCGCGAAGCTCCTCGGCGTCGAGATCGCGAAGAGCGCCGCGCTCGGCATCGCGAAGCGCGCCCGCGGCACGCCGCGGATCGCGAACCGCCTGCTCCGGCGCGTGCGCGACTTCGCGGAGGTCATCGGCTCGGGCAAGATCGACGACGCCATCGTCACGAAGTCGAGCGAGCGCCTCGACATCGACAGCGCCGGCTTCGACGAGATGGATCGCCGGCTCCTGCGCGTGATCATCGTCGACTACGACGGCGGCCCGGTGGGCGTCGAGACCCTTGCCGCTGCGCTGGGCGAGCCGCGTGACACCATCGAGGACGTCTACGAGCCTTACCTCCTCCAGCAGGGCTATCTCGGACGCACCACGCGCGGTCGCGTCGCGACCCGCAGGGCGTACGAGCACCTGCAGCTCCCGTTCGGGGGCGATGTGGCCGCGATGCAGAAGAAGCTGTTCGACGAGTAGTACCGGCGCGCCTGCGCCCGCGGCTCACGGCGCATCGAACGTCTCGGTCTTGCCCGGCAGCCCTTCCTCCGGCGGCGGCGCGTACGCCTCCCAGCCTTCGGCGCCCTCTACGAGCCAGGGCCAGTCGCGTCGCATCGACTGCACGACCGCGTCCCACATGCCATGCGCGTTCGTGCCCGCGAGGTCGAGCCGCGCGGGCGCGCCCTGCCGCGCGACGTTGCGGGCGGCGGTGCGGTACGTCGCTTCGCAGCCGAGCGTCGTGCAAAGGAAGATCGCGCGCTCGCCGCCGCCCGCGGCCCACGGCCTGGCGAATGCCATCGCCGGCTCGGGCGCGTACGCGGACTCCGCGAGCACGAGGCGGCGGTAGCGTCGCGGCTCGCCGCGCGCGAGCAGCGCGGCCTGCGTCGCGCCCATGGAGAAGCCGACGAGCACGACGGTGCTCGTCTCCAGCACCCACTGGCCGAGGGCTTCCCT
Source organism: Polyangiaceae bacterium (assembly GCA_043732195.1). Taxonomy (GTDB): domain Bacteria; phylum Myxococcota_A; class Polyangia; order Polyangiales; family Polyangiaceae; genus Labilithrix. The sequence continues at coordinate 38,718 of JAYTHX010000357.1, forward strand.
GGCCGCCGCGATGGCGCGCGCCACGCGCAGCTTGGTGTCCGCGGGCGACGACCACGCGAGGCTCGACTCGTTGGTCCCGACACCGTGCGGACACACGAGCACGGGATAGCCGCCCGTGATCCCGCGCCATGCGTTGCAGGCCCACTCGGGCCGGTCGCTCCCGCCGTGCAACGCGATCATGATGGGCCGCGGTCGCAGCGCGCCGAGCGGCACCGCCACGACCCCGGCCTTGCCTGCCAGCTCGAGTAGCGCAGGGACCCCGTCGAGCACGCGCTCGGCGCCCGCGTCCGCCCCGTCCTCCAGCGCGCCGTCGCGATCGCCGTCGCCGTCGCGATCGCCTGCGCCGTCGCGATCGCCTCCGCCCTCGGGCGCAGCACCAACCGACGGAGGCTCCCGCCGCGAGCACGCCACCGCCGCGGCCAGCAACCCCACGGCGAGCGCGCGCCACACGCGCTCACCCTAGCGCGGCGCTCACCCCGCCGCGAACGAAGCGCTTGCCTTGGCGAGCGCTTTCGTCGCCATCGCGGGGATCCCCGCGAGCTTCGCCTGCAGGTCGTTGATCGACTTCATCGCGTCGGCTTGCACCTGCTTCACGTTCGCGAGATCCGCGGTGCCCTTCGCCTTCGCGTCGGCGCTGCCGAACGGGTTCGCCGAGGCCGCCGTGGCCGAGGCAGTCACCTTCGAGGCGAGGACCGGCACCTTCTCCGCGCCCACGTCCGCCTTGAGCTTCAGCTCCACCTTCCCGCTGTCGAACGTGGCCTTCGCCATGCCCATGATCTCGGCGGCCGCGAGGCCATGCTTCTTGGGGAGCGCGCCGATCTCGTCGATCGCCGCGTGGATGTCGTCGACCGGCTTCGTGAGGGCGGCCACCTCGGCGTCGAGGTCCACGGGGATGGCCTTCAGCTCGCCCATCGGAGCCAGCTCGACCGACGCCTTGGCCGACGGAGACTTGGGATCCTCGCCGCCCTTGGCGCCGCCGCCACAGCCGACGAGGAGGATGAGGCCGCTGAGAATGGAGCCCGCGAGCAGGTTCTTGCGCATGGGGAAGCCTTTTTCGTGAGCGTTTCGTGAGGTGCGAACGCTGATACGCAAGCGCGGATCGATTCCTGCCGCGCTCTCCGCAAATCTCTCGCGCTATGCGTTTGCTTGTGGCGGGCCCGGACCGATAGACTTTCACTGTGAGCGGCGGGCCCGTCTTGGTCGTCGACGATGACATGGTCAGTCGCCATGTCCTCGGGCAAGCGCTTTCGAGCGCGAAGCTCGATCACGTCGCCGTTGGGTCAGGCGCGGAGGCGCTGGCTCAGATCGAGAAGGTCCATCCCTCGATCGTGCTGCTCGACCTGGTGATGCCCGCGCCCGACGGCTATCAGATTTTGCGCATTCTGCGCGCGCGCCCCGAGACCCGGGACCTCCCCGTCGTCGTGCTCACGGCGCTCGACGCCGAGGACGAGATCGCGAAGGCCTTCGAGGCGGGCGCCGACGACTTCGTGAAGAAGCCGTTCAAGCCCGTCGAGCTCGTCGCGCGCGTGCGCGGCCAGCTCAGGCTCCGCGCCGCGATGGACGAGCTGGCGCGCAAGGAGAAGGACGCGAGCGTCGTCCTCGAGCTGACGCAGGCGCTCGCCTCGAACCTCGACTTCCGCGGCATCCTCTTCACGGTCGTGCAGCGCATCGCCGACGTCGCGAAGATCGATCGCGTGTCGATCGTCCTGGTGCGCGAGCAGGAGAACGTCGGCTACGTCGTCGCCGCCTCTGACGACGAACACCTGCGCGACCTCCCCATCGATCTCACGAAGTACCCCGAGATCCAGCAGGTGCTCACGAACGGCGAGCCGCTCGTCGTCGAGGATGCCGCCACCCATCCGCTGATGGAGATCGTGCGCACGACGGGGCAGGGGCGCACGGCGTTCGCCTCCCTGTCCATCCTGCCCATAATCTACGAAGGCAAGCCGATGGGCGTGCTCTTTCTTCGTTCGAGGCGCGCGGGCGCGTTCGGCGAGCGCGAGGTGGCCCTGTGCCAGACCATCGCGAGCGCGATGGCCATCGCGCTCCGCAATGCACGCGTGCTCCAGTCACTCCGCGATCAGACGCAGCAGGTCACCGTGGCGCGCTTCGAGGCCGAGCGGCGCATGCGTTCGCTCCAGCGCTACGCGGACTTCTTCGACAGCTCGGCCGACGGCATCGTCGTCATCGATGCCGAGGGCCGTCTGCTCTTCTCGAACCCCAAGGCGCGCGAGATCACCGCCTACGAGGAGCAGGACCTCCGCGGTCGTCGCCTCGGAGACATCTTCGCCAGCGAGGAGGCGAGCCGCGCCTCCGATCTCCGCAACGATTTCCAGGCGGGCAGCTACCCGAAGGACGTCGACATCAAGATCAAGACGCGCGACCAACGCACGCTGATCGTGAACGTCAGCTTCGCGAGCGTGCTCCGCGAGGACGGCGCGGTTCTCTGCTCCTTCCGCGACGTCACCCACCAGCGCGCGGTCGAAGCCGAGCTCGTCAAGACGAAGGACTTCCTCCAGCGCGTCATCGACTCGTCGGTGGACGCGATCATCAGCGCCGACCTGAAGGGCAGCGTGGTTCTGTTCAATCGCGCGGCCGAGCGCATCTACGGCCGCCAGTCGACCGCGGTGGTCGGCACGAACGTGCGCACGCTCTACCCCGAGGGAACGGCGCAGAAGATCATGCGCATGATCCGCGCGGGCGGCGGTCGGATCGAGGGCCTCAAGGTCGACATCGTCGACTCCGACGGCGCGTCGGTCCCCGTCTCCTTCTCGGGAGCGCTCATCTTCGAGGGCGAGGTCGCGGTGGGCAGCGTCGGCATCTTCACCGACCTTCGCGAGAAGATGCGCATGGAGCAGCGCCTCCAGCAGGCGCAGGAGCAGATCCTCGCGCAGGAGCGCCAGGCGATCGTCGCCGAGCTCGCCGGAGCCGCCGCCCACGAGCTGAACCAGCCGCTCACGAGCGTCCTCAACTACGCCACGCTCCTGCGCCGGCTCCTCACCGCCGGCACCCCGGCTTCGTCGGCCGCCGAGGTGATCGAGGGCGAGGCGGAGCGCATGGCCGAGATCGTCCGGAAGATCGGCAAGATCACGAAGTACGAAACGAAGAGCTACGTGGGCAAGCAGAAGATCCTCGATCTCGATCGTGCGAGCGAAGAGGGCGCGCCCACGGCCGAACGCACCTCGCATCCCCCGGTGGTGGTGGAAGCGGAGCGGGGGCCCGACCGATGAGTCGCGCCGAGCTCGACGACCTCGACGCGAGCGGCATCGTGCGTACGAGCAGCATGCCGATCGAGAATCAGGAGCGCGTCACGGTGTCGTCGGTGCCGATCAGTCGGGAATCGGTGGTGTCGTCGAGCACCGTGGACGTGGAAGCCGCGTGGCTCGATCGCCTCGTCGTCGCCGCGTGCGAGATGCCGGTCGGCGAGGGCGAGACTGCGGTCGTGCAGTTCATGGTGCGCTCGCTCGGCGAGATCTTCCCCGGGTGTGGCGTGGGTGCCTGCCTCGTGCCGCCGCTCTTGCCCGATGCGCCGCCGTCGTCCTCTTCGGACCTGCGCGCGTCGCGCACGCCCGGTCCGGTCGAGCAGCAGCTCTTCAAGTACACCCCGGAAGGGGAAGAGCGCCGCGGCGTCGGCATGGACCCCACGCGCCTCTTCCCCGGGTTCCGCTACGAGCGCGTGCTCGACGTCGAGCGCGAGTCGACCCTCCACCTCGCGAGCGACGACGCGCAGCTCGAGGACAACGACTCACCTATGATGCACGTGGTGCGTCGCGCCGCGCTCGCCATGGGCCGCGGTCTCGGTCTTGCCCGTGGTCACGCGAAGGCGACGTCCGATGCGCGCGAGCTGCGTGCGCTGAACCTGCACATGGTGCAGGCCGAGAAGCTCGCGAGCCTCGGCCAGATCGCGGCCGGCGTCGTGCACGAGCTGAACAATCCGCTGACGTCGATCGTCGCGTACACCGACTGGCTGATCCGCAAGCAGGAGGAGACGGGTGACCGCGACAGCCTCGAGCGGCTCAGGCGCATCGGCGAATCCGCGAGCCGCATTCTCCGCTTCACGCGTGATCTCGTCGCGTACGCCCGGCCGTCGAGCGAGGTGCCGGTGCCGGTGTCGGTGCGCACGGTGATCGAGCAGGCGCTCGCGTTCTGTGAGCACGTGCTCGCGCAGCACGGCGCGAACGTGGAGCGGCGCTTCGCGGACGGCGTTCCGCCGGTGCGCGGGATGCACGAGCAGCTCGTCCAGGTGTTCGTGAATCTCTTCACGAACGCCTGCCATGCGATGCCCGCGGAGGGCGGGCGCCTCGTGGTCTCGACCGAGCTGACCAACGACGGCCAGCACCTCCTCGTGATGGTGACCGACAACGGCCACGGGATCGCGCTCGACCACCTCGCGCAGATCTTCGCGCCGTTCTTCACCACCAAGGTCGACGGCCGCGGCACGGGCTTGGGGTTGTCCATCGTGAAGAACATCATGGACAACCATCACGCCGAGATCCGCGCCGAGCGTGACGAGGGCGGCGGCGCGCGCTTCGCGCTCGTGTTCCCGGTCGGCAGCAGCAGCCTGCGCTAGAGCCAGCGCGCGCCGAGACTCTTCAGCGCGAAGGCGGCGACCGCGCTGCGTGCGGTAGAGGTGGGCGCCCAGCACTGCGCCGAGACCGCGCTCGGCGAGCCGATCGCGACCGGGCCTCGCGCTCGTGGCGCTCGATCTGGAGGGCGGCGCTCGCGCGCCGAACGCTGCGGATCCGCTCGCGGGGACGGAACGGTACGAGCCGCGGCGCGCCGAGGCCCAGCGCGCCGCGCACGTTGAGGAAGCGCTGGCCGAGCATGGGCGGCGCCTCGTCCACCGTCTCGCCGACCCGGCCCGTGAGCCGCACGAGGACCTTTCCGCGTCGCTCGACCTCGGCCCGCACGACGCTTTCTTCGCCGCCGTCACCGACGTCGAACGTCACGCGCGCGAGCTTCTTCGAATAGTCGAGCAGCTCGCGACCGACGATGATGGCCGACGTCATCGGTCACGACCATCCAGGGGCAGAACGCGGCGTCGTGGAATCGGCGACGGACGTGGAAGAAGATCGCGGGCTCGTCGCGGTCGACGCCCGGCGGCCCCACAAACTGCGCGCGCCGGCGAGCATTCGACCGCCTGCACGCTTCACATACGGGCTCGAAGAGAATGGCGAGCGGCTCAAGCACCGCGGCCGTGGTCCGCACCACGCTCGACAGGACCAGGGAGACGCCGAAGAGTAAAGATAGGCGACGAGGGCGACGACGTTGGCGATCAGCGTGGAGGCCGCGGCGCCGGCGATCCCGAGCTTCGGGAGCGGGCCTACGCCGAAGATGAAGAGCGGGTTCAACGCGATGTCGAGGCCCACGCACGGCACCGAGAAGACGAGGGGGGCCCGCGTCGCCCGCTCCGCGCAGCATGAGGGTCACGAAGGCGTAAGAGAAGATGAACGGCATCGCGACGAGCACGATCCGCAGGTAGGAGACGGCGAAGGGGAACGCGTCGGCGGGCGTCCGCATGAGACGGAGCAGCTGCGGCGCGAAGACGAAGCCGAGGACCGAGACGCCGATCGACAGGAGGAAGAAGAAGGTCGCCCGCGCTTATCGCCTGCCCGACGAGGATCGAGCCCGCCATGCCGACGCCGAACACCATGCTGATGAGGAAGAACATCACGGTGTTGGCGTTGGAGGTCGCGGTGAGCGCGACGCTGCCGAGGAAGCGACTCGACCGAGATCGAGTTGACCGATCCGTTGAGGGACTGGAGGACGTTTGCGCCGAGGATGGGGAGCGAGAGAGACGAGGACCGTCTTGCCGACGGCGCCTTCGGTGAGAAGGGGAGCGGGGCGACTCATGGCTGGAGCAAGCGGAGGAGCTGGGTGCGGATGTCGACTGGCCAGCCGGCGATGATCTCGGCGAAGCGCTCGTGGTTCTTGGCGAAGAGGGCGCGCGCGGCCTCCTCGAAGGAGGGCAGATCACCGGCAACCGCGGACATGAAGCGGTAGGTGTTCTCGCGCGCGATCCGAGCCTCCTGGCCGCCGGGGTCGCGCTTGCGCGCCTCCTCGACGAGCCGTCGGACCGCGGCGGAGATCCCGTTGGGCTGCTGCTCGAGCCACTCCCAGTGGCGGGGCATGAGGGAGATCTCCCGCGAGACCACCCCGAGCTTGGGGCGGCCCGGTCCGGCCTTGATGACCTCGGGCGTGGCCCGCGCGAGGACCTGCTCGAGGGGGCCGCGGAGGTCGAAATCGACCTGGCGGCCGGTGCGCTCCTCGAAGATGAGGAGGTTCTCCCCCGGATCCCGGTCGAAACGCTCCTTGGTTGAAGTGAGGGTCTCTCGCAAGGGGGCGGTAAGGAGGCAGCGATTTCCTAGGAAGACCGTGAACTTCGGCTCGTCCGGCATCCCTGACCATATTGCCCGGGTAATATCATCTGTCAATAAGCGCCAGGTAAAATCGCCGGGCGGCGCGCGCGGGCTCGACTCGGCGCTCCGAGCTGGTGGCTGTCCTCTCCCGATGCGCGCGCGCCTGCGCCAGACGAACCTCGTGCCGCCCCTCGGTCGCTTCGTCGGTCGGGCCAGCACGCTCGACGCCATCGACCGCCAGCTCGGATCTGGGCAAGACCCGCCGCGCCGGCGCCACGCTCGACGCCGCGGCGCTCCTCGCGCTCGGGTGGCCCGGCGAGCGCGTGCTCGCCGACGCTGGCGGCGCGCGCGTCCGCGTCGCCGTCTACGGCTACCTGCTCGACCCGCGCTTCGTGATCACGATCGCGTCGGCCCCGTGACCCCTTCGCGTGCCTGCCATTCGAAGCGATCGATGAGCAGGGGCGGCGTGTCCGAGAGCATGTCGTCCTTGCCGATCGTCCACGCCTCGACGCGCCCATCGGCATGAACGCACAGTCGAACGAAATGCTTGAAGCCGGGATGTCCGAGCACCGTGAACGCCTGCTGGTGCTCGAGCCCCATCACCGCGAGGAACATCAGGTAGAAGCCGAAGATCAGCGATCCCACGAACGCGGTCGCGATCATCACCGCCGGGTCGCCGGCCATCGCGGGGAGGCGCTCGACCGAGAGCCGGAGCGCCATCGGCAGGAGCCCGAGCCCCACCCCGAACGGCGTCGCGAGCATGGCGATCGATCGTTTGGCCTGTCCCTCGTGCGCCACGAAGTAGAGCGCGAAGGAGAGGAAGAGCGAGAGCAGCAGCGACGTCGCGACGAGCGCGCTCGTCCCCGACCGCGCCGCCGCGAGCTCGATCGCCGCGAGCAGCGCCAGCGCGAGGTGCACGAGCCACCCCGCGCGGCCCACCATCAGCTTGACGGGGACCTGGGCGACGAGCTTGCGCGACGCCGCCCCGCTCGGATACGCGACCTGCGGCTCGCCGTAGTCCTTCGGGTAAGGGCCGATGCGTGTACCATGCAAAAATGCGCCGCCGCCTCCGGCGATGACGTGCAGGGACTTCTTCACGCTGCGGCGCTCGTAGTGATGGAAGTCGCCGGCGAGGAAGAAGACGCGATCGCGCTCCATGCTGAGGCGGCAGGCGGCGAGCATGCGCCAGCCCGGATCGTTGCGCGCGCCGTAGGCGAGCGCCGGATCGCCGGCCACGAACAGCACCGCGCGGTCAGGGTGCTTCTTCCGCCACTTGGAGAAGTACGACCGCTGTCGGAAGTCGACGCGACCGAGCTGCCGGTCGGCGCCGAACAGGTCGAGCCCCGGCGCCAGCGGCAGCGCGAAATAGCTCGCCTCTTGCACCGGTACGTAGCCGCGCAGCACAAGGCGGCGCCGGCGCTTGATGGCGACCCCACTGAAGAACGCGCGCACCGAGCGGAAGAAGCTCACGAGCCCGCCGTAGAGGCTGCCCACCTCGTCGAGGTGCAGCTGGCGCGCGACGAGGCCGATCTTCCGGCCCGTGCGCTTGCGCAGCTGCTTGCCGAGCCGCGGGGTCGTGTCCTTGTCGTCCGTGCGGAACGGCTCGTCGGCGCGGCGGCGGAAGAGGCGACCGAAGCCGTCGAGCCCGTCGTACCAGTCGTGGTTGCCGGGCACGCCGAGCACCACGCGCTTGCGCGAGCTCGCGAGCTTCTTGCGGAGCTGCTCGTTCCACGGGAGCACGAGGCGCTTGTAGATCTCGTCGGCGGTCGCGACCGGGTAGGCGACGTCGCCGCCGAACAGCAGCACGTCCCCGCGCGGGAGAAAGCGGCGGCCGCCGCCGCCGTCGTCGACGTCGTAGGTCGAGGCGAGCATCCCGCCCACCGCCGCGCTCACGTCGCGGTCGTCACCGGTGTCGGCGACGAAGTCGATCCAGACCGGGCGGCCGAGCGCCTCCACCAGGGTCGGCCCGAAGGGCGCCTTCTGGCCCAGGACCCCCAGGGAGGCCCCGAGGAGGTCGGCGGGCGGGTTGGGCCGCATCCAGTCCCGCGAGTCGACCGACTCCGTCGCGATCGCTCTCGCGGTAAAATTCCTGAGATGACCGAATAGTGAGGTCACCCCGTACCAGCGGATGCCGAACGGCGGGTGCGCGCCCTGGCGGAAGACGAGCGGCTCCGGGCGTTCGCCGCGCGGCTCCAGCTGGACCGGCGGGAGCAAGAGCGTCGAGCTGGGCGGCGCCTCCTCCTCTTGCACGTCGGCACCGGCGGCCGGGTCGTGCGGCGGCTCGTCCTCGATCAGCACATGGAAGAGGATAGCGTTTTTGGGTTACCCTCGTCCGGTCCTCCATGCGAACGCGGCTTGCCCTTGGGATTCTCAGTGCCTCTGCCCTCCTGTCGGTCACCGGGAAAGCCGGTGCACCCAACGTGAAGGGCAAGATCACCGGTCAAGACAAGCTCTTGCCGGAGGTGTACGCCGAGGCGGCGAAGACCGAGTCGCACCGGTGGACCTGGCGCGAGCCGTCGCCGTCCGTCCAGGCCCAGTTCCGCGTCCTCTCCGCGAATCCTTCACGCGATCTCTGCATCGCGGCGACCTCGAGCGGCAATGCCGCCGCCGGTGAAGCGATCCGCATGACGGTGACGGGCGGCCGCGTCTTCCCGACCACCATCGTCGTCTCGCCGGGCACGCCGCTCGCTTTCAAGAACTTCGATCCCTTCAAGCATCGGCTCTATGTCGTCGGCAACCCGAGCTTCAAGGCCGAGGACATGGCGGCCGGGCAGGTACGCTCGTGGTCCGCGTCGGGCGCGGGCAAGTACGAGATCCGCGACGAGCTCTTTCCCACGGTCCGCACCTTCGTGATCGTCGACCCGCAGGTCGTCCAGGTAGCCTACCCCGGGCGGGACGGCGCGTTCGGCCTCACGCTGCCGGCCGGTGAGTACGTCCTCAAGGCGTTCTTCCAGGGCAAACAGGTCGGCAAGCCGACGCCCGTGAACGCGAAGGAGAAGTCGGCGTTGGAGCTCAAAGACCCCTTCAACGTCGGCACGACGGAAGAGGCGGGCGCGAAATGATGATCCTCTCGCGCATCTGGTACGTGATCCTCGCGATCCTCCTCGCGGCCGCCTACTACATCGTGTCGCTCGCGGTCGGGCAGTACAACCGGCGCAACGCGTCGGCGATGGACGAGACGCTCAAGGCCGACAGCCAGGTCGTCAGCTGGGCGATGCAGGTCGACGCGCGGCGGCGGCTCGACACGCTGTTCCTCGCGTCGGTCGACCCGAACATCGGCAAGGCGCTGAAGGGCGCGAACGGCAAGGACATCCCGGCGGCCTCGAAGGACGAGGGCGCCAAGGCCCTCAAGGCGTTCAACGACAAGCTGCCCGCCGAGTACAAGAACGACGTCCTCTTCATCGCGGATCGCGAAGGCCGTCTCGTCTCGCAGATCGGGTACGACGCGGCGTCGGCGTACCCCGACTTCGAGCTCGGCGGCTACGCCGCGGTCTTCGACGCGCTGCACGGCTTCTTCCGCGACGACACCTGGGTGTGGGGCGGTCGCATCGCGCGCGTCGTCGCGCGTCCCGTCGAGGACGAGGTCGGTCAGCCGCCGCTCGGCGCGGTCATCGGCCTGCGCTGGGTCGACGCGAGCTTCGCGAAGGAGATCGGAAAGCGCACGCGCACGAACATCGCGTTCTTCGCGCTCGGGCAGAGCGTCGCCTCCGCGGCCAGCACCGAGGGCTTCGAGGAGGCCTCGCTCCAGGCGCTCGGCGGGGACCTCAAGGCGGTCACCGAGGACAAGCAGTTCCGCGAGTCCGGCCGGACCGACGTGCGCCCGCTCGGCACCGACGACAAGGGCGGCGTGCTCTTCGTCCGACTCCCCGGCGACGGCTGGGAGCTCGGCGCGGGCTTCGCGGTCGCGCGCCAGAAGGTCTCGATCGCCGGTCCGCTCGGCTTCATCAACGGCGCCGACGATCAGGACAAACGCAACGTGAAGCTGTGGCTCGTCGCGGTCGTCGTGTTCGCCGCGGCGTTCTTCGGCATCCTCTTCTCGTTCCTCGAGCACTCGCTGCCGCTCGGCGAGATGAAGAAGCAGGCCGAGCGCCTGAAGAAGGGCGAGATCGACGTCTTGCAGGTGCCGCGCTTCCGCGGCGGTCTTCGACCGATCGCGTCGGACATCAACGTCGGGATCCAGCGCGTCGTCGAGAAAGGGGGAGGCGCGGCGCGCAAGCCCGCCGATCTCGAGTCGATCCTCGGCCCCGTTCCGGCCCAGCCCAGCATGAGCGCCTTCTCGTTCCCCATGTCCGACGGCTCGTCGCCGCCCCAGCAGCCTGGCGCGAACATGAACGCCCCTGGTGGCGGTGGCGGTGGCGGTGGCGGTGGCGGTGGCGGTGGCTTGGGCTTCCCGAACCAGGCTTCCGCGGTCAACGCGCCTGGCCCCGGCCCGAACAACCGCTTCCCGGGCGGCCCCGGCGGACCGCCGCCGCCGCAGTCCGCCCCCGGCCGTCCCAACGCGCCGCCTCCCGCGAACAACGCGCGGCCCGGCACGCCCGGTCCCGGCGTGAACGCCGCGATGGGTGGGGCCAACTTCGGCCAGCACAACGAGCGCACGATGGCGATGCAGGGCGCGCCGCCCCCGCAGGGCGGCAACTTCGTGCCCCCGCAGATGACGCAGCCGATGCCCGGGCATGGCGCGCCGCCGCCGGGCGGTGCCTCGCACGGCGCGGCGGTCACGGCATCGCCGAACGCCGCCCAGAAGCTCGGCACCGCGGGCACCGTTCCCGCGGCCTTCCCGACGACGGGCACATCGGCAGGCGCCAAGCCGCTCGGCAAGGAAGAGGACGAGCAGACGATGGTGGCGCAGCCCTCCGCCGATCTGATCGCCGCGACGGGCGGCCACGGTACGGTCGCGGATCCGGCCTCCGAATGGCATCACGTCTACGAGGAGTTCCTCCGCACGAAGCGCGAGTGCAACGAGCCGACCGACGGCCTCACCTTCGAGAAGTTCCAGCAGACCCTGAAGAAGAACCGCGACGCGTTGATGCAGCGCCATGGCTGCAAGCGCGTGAAGTTCTCGGTCTACGTGAAGGAGGGGCGCGCCTCCCTGAAGGCCACCCCCGTCCGCGAATAGCCAAGGTGTCCCGGGTGTGGCGCGCTCGCCCCGCCCGGATCCGCGCGGCGCCGCGGAGCACGGAGAGCTCGGGCGTAGGTCGGCTGGGACAGCCAGCGCGCGGCAGCGTGGGGGCGCGGCGCCGAGGTCGTTCCATGCTCCGAGCCTCCGGTGAATCTCGCTGACGAGAAGGCCTACTTCGTGCAGCGCCGCCGGCATGGACCGTACGGCTCTCCACCTCGAAATCCGTAACGCGATCTCCATCTCGGACGAGCTGAGCCGGCACGAGCACGCCCTCGGCGAGGACGAGCTCGCGGGCTGCCTCGCCGGCCTCCGCGGTGCGCTCTCCGATCTCGAGCGCGACGTGGGGCGATCCCACGAGGACGCTACGGCGCCCGATGCCGCGACCGTCGAGGCGGTCGAGCGCTCGCTCCAGTCGCTGATCATCCGTCGCTACGAGGTGCCGCGGTCGCTCCGCGCGCGGACCGAGCAGCTCCTCGGCTCGGCCGAGCGCGTCTCCTTCGCCCTCTGGGACCCGGCCCAGCGCGTGCCGTCGAAGCCCCTGTTCGGCAAGCTGCCGCTGGCGCGCGTCATCCCCCAGGACGTCCACTCGGTGCTCGACTACGTGCATACCGCAGGCTTCTTGCTGAGCGCGAAGCTCGCCACCACCGCCCGCGGCCGCGCTGTGGGGCTAGCGCTCGGCGCGGGTCTCGGCGCCGCGTCGGCGGTCACCGACTATCGCCTGAGCGCGGCGAAGGTGCTGCCGATCGAGCTGCACGAGGGCCTCGACTACGTGACTGGGCTCGTGGCTATCGCGGCGCCTTTCGTGCTCGGGTACGCGAGGAAGGATCCCCTGGCCGCGATGATCCAGGTGGGGCTCGGCATCGGCACCCTCGTCACCTCGGCGATCACCGACTACCGCGCCGAGCGCGGCATCACGCGCCCGCTCCGCTCGCAGGGCGGCCCGCAGCCGGCCCGCGAGGCTGCGCCGCCCGCGGACGACTCCGGCGAGCCGATCACGGCGCGGCACGGTCCGGCGACCGCCCCTCGAGGCTCGCTCGATGGCCTCTATCCTCTTTGACGGCGAGGCGTTCCTCCTTCCGGTAGAGGTCTCTATCGTCTAGCGTTGCGGGCCTCCATGCGCTCCGCAACGCTTCGCGCCGTCCGCGTCTCCGCGCTCACGTTGGCTGGTCTGCTCGTCCCCGCGGCGGCGCAGGCCACGAACGTCACCGAGTTCCCCGACAACGGCTCGGAACAGATGGCGCGCGGCGGCGCGTGGGTGGCGCGCGCCTCCGATCCGCTCGCGACCATCTTCAATCCCGCCGGCCTGGCCGGTCAGCCCTCGCGCGTCACCGTCCAGGGCGGGCTCATCTTCGAGCACACGTGCATGACGCGCGTGAAGGCGACCGGCGACACCACGAACGATCCCCTCGTCGGCGCGGACGGGTCGTATCCGCGCGTGTGCAACGACATCAAGCCGACCATCAACCCGCAGATCGGGGCGACGTTCCGCGTGAGCGATCGCCTCGGCATCGGCTTGCTGGTGATCGGCCCGAGCTCGGGCGGCGAGAAGACGTTCCCCGACTTCGTCAACGACGGCGGCGGCAACCCCCAGGCCTCACCGCAGCGCTACCTGCTGGTCGCGCAGTCCGGCATCATTCTCTTTCCGACGGTGGGAATCGGCTACGAGGTCTTCGACAACCTCCGGCTCGGCGCGAGCTTCTCGTGGGGCTTCGCGCGCCTCAAGCTCACGAGCGCCACGGTCTCGCTGAACACGGACGGCATCACGCCGGAGAAGAACGACACGCGCGCCACCATCCAGGTGCACGACTACTTCGTCCCCGGTTTCACCGTGGGCGGTCTCTACAGCGCGACGCCCGAGATCGACATCGGCGCCTGGTACAAGTGGTCGGACTCGATCAAGGCGCGCGGCGACGCCGGCACCGCCGCGAACTACTACTCGAAGATCAACGCCCTCGGCGACAGCAAGGGCGTCCGCTACGGCGACACCATCTACCCCGACTGCGGCACTGGCCTCGCCACCACCCAGGCCTGCGCCGGCGGCGAGAACGCGACGGTGAAGTTCGTGCTGCCGATGGAGGCGAAGCTCGGCTTCCGCTACCACAAGCGGCGCGGCGGTCTGCCCACGCTCGGCCCGGAGTCGACTCCCGAAGAGGTGGTCGCGGCCTCGCGCGCGAAGCACCTGCGGGACCCGATGGCCACCGACGTGTTCGACGTCGAGGCCGACGTCACCTGGGCGAACAACTCCGCGGCGGACACGATCCAGATCCGCTTCCCGGGGGATGCGACGGGCAAGGGCTCGCTGCCGGTCGCGGGCGTCGCGGGCGGCGAGATTCCCCCGAACGCCGACCAGAAGCGCGGCTTCAAGGACGTCATCGGCGTGCGCGTCGGCGGCGACTACAACGTGCTGCCCGATCAGCTCGCATTGCGCGGCGGCGCGTTCTTCGAGTCGAGCGCGGCCGACGCCGCGCTCCAGAACGTCGACTTCGCGCCCACCTCGCGCTTCGGCCTCGCGGCCGGCGGCACGTACCGCATCCATCTCGGCCAGGGCGAGAGGAGCAGCGCAGTCGAGCTCATGCTCGGCTTCAGCCACGTGTTCTTCGCCGAGCAGAGCCGCACCGACCCTAACGCGAGCGGCGCGCCCGCGCTCGCGGGGACCTCGTGCAACGGGAGCGAGCCCGTCGTCGGCACCCAGACGTGCAGCGACGGAAGCGCACGCTATCGCACGAAGTGGCCAGTCAACCTCGGCACCATCACGAACTCGGTCAACGTCATCAACGTTGGCGCCGCATACCGTTTCTGAGCGCCGAAAGCGGGTCGACGACTCGCATCGAGATCGCTAACCTCGGTGACCATGAGCGATACGCGCAAGGTCATCATCATCGGATCGGGCCCCGCGGGCCACACCGCCGGCATCTATGCCGCGCGCGCCAACCTGAAGCCGTTGATGTTCGAAGGGCTCGCCCGCGGCGGAATTCCCGGCGGCCAGCTGATGATCACGAACGACGTCGAGAACTATCCCGGCTTCGCGAGCAAGATCACCGGCCCCGATCTGATGGCCGCGTTTCGCGCGCAGGGCATTCACCAGGGCGTCGAGGTCCGCACCGAGGACGTGAACAAGGTCGACTTCTCGAAGCGCCCGTTCACCGTCTGGGCAGGCGACGACAACGAGGAATACACGGCCGAGACGATCATCATCGCCACCGGCGCGCAGGCGAAGTGGCTCGGTCTGCCGAGCGAGACCGCGCTCCAGGGCAAGGGCGTCAGCGCCTGCGCCGTGTGTGACGGCGCGTTCTTCCGCAACCAGCATGTCGCCGTGGTCGGCGGTGGTGACACGGCGATGGAGGAGTCGATGTACCTCTCCGGGATGTGCAGCAAGGTCTCCCTCATCCACCGCCGCGATTCGTTCCGCGCGAGCATGGCGATGCAGGATCGCGTCCGCAAGAACCCGAAGATCGAGATCCTCTACAACACGGAGATCGACGAGATCCTCGACGTGTCGAAGGGCGAGGTCACGGGCGTGAGGATCCGTAACAACAAGAACAACGAGACGTCGGTGCTGCCGGTCACGGGCTACTTCGTGGCCATCGGTCACACGCCGAACTCGGACCTCTTCAAGGACTTCCTCGACTTGCACGACAACGGCTACCTGAAGACGAAGCCGGGCTCGGCGCAGACGAACATCCCGGGCGTGTTCGCGTCAGGCGATGTCCAGGACTTCGTCTACCGCCAGGCCGTGACCGCCGCGGGCTCCGGCTGCATGGCGGCGCTCGAAGCCGAGCGCTGGCTCGCCGCCAACTCGGATCACTAGCCGCAAGCGCGCCGAGATTCACACGGAGCCTCGGGGGCCCGGAGCGACTTTCGAGGCAGGCCGCGGCGACGTGCCGGTCTGCGACTTCGAAAACGCTCCGATGCTCCGAGCCTCCGCGTGAAAATCTCGTCTCTCTCGCGCGGCGGCGGTACGCTGGCGTCGTGTCTTCCGAACCGGCTCCCGCCGCCGCAGGATCGGCGCCGCTTGCAAGCGCCGCCGAGCGCAAGGCTGCCAGCGCCGATCGGGAGGAGCAGCTCGCGAAGGTCCCGTTCTTCGACGGCCTGACCGCCGAGGCGCTCGCGATGATCGCGCAGGTCACGACCGAGGAGGCCTATCCCTACGGGACGCGGATCTTCCAGTACGGCGACCCGGGCGACAAGCTCTACATCATCCTCGAGGGCAAGGTCCGCATCTTCCGGGAGGTCGGAGGCATGGGCGAGGAGGCGCTGGCGGTGCTCGGGACCGGCGAGATCTTCGGCGAGATGTCGCTGCTCGACGAGTCGACACGCTCGGCCGGCGCGCTCGCGCACGAGCGCTGCCGCCTCCTCGTGATCACCAAGGACGCGTTTGACGACCTGCTCTTCCTCCACAAGGATCTCGCGTACGAGGTCCTCTGGAGCTGCGTGCGGATGCTGGCGTCGCGGCTTCGCGAGACGAACGACAAGCTCACGTTCCTGTCGACGACTGGCCGGTTCTGACGCTAGCTTCCGCGCATGGGTACGCATGCCGTGAGCCACCTCCTTCTCGCTTCGTCCCTGGTCCTGGGCGTCGCCCTCGCGGCATGCGGCGGAGGTGACGCCTCGGGTCCGGGGCCCGCCGTCCCGACCGGACCTTCGGCCTCGGCCTCGGCCTCGGCCTCCATTCCTGCGCCGCCCGGGTCGACTGCGCCCGCAGGCACCGCCGCGCTGACGCCGTCGCCCGCCGCCGGCGGTCCGATGAAGACGCCTTCCGGCAGCGCGATGGCCGAGGATCTCAGCAAGCTCGGGATCGATCCGCTGCATCCGCCGCCGCTCGCGAAGCTCTCGCCCGACGTGATCCGGAAGCTGATGCCGACGTTCGCGAAGTCGCTGGGCGTGAAGTGCGTCGCATGTCACGACGTGAACAACTTCAAGGCCTGGACGCCTCTCAAGAAGGTGGCCGCGCAGATGTGGCAGCACTTCGTGGTGGAGCTGTCGCTCGAGTCGGGGGAGCCGCTCTACTGCGACTCGTGCCACGGCGGGAAGCAGGAGTTCCTCGACACGCACGACAAGAAGGCGCTGAGCGGCTGGATGGACGCGAACTACGTCTCGAAGTTGAAGCGGGCCGACAAGAAGGACCACTCCTGCGAGACCTGCCACGGCGATCCCTTCGACCCAAAGTTCCTCGAGGCGTGGGAAGCCGGCAAGTAGATCGAGCGAGTCCGAGCCTGCGAGGTCGCGCGAGTCACTCGCGCGTGGGGTATCGCGGTCTCCACCGATCGCTGGTGGACGGAGCGGACCCGGAAAGCGCGTCGCTTCTTCCCTGGTTTTCCCCACCTTTTCCGCGATCGCCGCCGGTTGCTTGACTCGGGTACACGTGTTCAGTAGCCTGAACACGTGCAAGGGCTCACCCAGCGTCAGCAGATGGTCCTCGATTTCATTCGGCAGTCCATCACCGACCGCGGCTACCCGCCGACGCTCCGGGAGATCGGCGCGCGGATGGGCATTCGCTCCACGAACGGAGTGAACGACCACCTCCGCGCGCTCGAGCGAAAGGGCTACCTCACGCGGGAGGACATGAAGTCGCGCGCGCTTCGTCCGACCACGAGCGTCGGCGGCGTGCCGCAACATCTGACCAGTGGCAACGGCGCGGCGAGCAATGACGTTGCGGCGCGTGCGCCCTACGAGGACGAGGACGTCGTCGAGGTGCAGGTGCTCGGCCGCGTCGCGGCAGGCCTCCCGCTCTTCGCGGAGGAGCACGTCATCGACACCGTGCGGGTCGACCGGGGTCTCCTGAAGGGCGGCCGGGAGGTGTTCGGTCTGCGGGTGCACGGCGACTCGATGATCGACGCGGGCATCCTCAACGGTGACTACATCTTCGTGCGCAAGCAGCTCACGGCGACGCGCGGCGAGATCGTGGTGGCGCTCATCGGCGACGAGGCGACGGTGAAGTATTACTTCCCGGAGAAGGACTACGTCCGGTTCCAGCCCGCGAACAAGGCGATGGCCCCCATCCTGGTGCGCGCGATCGACTTCAAGCCGACGATGCTCCTGGGCGTCGTGGTCGGCGTCTTCCGCAGGCTGTAGCCGCGAGAGCGCGACCACACGGAGGCTCGGAGCCCCGGAGACTTTTCACGCAACCGCGCGACCTGGCAGGTCGGCTCGACGAGCCAGCGCGCGCCTTCGAGTTCGTTCCGAGCCTCCAAGGCTCCGTGTGATCTCGCCCTCGCGCTCCCTTGACCGGCGCGGATCGGCGCTGGTACGTCTCGGGGCAACCCATGCGCGTCCTGATGCTCGTCGTGCTCACGATGCTCGCGACCTCCATCGCGGGATGCGGGAGCGTCTACTACACGGTGTCGGCCAACGCGGCCTCGTCGCGGCTCGAGCAGGCGCGCCTCATGGGCGCCGAGACCCAGGCGCCGTACGAGTACTACTTCGCCCGTGAGCATCTGCGGCAGGCGCAGGTCGAGGCGGCGGAGGCGAGCTACGGCGACGCGGCGTCCTACGCCGAGACCGCCGAGCTCTACGCGCAGAAGGCCATCGACACCACCACCGCCGCCAAGAAGGACGGCCGAGCGGGAGACGGGAAGTGAGCGAGTCGGCGCGGCGCCTCGGCACCCGCGCCGTCGCCGTTATGCTCGCCGCGCTGCTCGTCGCCTCGTGCAGCATCGGGCCCGTGCTCCGCGGGCGCATCGACGGCCTGGCCGGCGTCGTGACGAAGGCCGAGCAGAACGGCGCGATGCGCTGCGCGCCGCGTGAGCTCGCGCTCGCGAAGTCCCACCTGCGCTTCGCCGCGACCGATCTCGATCAGGGCTCCGCGAGCGAGGCCGAGAAGCACCTCGCGGTCGCCGAGCCCAACGCGCAGGCCGCGCTGTCGCTGAGCTCGCGCGATCGCTGTACTCCGCAGGTGACGGTGGTGCCCGAGGATCCCGATACCGACGGCGACGGGATCCCCGACGCGCGCGACGCCTGCATCCTCGAGCCCGAGGACAAGGACGGCTACCTCGACGACGACGGCTGCCCCGACCTCGACAACGACGGCGACGGGATCCCCGACGCGCTCGACAAGTGCCCGAACGACCCGGAGGATCGCGACGGCTTCGAGGATCAGGACGGGTGCCCCGATCCCGATAACGACAAGGACGCCGTCCTCGATGGGGACGACCAGTGCCCGAACACCCCCGGCTCGCCGGGCGGTGCGCGCCCCGGCTGCCCCGGCCTCATCGTCGTGACGGCGAGGGAGATCCGGATCACGCAGCAGATCCAGTTCGACTTCAACAAGTCCACGATCAAGCCGGTGAGCTTCCCGATCCTCGACGCCGTGAAGGACGTCCTCGCCGCGAACCCGAAGATCACCCTCGAGGTCCAGGGTCACACCGACAACGTCGGGCAGGCCGGCTACAACCTGAAGCTCTCCCAGCAGCGCGCGGACGCCGTCCGGGCCTACCTCACGGGGCACGGAATCGAGACCGCGCGGCTTGTTTCCAAGGGTTTCGGGATGGACCAGCCCATCCTCGCGAACGACACCGAGGCCCACCGAGCGCTGAACCGTCGGGTACAGTTCATACGGACCGAGTCGCAGGCGCCCTGACATCCCCGCCCCCCCGGCTCTTTCTGGCCCAAACCAGTTCGAAACCGGTGTAGTCACGCGCCGTGAGCACCCGGAAAGCCCTTGCGGTCTTCTCGTTCTTCGCAGTCACGCTGGCCTTCGCGCTGTCGTCGACGACCGCCTCCGCGCAGAACGCGAAGGTCGAAGCGGCCGCCAGGGCCCTGCAGAAGAAGGCGATGGACGAGGACTACCTCGCCACCGAGTTCGCGAAGGGCCAGGACAAGCTCGACAAGGCCATCACGTCTTGCGGCGCCGACAAGTGCTCGGCCAGCCTCCGCGCGACCCTCAAGCGCGATCTCGGCGTCGTCCAGATCGGCGGGCAGCTCGACAGGGAGAAGGGGATCGGCAACTTCGTCGAGGCCATGAAGCTCGACCCCGCGGTCGCGCTCGACCCCGATCTCCGCACCAAGGATCTCGATGCCGCCTGGGCCGAGGCGAAGAAGCGCGCCGGCGGCGGCGCCTCGAAGCCCAATCCCGCGGCGCCCACCGGCGGCCAGCCCACGGGCGATTTCGTCCACGAGCCGGCGCTCGAGCAGCAGGTCCGCACGCCTGTTCCGATCTACGCCGAGTACTCCGGCGAGGAGCAGCTCGTGAAGGTCATCGTCCGCTACAAGGGCTTCGGCATGACGGACTGGAAGCCGCTCGAGCTGAAGAAGTCGGGCGAGAAGGGCTGGGCCGGCCTCCTCCCGTGCGCCGACGTCCAGCAGGGCACGACCCAGTATTACATCCAGGGCTTCAACGCCGCGAACGACCCGGTCGCCGTCGGCGGCGACCGCAACAACGCCTACAAGGTGAAGGTCACGACCGAGAAGGTCGCCGAGCCCCCGCACCTCCCCGGCCAGCCCGCGCCCACCCAGTGCGCCGACACCGGCGACTGCCCGCCGAACTTCCCCGGCTGCAAGAAGAACACGGCGGTCGTCGGGCCGGCCGAGCCGACCGGCAAGGACGGCGGCGAGTTCTGCGAGGAGGACACCGAGTGCAAGAGCCGCGAGTGCAAGGCGAGCAAGTGCACGGAGCCCAAGAAAGAGGGCGGCTACAAGAAGATCTGGGTCGGTCTATCGGTCGGCTTCGACTTTCAATTCGTGCCCAGCGCGGACGACGTCTGCAAGCTCTCCTCCACCAAGGACGGTCAGCTGCCGGTGAACACGTCGAACTACTACTGCATGAACGGGAGTAACGACTATCCGACTCGCGTGACCTCGGGGGCCAACGTCGAGAACGACCGGCTGCAAACTGGCGTTTCCGACAAGGTCGCGGGCGGCGGCGCGTTCGGCAACGTGCGTCTGCTGCTCGCCGCAGACTACGCGATCAACATGAATGTCCTGATCGGCGTCCGACTCGGCTACGTCCTCAACACGTACGGCGGTCAGGCGGCGAAGGACGATGGGAAGTCGTTCCCGCCGATCCATGCCGAGCTCCGCGGAACCTACCTCATCGGCCAGGACGCGATCACGAAGACGATTGCGCCATACGGAATGATCGGCGCCGGCATCTCGACGTTCGAGGCGGCGGTCAAGGTGAGCGTGGTGGAGCAAGCGCCGGGCGGGCCGAAGACCCCGAAGGACGTCGATGCGTGGCACCTCGCGGGACCTGCGTTCGTGGCGCTCGGCGGCGGCGCGCGCATCGGCTTCTCACCGCGCGCCGCGCTCATGGCGGGCCTGCGGTTGAACCTGGCGTTCGGCAATGACTTTGCCCCGAGCCTCGGACCCGAGCTGGGCGTGGTCTTCGGCTTCTGAAAGAGCCGAGGCGCCGACCTCAGCGCCTCCTCCAAAACGCGCTACCCTCCCGGCGCGTTGTCCGCCCCTCCGCTCCAGATCGGACGCTACGTCCTCCACGGCGAGATCGCCTCCGGCGGCATGGCGACGGTCCACTACGGCCGCCTCGTGGGCACCAGCGGCTTCGCGAAGACCGTCGCCATCAAGCGCCTCCACCGCGCGCTCGCCCACAACGCCTCGTTCCGCAGGATGATCCTCGAGGAGGGCCGCCTCGCCGCGCGCGTGCGGCACCCGAACGTCGTGCCGCCGCTCGATGTGCTCGTCGAGGGCGGTGAGCTCCTCCTCGTCATGGAGTACGTCCACGGCGAGTCGCTCTCGCGCCTCCTCCGCGCGGCGCAGCGCGAGGGGGAATCGGTGCCGCTCGCGGTGGGCGCCGCGATCCTCTCCAACGTCCTGCACGGCCTGCATGCGGCGCACGAAGCGCGGGACGAGGCGGGCCAGCCGCTCGACATCGTGCATCGCGATATCTCCCCGCAAAACGTGATCGTCGGGGTCGACGGCATCGCGCGCGTCATCGACTTCGGGATCGCCAAGGCGGTCACCTCCGAGGAGGTGACCACCGCGGGCACCATCAAGGGCAAGGTGCCGTACCTCTCGCCGGAACAGCTCGAGGGCGATCCCGCGACGCGGCGCACCGACGTCTACGCGGCGTCGGTCGTGTTCTGGGAGCTCCTCGCCGGCCGGCGGCTCTTCGACGGCGCCGACGACTCGGAGGTCCTCCGCGGTATCCTCGGCGCGAAGGTCCGACCGCCGAGCGTCTACAACCCGCGCGTGCCGAGCACGCTCGACGACGTCGTGTTGCAGGGGCTCGCGCGCGATCCCCTCCAGCGCTTCGCCTCGGCGCGCGAGATGGCGCTGGCGCTCGAGGAGGCCATCCATCTCGCGACGTCGACGATGGTCGGCGAATGGACGGAGCGCCTCGCCAAGGACACCCTCGCGGAGCGCGCGCTGCGCATCGCCGAGGTCGAGGCCTCCCAGCCGCCGCCGAGCGCGCCGAAGCCGCCCAGCACGCCGCCCCCGAGCGCGCGGCCGGCGAGCGTGCGGGCGTCGCTTCCCGAGGGGATCGCGCCGTCCGATGAGGACGCCACGCTGCCCGCCTCGTTGCCCGCGCCGCCGCCGCCGCCGCCGCGTGTCTCGAAGCCGCCGCGCGTACCGAAGCCGAGCGTGCGCGTGTCGTCGCCGCCGGTGCGGCCGCCGATGGCGTCGAATCCGATGATGGAGCCGCGCACCGTCATCTACGAGCCGCCGCCGATGCCGGAGCCGGTCTTCGTGGAGGGCGTGCGCGCGATCTCGCGCGAGACCACCGCGCCCTCTGCGTCGCCGCCGCCGCCGGTCAGGCCGCCGCCTGCCGGCGCGCTGCGCAAGCCTGAGGAGGTGATCCGCAACGTCGACTGGCTGAAGCCGGTGGCGCCGCCGCCCGCGCCGGCGGGCTCCGCGTTCAAGCGCTTCCTGCGCTACCTCGCGGCGTTCCTCGCGCTCACGCTGATCGTCGGTTACATGTTCGCGCCCGCCCTCACGCGCGCGTGGATCGTCACCGGGTCTGCGGCGCGCGGCATCCTCGTGACCATCGAGACCGTCGACGTGTCGCGCAAGGAGGTCCGCCTCTCCGACGTGAAGGTCGAGTCCGCGGAGCTGCCGGGCGGGAGCGCGCGCGCCGGCACCGTGGTCATCGGGCTGCACTGGCTCGTGCCGGAGAGCATCACGGTCGACGACGTCGAGGTCACGCTCGAGGGCTCGTACGGCGTGCTCGACCAGCGCCTCGACACCTACCGCAAGGCGCACCCGCGGATGTTCGCGGAGACGCTCGGCGGCATCCGCAAGATCGAGGTCACCTCGGGGCGCGTCGTCTGGAAGAACCCGGTGGGAGAAGGGACGAGCGCGCTCGTCGAGAACGTCACGCTCGACATCGGGAAGATCGGCGTCCGGCCGCTGGGCGAGGACTATCACCTGTCGGCGCCGCTCTTCACGATGCGCATCGCAGATGCGCCGGCGGGACCGTGGCAGCTCGACCTCGATCGTCAGGGGATCCTGGCGCGCGCCATCGTGCGCCTCGATCCGTCGGGCAGCTATCCCGCTTCGGTCACGCGCACCGCGGGCGACGACGGCTCGGTGTCGCTCGCGTTCCAGGTGCCGCCGACGTCGCTCCGCGATCTGCACCTGCCGGCGCGCATCTTGGGCCCGCTCGCGAATGACCGCACGCGCCTCGAGGCGCACGGTGAGGTCTCGATCGTGGCGATGGCCGCTGCCGAGCCGCCGCGCGCCGCCGGTGACGCGGGCGCGGCCCACGCCGGCATCATGATCGCGGGCTCGCCGGGACAGCGCACCGTCTCCGGACATGTCGTGCTCGCCGCGGGGTCGCTCCCGGTGTTCCCGAACGGGCCGCTCGTGGATCTGTCGCTCGATCTCCCGCTCGACGGCGACGCCACCAGGCCGCTCGCCATCAACGCCGTGCTCGCGATCGCGCCCGCGGACCCGACGGGCGGCGCCAGCACCGCCACCGCGCAGGCCTCGCTGGGCGGCACGCTGGACGTCTCCGGTCGCGTCGCGCACGTCAGCATGACCGGCAAGAGCGGCCCCATTCCGTGCGTCTTCGCGAAGGGCGCCACCAAGGAGGCCGCGGCCGCGACCAATGGGATCCGCGCCAGCATCGAGGCGGCGCTCGATGACTACCCGGGCTCGAAGGTAAGCTTCAAGCCCGTGGGCACCTGCACCCCGAGGCTTCGCTGATGCGCTCCACCCCTCCGCTCTCCTCGACCGCCGCGCGCATCCGTCCTCCGGTGTTCGCCGAGCTCCAGGCTCGCATCGATCGCCTCGCCGAGAAGGCGATCGACCTCGTGCCCCTCCAGATCGGCGACACCTGGCTCGCGCCGCCGTCCGGCGCGCGGCGCGTCCTCGCCGAGCTCGACGCGCAGGACCTCTCGCTGTACCGCTACGGTCCCACCGCGGGCCTCCCCGCGCTACGCGAGGCCTTCGCGCGCCGCGTGCGCGCGCATGGTCGCGAGGTCGATGCCGAGTCCGAGGTGCTGATCGGCAACGGGGGCACGCACGCCCTCTTCTGCGCAGCGCGCGCCGTGCTCGACGCGGGGGACGAGGTGCTCGTCGCGTCACCCCACTGGCCGCTCGCGCCCGGCATCTTCACGTCGTGCGGCGCCGTTCCCGTGGACGTGCCGCTCACGCAGCGGCTCTACGCCGATCCCGCGCTCGACGCGGGCGCGCTGCTGGGCGCGGCGATCACCCCGCGCACCAAGGCGATCTACGTCATTTCCCCGAACAACCCCGACGGCAAGGTGCTGTCCCGTCGCGATCTCGCGAGCATCGCCGCGCTCGCGCGCGAGCACGATCTCTGGGTGTTCTCCGACGAGGTCTACGCCGACACCGTCTTCGGAGGGCCGCATCTCTCGATCGCGTCGCTCGAGGGCATGCGCGAGCGCACCATCGTCCTCCACTCGCTGTCGAAGAGCCATGCGCTCGCGGGCTGCCGCGTGGGGTGCGTGATCGCGCCGGCCGAGGTCGTGGCCTCGGGCCGCCGGGTCTCGACGCACAGCGGCTTCAACGTCCCGGTGCTCATGCAGCGCGTCGCGCTCGCGGCGCTGGGGGACGAGGTCTTCCCCCGCAGCGCCACCGACGCCTACCGCACGGCCCGCGATCGCGCGCTCCAGGCGTTCACGGGCGCGCCCGTGAACGTCCACGCGGCCGAGGGCGCCACGTACCTGTTCGTCGACTTCGCGCCGGCGTTCGCGGCGATGGACCCCGCGCGGCGCGGCGCCCGCCCGCTCCTTGCGCTCCTCGAGCGCGCGGTCGATCGCGGCGTGCTCCTCGCCCCCGGCGATGCGTTCGGCATCGGCTACGACGCGTGCGCGCGACTCTGCACCACCGCGGTGCCGATCGATCGCGTGGTGGTCGGCATCGAGCGGCTCCTCGAGGCGCTCGAGGCGATGCAGCGCGACAGCGCCTGAGCGCCGGCGCGGCCTGCGGTGCCACGACGCAGTCGATCGCTGATCCATCTGCGCCGTCGCGGTGCCACGATTGGAGGGTGAAATCCTTCGCACGTCTCGGACTCTCCGCGTTTCTGATCGGTCTTTCGTTGGCGGCGCTCGAGCACGACGCGCAGGCGCTCGGTCCGGTCGACGTCGAGATCGGGGCACGCGTCGGCGTCGGCACGAAGCCCGACTCGGGCACCGCCAACCCGTTCGGGCTCGGCCTCGGCGCGCGCGGCGGCGTCTCGTTCTTCCACTTCTACGGCGGTCTGAGCGCCATTCACTACTTCGGATCGAGCACCGACCTGCCGACCGCCAGCGGCACCGTCAACTCGCACTATTCGAGCACGCTCCTCGGCGTCGAGCTGGGGTACAGCATCACCATCGTCCCGAAGCTCCTGCTCCGGCCGCAGCTCGGCATCGGCAACGCGTCGCTCTCGTTCGGCGACACGTCGCACGGTCACCTGTACCTCGAGCCCGGCCTGACCGCGCTGCTCCTGCTCGGTAACCTCTATCTCGGCGCCGACGCGAACCTCCTCGCGGTCACGGGGATCGCCACCGGGGACAACCAGACCAAGACCTACGCGGCGCTCACCGCGCACGCGCAGATCGGGCTCCGCTTCTGACGCTCACGGGATCGTGTAGCGGACCTCCGCGGGCTTGCCGCCGCGCGAGACGCGGAGCACGAGCCGGTCGGCGGTGCGCAGCCGCGCGTAAGCCTCGAGCATCCTCTGCGGGTCCGACATCTCGTAGCCGTTGACCGACTCGAGCCGGTCGCCGTTTTCGATCCCGATCTGCGCGAGCACGCTGCCTGGCTCGATCCCGGTCACCTTCATCCCGAGGATGCGGTCGCCGTCCTTCTCCGGAGCGAGCCGCCGAAGAGCAGCGCCTGGCACAGCCCCGTCGCGCCTTCGAGCCAGACGCGGTCGCGCCCCACATAGGCGACGCGCTTGTCGCCGACGTCGCCGCCGCGCCGTCGCAAGACGTGCTGCCCTGCGACCTCGATCGACGCGAGCGCCACCGTCTGGTCCTCGTCCCCCACGAGGACGAGCGGCCGCAGGCCCTCGCAGATCGGCGCGATGCGCGGGTCGGTGTCGAGCGCGCGCGGCGTACCGGGGCCGGGCGCAGCGACCCGCAGCGGACCGGTCGCATGGTCGAAGGGATTGCGGTCGAGGATCGCGTCGGCGCTGGTCACGCGCGTCGCGAGCGGATCGCGCGGGTCGCGCGGCGGGACGGAAGCGCGCCCTCCGTTCAGCGCGAGCCCGCTGCTGACCGTGCCCTCCACCAACGCCGAGATCGCGCGCGCGTTCAGAAAGGCGACGAGCACGAGGCTCCGGGCACCATTGCCGTGAGGAGGTTTCGGAGGGGCCGCATGGCCCTGCTCCAGCGAGCGCCGTGCCATGCGGAAAGCGCGACGGACCGCGCGCTCGTGGTCGGCGAGGGCGGTCAGGATGGCGCGGAACCGCCCACGCCGGAGGCGCGCGCTGTCATCCTGTCAGGCGGAACGCGCGACAGGCTGGTCCGTACGAGCTGAGCGTCGTCGACTTCGCCAAGAACGAGCACAAGGCCGAGCCGCACCTCGGCCGGCAGCCGTTCGGGCAGATCCCTGCCGTCGACGACGACGGGTTTGCGTTCTTCGAGTCGCGCGTGATCTGCCGCTACGTCAACGAGAAGGTCTCCGGCAAGCTCGTGCCGAGCGACCTCGAGGGCCGCGCGCTGATGGAGGAGTGGATCAGCATCGAGACCTCCAACTTCACGCCCCACGCGATGAAGCTCGACTACCACTACGCCTTCAAGCGCGCGCAGGACGACGCCGTGCTCGCCGCGGCCGCGAAGAGCCTCGACACCGCCTTCGGCGTGATTGAGGCGCAGCTCACGAACTATCCGCACGTGAGCGCGTGGTGGAACGAGATCAGTGAGCGCCTCACCTGGCAGAAGACCGCGGGCCGCGTCTCCTGACGACGCTCCCCTGATGGGTTCTCCTGCCCGGCAAGATGAGCTAGAACCGCGGGCGTGAAACGACCTACGCGCCTGCTGGCCTCCCTCGCTCCGCTCGTTCTCGCTGCGCTCGCGTGCGCCCCGCTGCTCGCCGCGTGCGACCCGCTCCCGCCGCCCGTCGCGCCGTGCCCGAAGTGCGAGGCGCCTGCTCCGCCGTCGGCGTCGTCGCCGCCTTCCGTGTCGGCGACGCCGAACGCAGAGGAGGCGAAGCGCTTCGTCGAGCAGGTCGACAAGGACCTGCGGCGTCTCTGGGTGGCCCGCGATCGCGCGGGCTGGACAAACCAGAACTTCATCACCGACGACACCGAGGCGCTCTCTGCATCCGGCGAGGAGGCGACCGCCGCCTACGTCACCGAGGCCATCGGCAAGGCGCGCCGCTTCGACGGCGTGAAGGGCATCGACCCCGACGTCGCGCGCCAGCTCCTCCTCCTCAAGCTCGCGCAGGTCGTCCCCGCGCCGTCGAACGCCGACGAGCGCCGCGAACTCGCCGAGCTGCAGAGCGGCATGACCGCCATCTACGGCAAGGGGCAGTACTGCCCGCAGCCCGGCTCGCCGCTCTACGGCAAGGGCGAGGCCGCGCCCGCCAACGGTGGCGACGTGAAGAGCGCCGGCGGCGCGCCCACGCAGAAGTGCCTCAAGCTCGACGACCTCTCGCACATCCTCAAGAAGAGCCGCAAGTACGACGAGCTCCTCGAGGCCTGGAAGGGCTGGCACTCCATCGCGCCGGTCATGAAGGACAAGTACGCGCGCTACGCCGAGCTCGGGAACAAGGGCGCGAAGGAGATCGGCTTCGAGGACATGGGCGCGCTCTGGCGCTCCGGCTACGACATGACGCCCGCGGAGTTCGAGGCCGACATCGAGCGCCTCTGGCAGGACGTGAAGCCGCTCTACGACGATCTCCACTGCTACACGCGGAAGAAGCTCCGCACGAAGTACGGCAAGGACAAGATCCCGGAGAAGGCGCCGATCCCGGCGCACCTCCTCGGTAACATGTGGGCGCAGCAGTGGGACGGCGTCTTCGACGTCCTCGAGCCGTACCCCGGTCAGGGCTCGCTCGACGTCGATCAGAAGCTGAAGGACAAGAAGTACGACCCCACGAAGATGGTGAAGCTGGGTGAGTCCTTCTTCACCTCCCTCGGTCTCGACCCGCTACCGAAGACGTTCTGGGAGCGCTCGCTCTTCACGCGCCCCAAGGACCGCGAGGTCGTGTGCCACGCGAGCGCCTGGGACGTCTCGTGGTCCGACGATCTACGCATCAAGATGTGCATCGAGCCGACCGAGGAGGACCTCATCACGATCCATCACGAGCTCGGTCACGACTTCTACTTCCACTACTATTACAAGCTGCCGATCCTCTTCCAGGCGGGGGCCAACGACGGCTTCCACGAGGGCATCGGCGACACGCTCGCCCTCAGCGTCACGCCGCAGTACCTGAAGGGCCTCGGGCTCCTCGACCAGGTGCCGAACAGCGAGAAGGGGCGCATCAACGTCCAGATGAAGATGGCCCTCGACAAGGTGGCCTTCCTCCCGTTCGGCCTCATGATCGACAAGTGGCGCTGGGACGTGCTTTCCGGCAAGACGCCGAAGGCGAAGTACAACGAGGCGTGGTGGGCGCTGAAGACGAAGTACCAGGGCGTCGCCGCGCCGACGCCGCGCAGCGAGGCCGACTTCGATCCCGGCGCGAAGTACCACGTGCCGGCGTCGACGCCGTACGTGCGCTACTTCCTCGCGCGCATCTACCAGTTCCAGTTCCACCGCGCGCTCTGCAAGGCGGCCGGGCACAAGGGCACGCTCGACACGTGCTCGATCTACGGCAACAAGGAGGCCGGCGCGAAGCTGCGCGCGATGCTTCAGCTCGGCCAGAGCAAGCCGTGGCCCGAGGCGCTCGCCACGCTGTCCGGCGAGAAGAAGGCCGACGCTTCGGCGATGCTCGAGTACTTCGCGCCGCTCCGCACGTACCTGAAGGAGCAGAACAAGGGCGAGAGCTGCGGGTGGTGACCCCCCGCTACCGGCCGACACCCACCGCGTGGTGGGCGCGGATGCGGTCCTCCGCGAGAGCCTTGCCGTAGATCGCGATCTCGTCGAGCGCGCCGCGGAAGAAGCAGTAAATGCCGCCGCGGCTCGCGCCCAGCGTGAGCGGATTGGCGACGCGCGCCAGCGCCATGGTCGACGCATTCTCGGCGATCTTCTCACCGTCGACGTAG
>JAYTHX010000358.1:0-29984 GCA_043732195.1 Polyangiaceae bacterium
CACCCGGCGCACGAGCTCCGCCTGCGACCGCACACGCATCTCGTCGAACAACTGCTGGCCGTGCCGGACCTGCTCGCGGTCTCGGCAGTCTCGGCAGCCTCGGCAGTCTCGGAGCCGCTCGCCGAGCGGCCTGCCTTCAGCACACAACACCGCTGAATCGGCCTGCGCCCACACCTGGATCCGCGAGCACCGGGGTCGGGGTCGACCTTGGCTGTTCCCCGCAGAAATGCAGGGCTAGCGGCGCCGTACACCCGGACAGGAACCGCCGCGCCCATGGAACGCGCGGTGCAGCTAGTCGTCCCTGGTGACGGACGACGCGCTCGTGCAAGGTCTGCTGAACACGCTCGAACGGGAGCTGCTCCCGTGCATCGAGCGTGGCGAACAGAAGGCGTGGGGGCGCGCGAATCGCGTCGCAGATGCCGTGCTCGCGCTCTTGCCCGAGGACGATCGCGGCTCAAATCTTCCGCTCCAGCGGGTGGGAGCGCTCCAGGCGCTCTATGTCGAAGCGCGGAAGACGCGCACCGACCTCGCAGCGCGATCCTGTGCACTCTACACGTTCGTGACGCGCGGTCGCGACGCGCTCGATCCGCAATGCCGCCGCCCTCCGTCGGTCCGTCGCGGCCGGCCGAGCGTGATGCCCGCGCCCAGCCTCGTGGCGGCGCCGGAGCGGACATTCCCGGCGTGGGTGCCGGAGGGCGGCGTGCTCGGCGGGTTCCGCCTGGTGCGGCCCATGGCGAGCGGCGGGCTCGGCTCGCTGTTTCTGGCGCGGCGCCTCGAGGACGACGGCGATCCCCTCGCCAAGGACGTCGTGTTGAAGGTCCCGCACGATGCGGCGGCGCTCGCGGCGTATGTCCCGGAGGAGGAGCTGCTCGCGCAGTTCCGCGCGGAGGCCTCGGCGCTCGCGGCGATCCCCGTGCACCCGAACCTGGCGCGCATCCTCGCGTTCGACGTGGCGGCGCGGCCGAAGCCGTTCCTGGTGATGGAGCTCGTGGAGGGCCGCACGCTCGAGGAGGAGCTGGCGAGCGGCACGATGACGACGCTGCGCGCTCTCGAGATCCTCGACGGCGTGCTGGCGGGCGTCGATGCGATGCACGCGACGGGCGTGGGCCATCTCGATCTCAAGCCGGACAACGTGATCCTGCGGCGTGGCACCGGGCAGGCGACGCTCGTGGACTTCGGCCTGAGCGGACGTCAGGTGCGGAAGCGCTGCGGCAACCCGATGTACGCGCCGCCCGAGGTGTGGAGCGACGATCGCGCGCCGGAGAGCGCGTTCGCAGCCGATTCGTACTCGTTCGCGTGCCTCGCGTTCGAGACGCTGATGGGCGCGCCGCTCTTCGACGGCGAGACCATGTTCGGCGTCCTGCGCCAGCACCTCGCGCACGACGGCCTGCCGCCGGGTATCGCCGCGCTGCGCGCGCGCCCCGAGCTGCGCAAGGTCGCGGAGGTCCTCCAGCGCGCGCTGCGCGCGAACCCCGCGCAGCGCACCCGCATCCGCATGATGCGCACGGAGCTCGCGCGGGTCGCGGTCTCGCTCCGCGAGGTCGCGTGGCCGCTCTCGAACCCGCGCGAGCATGCGTCCTCGTCTCCCGACGAGAGCGGCGAGCTCCCGTGGTCCGACTGCCGCACGGTGCGCGCGGGCTAGCGATCAGGCCTCTGCCGGCTTCACTCGCCCGTGCGCTCCTGCCACCGGCTCCGGACGCTCGCCGTTGAGCAGCGCCTTCGCCGCTTCGTACGCGTAGCGGACCCCCTTACCGCCTGCATTGTCCCAGAACTCGGCGTCCTGCACGGTCACCTTGATCAGCGCGATCGACGGGTCGTTCTTCCCCTCGGGGAACCACACCTTCCACGCGTCCTTCCACAGCGCCTCGATGTGCGCGCGGTCTCGGACCAGCGCCGACGTGCCGCTCAAGGCCACGAACTTGCGGGCGCTCTGGAACGTCACCGACACGCGCGCGTCGCTGCGGATCTCCTCGGTCTTCGGCGAGTCGTTCGAGGTCACGAACCAGATCGTGTTCGCGCCCTCGATCTCCGCTATCGCCATCGGACGCGCGTGGTTCTGCTCGCCGTCGCGCGTGAGCAGCATCGCCGTGTCGAACGACTCCAGGAGCTCGCTGAGGTGCTTCGTCTTCGAGATATCGCCCATGGGAACCTCACCGGAAAGTTGGAGCGGCCGGAAGACGGCCGCGCAGCGAGGGATGCGAGCGGCGTGCCCGCCGCTGCGCCCGCGCTACCGCGCATTTCGTTGACGAGAGGAGCGCGGCTCACGACCGCACCGGGCCCCGCTGCCCCGCTCGCGCTCGTACCGTGGCAGATCAGAACGTGATCTCGACGGCTGCCGCCGGCCGCTTCGCCGGTGCCGCGGCATGCGCGCCGTCGACCATCGCGCGGTCGCAGCGGACGACCCGCGGGCCGACAACGCGGCTATTCGGCGCAGAGGTCCACAGGAGGGTTGTCCTCGCAGCCGGATTGCTCCGGATACTTGCAGACCTTTCCTTCGCAGAAGACGACGCCGTTGCCGGTCCGCAAAAAGCGATCGAGCTGGTCCTCGGCGGACTGAAGCTTGCGCACCAGGCCGTGCGGATCGTCGCACGCGCTCATCGGGACGTTGCACACGGGCACCGGCGGCAATCCGAAATCGTATTCGGTGAAGACCGAGCCGGTGGTGGTCTCGGCGGCCTTCTCCAGGCCGAAGATGTCACCGAGCCCGGTGTCGAGGTGCTTCGCGCCGACCGCGCGCGCCATGATCTGCGCGCCGAACGTCGTCACCTGGTGATCGCCAAGCGCCGCGCGCATCAGCACCTCGTGGGACGGCGTGTTGGGCAGCCCGCCGTGCATGTACTTCGTGTACCCGCTCGGCTCGACCCGATCCCAGAGCATCTGCGTGAGCGCGAGCACGAGCTGCTGGTCACGCGTGTCGGGGTAGGTCGCGCGCAGCACCGTGAAGAACAGATTGAAGTCGACGCTGCGGTAGAGCAGCAGCGTGTACGGCTGGCCCATCACCTCGAGCACGCCCCGCTCCACGTCCGTCGAGACCGCGACGTACACGCCGCCCGAGATCCCGCCCTGGCTGATGCCATGGTAGTAGCGCTGCGTCGCGTCGATGCGCGCGCCGAACTTCGGGTCCTTCGCGAACGCGTTCTTCATCATGCGCATCGCGAGGAGCGAGTTGAGGACGCCCTGATGCAGCCGATCGAAGACGGTCGCGATCCGTTCGATGTGCCCACTCGCGAGCGTGTCGGAGATGTGCACGGCGTCGCCGTCCTCCGCCATGCCGACGAGGTCGGTGCCGAAGATGACGTAGTTCTTCTCGCTGATCAGCTTCTGGAAGTTGTCGGCCTCGATCTGGCTCCGGCTGCCGAGCAGGCCGTGGCCGTACTGGAGGAGCGCTGCGGGCGTGGTCAGCGCGCTCTTCGGGATCAGGACCTCGAACGGCACCTCGTACGTCGGCTGGGCCGGGTTCGGCGTCGGCTGCCCGTTCGCGCCGAAGATCAGGCTCGCGCCGGGGCCCGGCTGGTCGAGGTAGAACGGCACCGTCATCTGGCCGTTGATCCGGAATGCGACGCGCGCGGGATCGAGCGTCTCGTCGACCGACTCGATGCGGTACGCGGGGCCGGCATCGCCGGCGCTCGCCAGCGCCTCGTCGCGCATGTGGAGCAGCCAGCCCGTCACGTTCTCGCGGCTCGCTGTGGTGAAGTCCCACGCGAGCTGGAGGTCCGCGCGCGCCACGTTCGCGGCGGCGAGGCGGCCGAAGATGTCCTCGTAGAGGCCGCGCCGCGCGTCGACCGAAGGCTCGCTCGACGTCTGGAGATCGCGCAGCGCCTTGAACGCGGGGGAAGGCGGGATCTCCGCGGTCGCCGAGCGGATCTTGCGCAGCGCCACGATGTAGCGATGACCGTCGACCAGCGGCACCACCGGGCGCACGATGAAGCTGCGCTGATCGTTCTCGCCCTGCGCGCGGTCGATCTCTGCATAGTGCGGGACGCGCTCGTTCGTGACCGTGTCGAGCAGCACCGTCGGCGAATCGGGATCGAGCGAGCGCCTCGGGTGAAGAGGCGTTGCGAGCCCCGCCGCCGTCGCGCCGGGGAGGAACGCGAGGATGCTCGCGCCGGCCGAGAAGCCGTCGGACCTCGACCACGGCGCGCCCGTCGCCTTGCCCCCGTTGCCTGCGACCGGCAGCATCGCGTCATCGAGCTGGACGCGGCGCCCGGTCGGCGTGTCCGCGGCATCGACGGTGTAGACGTTCGAAGGGAACGGGTAGCCGCACTTCTCGGGCACTAGCGGATCGCACGCGAGGTGCGGCCACGCGACCTGCGCCGCCGCCGCCGGCACCATGCCCGCGCTCGAGGTCGTCTCGGCCTTGCAGGCCGCCGGCCCGAGAAAACCGAGAGCCGCAACGGTCACCAGGAAGAGGAGAGGGCGAGGGCTCATGGAGGGTCTATAGCGGAGAATCTGACAGTGTAAAATGCCTGGCGTCCGAGCTTGCGCAGCAGGTCGCGACGCGACGCGACGCCGAGCTTCAGCATCGCCGACTGGAAGCGCCGCACCAAGTTCGACACCGTGAATCCCGGCTCGTATGCGACGAGCTTGTAGGTGTGGCCGAACGCGGCGAGCCACACGATGTCGCTCTCGTCGCGCGTGAGGGACGTGAGCTCGCGCGTGAGGGACGTGAGCTCGGGCGAGCCGAGCGGGTTCGCGCGCGCGAGGAGAAGGCGCTTCCCGTCGCGCTCGACGGTCTCGACGGTCTCGACGATCGACCAGCTGCCCGAGACGAGCGCCTGCCAGAGATCGGCGGCGCCGGCGGCGTCGGCCTGGCGGAGACCGCGAAGCGGCTCCCGTCGCCGAGCGCGATGCTGCCGCTCTCCGGGCTGCCGTCTCGAGCGCCGGGCGCCCCGCGGCGGCCGAGACCGGCACGTGGCGAGGGAGAGCATCATCTCGCCGCCCGCGCGCGCTTTGCGATTCCCCGCGCGTCGTACGGGGCGGCGGGTCGGGGGAAGGTCTGGTGCCACTCCCCGTATACCCCCCCGCACCTCGCTCCCGACGACCCTCGGTGGGCGCTTCAACAAGCTTCCGGGGAGTGATCATCATGAAGGACGTCATCGTCCGATGGGCTCAGACCATCGGCGTCACTGCATTTCTTGCGACCGTCGTCGCCACCGGCACCGGCTGCGGCGCGATCTCCGCGGCCGCGAACCCGAAGGTGGCCTGGGCGCTCCAGGACCCCGCGCCGATGAGCCTCGTGGTGCGCCGCGCGGACGTCGCCGAGAAGACCGCCCTCCAGGTCGACCGCGTGATGACCGACACGCCCACCAACGACGACTCCGCCTGGCTCGCGAAGGTCGGCCCGCAGAAGGAAGAGTCCACGGCAACGCTCGCCGAAATCCGTGGCCACCAGCTCTACGCTCCGGGCAGCGCGGGCGCCGGCGCGCGCGTCGTCGCCGCCGAGGTCTGGGCGAGGTCGCTCGCGAAGATCGAGCCGAAGAGCATCTCCAGCGCTAAGGCCACGGGCGCGCCCGCCGCCCCCGCCGCTCCGTCGGCCCCCGCGGCCAGCGAGCCGGCCGAGCCCGTCGCGAAGACCGCGTCGCCCGAGGCGAACGGCAAGAAGGGCGCGAAGAAGAAGCCCGGCTCCCTCGCGAAGAACGACAAGGCCGAGAAGGCCGACAAGAAGAACAGCAAGACGGCCGAGCCTTCGCCCGCCGCCCCCGCCGCGTCTGTGGCGTCGCTCAGCGCTTCGTCCGCGAAGTATCCGAGCCTCCTCGCCGCGGTCGACAAGGAGCTCGGCACGGCGTGGGGCGAGGTCATGGAGAAGAAGAAGGCGATGGGCACCCTCAAGGCCCAGATCGCGACGCTCGAGGCCGCGAACGACGCGAAGGGCATCTCCGACAGCGACAAGAAGGGAAACAAGACCACCATCGAGGGCCTCGAGAAGCAGGTCTCCATGATGGAGAAGGAGGCCGACAAGCTCGCCGAGGCATTCATTCCGAAGGCCAAGGCGGCCGCGACCAAGGCGGCTCCCGAGGTCCGTGAGAAGTTCGGCACCGTGCTCGTGAACCTTCGCCAGGCGGTCGACGACGCGAAGACGTCGAACGGCGCCGCCGCCGTTCGCTACCCGATGGCCGCTACCACGCTCGTCGACTCCACGAAGGCGATGGCGGCGGTGTTCGTCGCGGACGTCATCGAGGAGAAGACTGGCAAGCGCCCGAGCATGGCCGGCTTCCAGCCCGGCGTGACGATGGAAGGCGGCAAGGTGGCCATCACGCTCAACGGCCTCTCCGCTTCGGACATGGGTAAGATCTCGATGGGCGAGCTCACCGCCGAAGTGGCGACGCGCACGACGAAGTGGGTCGGCCATGCGGCCGGCCTGCTCGGTACGATCTC
The DNA here is from genome assembly GCA_043732195.1 of Polyangiaceae bacterium. GTDB lineage: Bacteria > Myxococcota_A > Polyangia > Polyangiales > Polyangiaceae > Labilithrix. The sequence continues at coordinate 6,376 of JAYTHX010000358.1, forward strand.
GGCGACGAAGGACATGCTCCAGTTCGAGGACGACGTCCTCGCGGCGCTCATCGACGGCTTCAAGGCCGGCGGCTGGAACCCTCCCCAGGCGACGACCATCCCCGACGCGCCGGTCGGCGGTGCGGGCGCAGCGCCCGCGACCAAGCCGCAGGCCTGAGCGCCGGCGACCGGAAGAATGCATCGAAAAGAAACGGCCGGCTCTCCCGGAGGAGCCGGCCTTCCTCCGTTTCGGAGCGTTTTCACCTCGCTCCGCTATTACTTTACGCCGTAAGGCCGAGCGTTTTTCCCTTAGCGCTGCATCACGCAGCCGATTCGCGCTCGGCCTGCTCCGTCTCGTTCGCGAGCGTCACGTGGAGCATCGCGACCACGAGGTTGGTGGCCGACGCGGGCGCCGTTTGCCGTTCCAACAGGTGGAGTCCGCCCGCCTCGAGCGCGGAGCACAGGCGCCCGACGGCGCCCGCCTCGAGCTCGACGCTCAGGCGAATGGCGCTCCGGTAGAATTCGAAGTCGACGATCACGCCGTCCGCCTCGACGATCGCGCTCTTCAGGCGGGCCATGGCGTCGTCACGATCGCGGCGCGTGAAGGCATCCAGCAGGATGTAGCTCAGCATCGGAACCTCCCGAACTCGACAGGAGCATGGGGCCGCCAGCGGCGGCGGCAAGTGGCCGATCAGGGCGAGCGGACCCGTGATATGTCGTTCCTTCATGTTCCGAAAGCTCGTCCTCTGCGTCGTTGTCGGCTCCTGCGTGACGCTTCTTCTCGGCTGTCCCAAGAAGAAGGAAGAGGTCCCAGAGGCCGGAGCCGAGGAGGCCGGAGCCGTCGATGCGGCCCAGCCGCCCCCGGCCGTGCCTGCGGCGCCTGCTGCGAAGAACAGCGCCGACGTCGCCCGCTTCCCCGCGGAGAAGCCGCTCGTGGACGACGCCGAGAAGACGGCCGACCTGTTCACGCAGGCGAAGACGGGCTGCAAGTCCGGCAACAACGTCGCCCTCATCAAGTCCGGGACCGACCCGTTCAAGATCGCCGAGTTCCAGGACTGCATCCTCGTGACCTTCCCGGACCCGAAGGACGCGGCCACCACGCTGATGGGCTGGATCCCCAAAGCCGCGTTCACGCTCGCCGCGCCCCGCGACGCCGGCGTGAGGGACGCCGCGATCGACGCCGCGGTGGTCCTCGTGCCCGGGAAATGCCCGGCAGGCCAGGAAAGCGTCGTGAATGTCGCCGGCGGCGCGGGCGTCTGCCGGAAGAAATGCGCCGCGGACAAGGACTGCCGCACCCCGACGCTCAACGCGTGCGCCGCGGCCACCACCTCGACCGGAAAGGTCACCAAGGTCTGCGCAAACGAACTCCCCTGAGCTGCCCACGCAGTTCCCCTGGGTACTTACCTGTGGTCGCTTCGGACCCAGGATGGGTCGATCGAGACTGCACTCGCGGCTGAGCTCGAAGGAGTGCCCTCTCCCTCGAACTGCGTGGAAACCCCCTGTTTTTCGCCTGGCACTCTCGACCGGGGTTGAATCTGGGTCGCGATGGAGCTCGGATTTTGGGCATGAAGTGGGTGGCCCACTTTCTGCTCAAGGTCGGGCCATGAACGCAGTACTCGCCTACGACCTCTTCGATCTCTCGCAGGAGCCGACCACCTCCGCACCTGGCCTCGTCCTCCCCGCGGAGCTCCGGGCGTTGTTCGACGAGAGCGAGAAGATGAAGGCGAGCTTCCAGCGGCTGTCGGAGCGCGACCGCCGCGGCTTCGTTCGCTACATCGACGAGACCCGCTCGATGATGACGCGCGAGCGCCGCGCCGCGGTGGTCGCCATGAGCCTGATGGGCCTCGCGCGCGACCTCCGCGAAGACGGCATCGTCAACGACCCCAGCTGATCAAGGACGCGCGCTGAGCGTGCGTCCGAAGATGCGCGCACGCGGGTGCTCGTCTTGCAGCCGCGCCAGCTCGCTCGTCATCTGCTCGCCGAGGGCCGAGAGCTTCGCCGCGTCGAAGAGCTTCGCCTCCCGTCGATCGTCGCTCGTGGCGAGCTCGAGGAGGTCGGACATCACGCGCTTCAGCGAGAGGTGCTCCTCCAGCGACGGAGCTGCGCGTCCGCGAGCTCCGACATGGATTCTAGCACAGCGCATGCCGCACTAAAAACCCGCGCAAAACGCCCTGAACACCCCGGCGCTGATGCCAGATGCCCGCATCGTGGGGCGAATGGTCACGTTGACCGTCGTGGCGCAACAGGGATGATGTCCGCAGCGGAGTGACAAGAGCCCCCCAGAAAGAATCGCGACCTTCGCGCGGGAGCGGTGAGCGTCCCGCGGTCGCGGCGGCGAACGCGCCCGTGAGCATCCTGCTCGTGGACGATCATCTGCCGAACCTCATGGCGCTCGAGGCGATCCTCGAGCCGCTCGGCGAGCGCCTCGTCAAGGCTACATCGGGGAGCCAGGCGGTCGCCGTCGCCGAGCACGAGGACTTTGCGATCATCCTTCTCGATTTGCAGATGCCGCAGCTCGACGGCCTCGAGACCGCAGCCCTGCTCAAGAAGCTCGATCGCTCCCACGCCGTCCCCATCATCATCCTCACCGCCGACCAGCCCTCGCGTGACACCATCGCCCAGGGCTACGCGAGCGGCGCGGTCGACTTCCTCTACAAGCCGCTCGATGTCGACGTGCTCCGCTCCAAGGTGGCGAGCTTTGTCGAGCTGTTCCGCCAGCGCTCGCCCGCCACCTCGGCCACGATGCGCTCCGCTACCGAGAGCTCGGGCCGCCTGAGCGACCGCCTCATCGCGGCGGCCCCGATCTCCGGCGACCAGGCCGAGACCGTCGAGGCGCTGGTGCGCATCCACGAGGCGGTCAGCGAGGACCTCGACGTCGAGCGCATCGCGCAGCGCCTCGTCGACGAGATCGCCATCCTCACCGAAGCGCAGGGCGCGGCCATCCACTGGCCGACGCGCAACGCCATGCACGTCGCCCTCTCGGGCTCGATGCGCGCGGAGCTCGGCTCGCTCGGCCCCGGCTCGCCGCTGATGAACCGGGTGTTCGGGGGCGTCGGACCGCTCCGCCTCGGCGACCACGGCGGCGGCATGCCCGAGGCCGCCCGCAGCGTGCTCGCCGTGCCGGTCAGCTCGCGCGGCGGTCACGTCTCGGGCGCCATCGTGCTCGTCTCCGATCGCGCCTGGGCGTTCGACGACCGCCACGAGGAGCTCGTCGCCGTCGCCGCCCGCCATGCGGCTTCGTCGCTCGACAACGCGCGCCTCTACGACGAAGCGAAGTACGCGCGACACCGGGCCGAGCTCGCCGAGCTCGAGCTGCGTGCCGGCGAGGCGCGCGTGCGCCTCGCGCTCGACTCCGCCGGTCTCGGGACGTTCGACTTCAATCCCATCACCGGGGCGCTCCGCTGGGACACGCGCTCGCGCGCGCTGTTCGGACTCACGCCCGATGCGCCAGTGAGCTTCAGCGTCTTCCACCAGGCGGTGCACGAGGACGATCGCGAGCGGGTCGAGGTGGCGAACCGCGCGGCGCTCGATACCCAGCGCGACGGCAGCTACGACGTCGAGTACCGTACGCGGGCCACGTTCTTCGGCATCCCGCGCTGGATCGCCGCGCGCGGGCAGGCGTTCGTCGAGCAGGGGCGCGCGGTCCGCTTCGTGGGCACGTTCCTCGACATCACCGCAAAGAAGGTGGTCGAGGCGGAGCGCGCCGCGCTGCTGCGTCGCGAGCAGGAGGCGCGTGCCGAGGCGGAGCGCGCCGTGGCCCGCGCCGAGGCTGCGAGCCGTGCGAAGGACGAGTTCCTCGCCACCGTCTCGCACGAGCTCCGCAACCCTTTGAACGCGATCCTCGGGTGGTCGCGCGTCATGATCGAGGAAGGCGACCAGCTCACGCCCGAACGACGCCGCAAGGGCCTCGAGGTCGTGGCGCGCAACGCCAAGGCGCAGGTGCAGCTGGTCGAGGACATCCTCGAGGTCTCGCGCATCGTCAGCGGGAAGCTGCGCCTCACCACCGGGCCGGTCGACGTGCGCACTGTCGTCGAGTCCTCGATCGACACGCTGCGCTCCGCGGCGCAGGCGAAGGGCGTCGCGCTCGAGATCTCCTTTGCCGACGATCCGGCCTCGATCGTGGCCGACGAGGACCGTCTACAGCAGGTCCTGTGGAACCTGCTCTCCAATGCGGTGAAGTTCACGCCGCGCGGCGGCGCCGTGCGCCTCGCGGTGAGGCGCGGCGACGACGAGGTCGTCATCACGGTGTGCGACACCGGTGAGGGCATTGCGCCCGAGTTCCTCCCCTTCGTCTTCGACCGCTTCCGCCAGGCCGACGGCTCCACCACCCGGCAGCACGGCGGCCTCGGCCTCGGGCTCGCGATCGTCAGGCACCTCGTCGAGCTGCACGGCGGCACCGTCTCTGCCGAGAGCGGCGGCCACGGGACCGGCTCGACGTTCGTGGTGGTCTTGCCCATCCACGCGCCGCTTTCCGAGAGCCCGCCGCCGCACACGCCGGCCCGCATCGCGCCGCCGCCGACCGCACAGGCGCGGCTCGACGAGGTCCACGTCCTCGTGCTCGACGACGAGGAAGACATGCGCGATCTCATCGCGATGATCCTCGAGCACGCCGGCGCGCGCGTGACGCGGGCCTCGAGCGTGGCGATGGCCATCGACGCGATCGCCGCGGCCTGCCCGGACATCGCGGTCTCGGACCTGGCAATGCCTGGCGAGGACGGCTACGCGTTCGTCGAACGCGTACGCGCGAGCTCCGACGTCGGGGCTCGCGCGCTACCTCTCGTGGCGATGACTGCGTTCGCGCGCGACGAGGATCGTCACCGCGTGCTCAGCGCGGGCTTCCAGCGCCACGTCGCCAAGCCCATCGAGCCGGTCGAGCTCGTCGAGGCGCTCGCCGAGATGGTGGCGAGCGCCCGTGGCCGTCATTGACGGTCGCTGTCCCGGTCCCGGTCAGTCGTGACCGTCGTGGTCGCCTCGGTCGCGCCCGGGCGACGACGGACGCCGCCGCGGCGGACGTGGGGAGCCATGCCGCCCTTGCGGCCTGCGTTCCGCGCCTCGTCGGCGCTGAACTGGTGCGCGGTGCCTGCGGCGTGCGCCGCACGACCGCCCTTGCTCGCGATCTCCTTGACGCGCGTGCGGTCCATCGCGGCGAACCCGCGACGGCGCGGCGCGAGCGCGTCCACCGCCGGCTGAGCCTGCTCGTCGACCGTCTTGTTCTCGGTGCTGTCTTTCAACTCGGGCTCGGTGGTCCCGGCGTGGCTCTCGGTGCTCATGGTGTCCTCCTGCGGGGCCGCGCTGCGGCTCACCGGCGTTGTGGGTTTCGTTGCAGGGCTATGTAGCGACGGGCGTGCCACTGACCACGGCCGCACAAAAGGCCTGTTTAACTAGGTCTTTCCGCGTGACACGCCGCGACGATCGTGGCGACGTGTCTCAAGTCCCGCGCCTCAGGTCGCGAGCCGCATGAAGATGGCGCCTGCCATCTCGTGCAGCGGCACCTGCGCGTCGCTGAGCCCCTGCTCCACGATGGCTCGGGGCATGCCATACACCACGCACGTCGACTCGTGCTCCACGATCACACGCGCGCCTGCCGCATGCAGCGCGCGCGCGCCAATGACGCCGTCGGAGCCCATTCCGGTGAGCACCACACCGAGCACGTTTCGCCCGACCACTTGCGCGGCGCTCTCGAAGAGCGCGTCGACCGAGGGGCGGTGCAGGGCGTCCATGGGGTGCACGTCGAGCGTGACCGCCAGGACATTGCCATCCTTCCGCATCTTCATGTGCACGCCCGCGCGCGCCACCACCGCGACGCCGGCGCGGAGCACCGTGCCCTCCTTCGCCTCCACCACGTTCAGCGCGCACTCGCGGTCGAGCCGACTGGCGAACGCCTCTGTGTAGCCCGCAGGCATGTGCACGACGACCGCGACCGGGATCGGGAAGTCGGCGGGGAGCGCGCGCAGGAGCTGCGTGATGGCCCGCGGTCCGCCGGTCGACGCGCCCACCAGCAGCAGCTCGAGATCGACCCGCGGCGCCTTCTCGGGGGCTCGCGCAGCCGCGGCGGCGCCGAGCGCGGCGCTGGGCGAGAGCGTCCCCGGGGCCGTCTTCGCCGCGAGCAAGACCTTCTCCACGAGCTCGGCGCCCAGCTCGTAGAGCCGATCGGTCGCGAGCGCGGTCGGCTTGTGGACGACGTCGAACGCGCCGGCCTGGAGCGCCGCCACGCCCATCGCGCTGTCGGCGTCGGACATCGTGACCGCGACGACCCGCGGCGGAGAAGGGAGGAGGCGAATGGCGTCGAGCACGCCGATCCCGTCGAGCTGCGGCATCACGAGATCGAGCGTCACGACGTCGGGCGAGAGCTCGGTGATCTTCTCGAGCGCGTCGAGCCCGTCCCGCGCGATCGCCACCACCTCGATGCGCGCATCGGCCTCGAGGACCTCGCGCATCACCTTGCGGGCGAACGCCGAGTCGTCGACCACGAGCACGCGTACCGGGCCGCTCACGATGCGCTCCGGGCGTAGAGGAAGGAGCCGCCACGCTCCTCGCAGCGGAGTGCCGTCCCGAAGCGGAGGAGCGATTCGGACGATCCGATCAGGAGACGCCCCTCGTCCTTCAGCGCCGCCGTCAGCGCCTCGAGCACGCGCAGCACCGTGCCGTCCGCGAAGTAGATGAGGACGTTGCGACAGAAGACGAGATCGAACTGCCCGAGCGCGGTGACCGCGCTCCGGTCGAGCAGGTTCACGTGCCGGTAGTCGACGGTGGCAACGAATTCGCGATCGACACGGGCTCCGCCGGCCTCGGGCACCATGACGCGCTGGGCGACCGCCTCTAGCTCGGGCGTCCACGCGGGCGGGGGAGGAGCAGGAGGCATCGCGCGGAGGGACCGCGCGCGGTAGACGCCCGCGGCCGCGCGCGCGAGCGCTCGCTTGCTGAGATCCGTCGCGACGATATCCGTGCGATCGGCGATCCCCCGCTCCTCGAGGAGCATCGCGATCGAGAGCGGCTCCTCGCCCGTCGCGCACGCCGCCGACCAGACCCGCGCGCGCCCTCGGCGCTCGACCGCGGGCACGAGGACCTGCTCCACCGCCGCGCGCGCAGGCTCGAGCTCGCGGAAGAAGTAGGTCTCGCCCACCACCAGGGCGTCGGCGAGCGCGTGGAGCTCGAGTGCCGCGCCCGGGTCGTAGCGCAGGAAGTAGTAGTAATCGAGGATGCTCTCGAACCCGGCCTCCGCCGCGCGTTCCGCGAGCTTGTCGGCGAAGGTCGGCGCGTCCTCGGGGGCGTAGTGAATGCCCAGCTCGTCCTCGACGAGGGCGCTGAAGATAGCGAAGAGCTGAGGTGAGAGCGAAGCGGTCATCCGTGTGGCGCGCGGTTGACGATCACGTTCGCTCCACGGCGGCGCAGATCCGCCGCACGTCGACGTCGGGGTCGGCGGAGCCTGCGCGGATGAGCGCCTCGCGAGCCTCGGCGGTCCCGATGGCGGCGAGCGCGGAGGCCGCGGCCCGGCGTGCGTGGACGTTGTCGAACCCGAGCGCAGCGGCGATCGCCGCCTGGCTGTCCGGACGACGCATGCGCATGAGCGCGGATACGAGGAGCGGCGCACGATCGGCATCGGCGGACTCGAGGGCGGAGAGAACGGCCTCGACGCGCTCGTCGGCGGCGACCGCCAGCGCTTCGAGCACGCGATCGCGGACGCTCGCATGGGCGAGCTGCGCGACGAGCGCGCTCGTCGCGTCGGCGCCGGGGCGGGTGGAGAGGTAGCCGATGGCGGCGCTGCGAACCGCGTCCTCCGGGTCGGAGGCGGCGTGCGCAAGGGCCGGCACCACGTCGGGGGCGTCGAACTCGGCGAGCGCGCCGATGGCCACCAGGCGCGTCGACGGGTCCTCGGCCGACGCGGCCTCGCGCAGTAGCGGGATCGAGCTGAGGCGCTTCGCGATGCCGAGGCCCAGCAGCGCAGCGCGGCGCATGTCGGGGTCGGCCGACGCCGCGGCGGTGGCCAGCACGTCACCCGCGCCGGCGTCCTCGAGGTGAGCGAGCGCCTCGACGGCGGCGACCCGGACCTGCCCGGTTGGATCGTCCATGAGCTGCACGATGGCGGGGGTCGCCTCGTCGACCCGCAGGCGGCCGAGTGACTGGCAGGCGTAGTAGCGCGTCCAGGGCTCGGCGTCGGCGAGGCCGGCGCGGAGCGCGGTCACCACGGCCGGCGTGGCCGAGGTATGCCCGAGCGCGCGCATCACCGCGGCTCGCGTGCGCGCTACCGGGTGACTCGCGCCGGCGAGGAGGGCGTCCGTGCCGCGCGCGTCGTCGACCAGGGGCAGTCCGCAGATCGCGGCCTCGCGGATCTTCTCGTCCTCGTCGCCGAGCGCCGCGATGAGGACCTCCAGACCCTCCGGATAGCCGAAATACGAGATGATGCGCAGCGCGGCGCGGCGCGTACGCGTGTCCTCGGAGCGCGCCTGCTCGAGCGCGAGGCGCTTCGTCTCGAGGCTGCCGAGCGACTGGATCGCCGCGGCGGCGGCCTGCGAGACGCGCGCGTCGCGATCGCCGATGAGCCGGAAGAGCGCGCTCACGGCGGCGGGATTGCCGAGCCGCGCCAGCGCCTCGCACGCGCGGCCGCGCACGTCGCCCTCGGGGTCCTCGAGGCAACGCAGGAGGTCGTCGACGCTGCCGGCGGAGTAGCCGACGACGGGCAAGAGGCGCAGACGACGAACGCTGTCGCCGTCGCGAATGGCCGCGAGCAACTGGGGCGTGGCCCGCGGCCCGAGGCGCCGGAGCGCATCGGCGGCGACAGGGCCCACCGGCGGCTCATCCATGATCATCTCGACGAGGTGCGCGATCGCCACGTCGTCCGCGAGCCAGCCGAGGACGCGCGCCACGGCGACGCGCTCGGAGGGGGCGACGCCCGCATTCGAGTCCATGACGCGCGCGCTCGCGGTCGCCGGGTCCACGCTGCTGGGTAGCGAGCCGCGCAGCGCCTCGTTGTCGCCGAAGCGCGCCTCGTAGCGCTCCCGCAGCTCGGCGAGCGCCAGGGTGGCGGTGCGCACCAGCACCGAGATCGGCTTGACGAGCAGCGCCGCGAGCGGCGCCACCGCGCTCTCGTGGCCGGTGCGACCGAGCGCGCGGACGGCCTCCGGAGCATACAGCGGGTCCGCGAGCAGGAGCTCGAGCGGCTGGACCGCGCGCGCGTCCCCGGTGCGCCCGAGCGCGTCGATCGCCGGGAAGGTCCGGAAGAAGCTCCGGCTCTCTACCGCGGCGATGAGCGCGTCGACCGTGTCGACGCCCCCGATCCGACCCAGCGCCTCGATCGCGCCCACCGCGACGTTGTCGTCGACGTCGCTCGAGAGTCGCCCCAGGAGCGGCACCGCAGCGCGGACCCGCCGGCGGCCGAGCACCTGGACGGCATCGCACACGATCGCGGGCGCGGCGTCGCTCCCGGCGAGCGCGAGCAGCTTGCCCTCGAGGTTGCCGCGCGAGGCGACGAGCGCATCCACCGCTGCGGCGATGCGTCCCTCGTGGTCGCGCCGGTTCATGATCACGTCGTGCAAACCGGCGATCGCCGCATCCCCGACGCTCGCGAGCGCATCGACGACCGCACGCCGGACCGCCCAGCTCGGGTCGACGAGCAGCTCGAGCAAAGCGTCCACGCCCTCGGCGCCGCGGCGCGCGAGCGCCTCGACGTGGTCGACCCGCGCGCGGTCGTCCGGCGAGAGGACGAGCCTTCCCGGCTTGTTCACGGACTCCCCACGTCTCCGTCGAGCGTGTCTCCCGCGGACTCGCGGATCTGGTTCGCGGTGTCGACGAGCTGTCGGAGCTCGGTCGCCACCTGCGTCGCGCCGCGCGCCTGCTGCGCCGTCGTGCCGGCGATCTGCCGCGTGCGCTGGCGCAGCGAGTCCACCGCCTTCGAGATCTCTTCGCTTGCCAAGAGGTGCTCGCCGCTCGAGCGGGCGAGGCTCACCGCTCCCTCGAGCTGCTTCGTCGTGCTCGTCGCCACGCTCACCACGGACGCGCCCTGCTCGTCGAGCGTGCGTGCGGTCTGCTTCGCGATGCGCCGCACCTCGTCGCTCCGCTGCACGAGGTGGGTGGTCGCCTTGGCCTGCTCCTGCGTGGCGTTCGTGAGCTCGGCGGCCGACTTCGCGATCTGTCGCGCCGCGGTCTCGAGCTGCTTCGTGCCCGTCCGCTGCTCGCTCAGCCCCTTCGCGGTGAGCGCGGCCTGCTTGCGGACATCGTCGACCGCGCGGGCCACCTCGACCGCGCCCTTCGCCTGCTCGGCGAGCCCGGAGATCGTGCGCCGCGTGGCCTCCTGCACCTCCTGGCCCAGCACGCCCATCGCCGACGTGGTCTTGACCTGCTCGGCGAGCGACGTGCTCGTCTGCTGGACGGCGCTCCGCGCCTGCACGACGGCCTTGGCGAGCTGGGTCGCTGCGGACGCCTGCTCTTGCGACGCCCGCGCCACCTGCTCGACGCCCGCCGACGCGGCGGCATTGGATTTCACGATGTCGCGCATGGCGCGCGCCTGATCGACGGTCGCGCCCGTGGTCTGCTTGGCGATGGTGCGGATCTGCGAGGCGCCCTGCGCGACCGCCTGGGCGGCGGTGGTCTGCTCCGCGGCGGCGGTCAGCACCGCGCGGCTCTGATCCGAGACCTGCGCGATGCTCTGCGCGAGCGTCTGCGCCTGCTCGACCTGCCCGCGCATCGACTCCGAGACCTCGCGCACCGTGCCGCCGAGCCCCTCGATGCCGTCGAGGATGTTCGCCAGCGCCCGCTCCGCGACGGTCGCGAGCTCGGCGCCCTCCTCGGCCATCTTCGCGCCCTCGCTGGTCGAGGCCACCGCCTCGCGCACCGTGTTCTGGAGGCCGCGCACGATCTTCGCGATCTCGGTGCTCGCCGCGCCGGCGCGATCGGACAGCGCGCGGATCTCCTCGGCGACGACCGCGAAGCCGCGGCCGTGCTCGCCCGCGCGCGCCGCCTCGATGCTTGCGTTCAGCGAGAGGAGGTTGGTGCGGTCGGCGATGAGATTGATGGTCGCGACGATGTCGCCGATCTCCTCGGCGCGCACGCCCATCTCCTTCATGACGTGCGACGAGTCCGAGATCGACTGCTGGATCTTGCCGAAGCCCGCGATCGACTTCGCGACCGTGGCGCCGCCCTCGCGCGCCGCGGCGGTGACGCGATCGGCCTGCCCGCGGGCATCCTCGGTGAGCTTGGCGACCTTGCGGGTCGACCCGTCGAGGTCGGCGGCGGCGGCGGCGCTGGTGGCGGCGAGCTGCGTGATGTGCCCGGCGCTCCGCGAGATCGAGATCGCGGAGCGCGCGATCTCCTCGATGGACGTGGCGGCGGAGTCGATGGTGGCGGCGTTCTTCTCCGCGGCCGCGGCGACCTGCTCGACGGCCGCCGCGACGCGGGTCGTGTTGCCGACGTTGTCCCGCATCGTGCTCTCGAGCTGGCGGGCCTGCTCGGCGACGACGCGGTTGGAGCGCGCGAGCTCCTCGACCGTCGCTGCGGTCTCCTCGATGCTGGTCGCGAGGTCCGCCGCGCTGGTCGCGACCTGGTTCATCGAGCGGTCGGTGCTCGCCACGCTCGCGGCGAGGTTCGTGATGCGCACGCCGACGTCCTGCGCGTCGGCGGCGAGGCGCGCGATGCCCTTGGCCATCTGCTCGAGGGTGGCGGCGACCTCCTCGATCGAGGCCGCGTTCGACAGGCCGCGCTCGGTCATGTCGGCGACGGACGCCGTCATCTGCGACGCGGTCGCGAGCAGCTCCTCGCTCGAGGCGGCAAGATCCTCGGCGTTCAGGCTCACGCCCTTGATGGAGCGGGCCATCTGCTCGAGCGTCGCCGCGGTCGCCTCGCTGCCGTCGGCGAGCTGGGACCCGAGCCTCCGCGACTCCTCGAACGAGCCCGAGACCTGCTGGAGCGACGCGGCGTTCGCCTCCATCGACCGCGCGAGCTGCGTGGCCGAGGCGCTCACCTCGCGCTGCGTCCGCGCCAGACCCTGCGCCGAAGACGCGCTCTCGTCGATGGCGACCACCATCGACTCCACGCTCGTGCGTACCTCCTCACCGGTCCTGGCCTGCTGTTCGGCGAGCGCCGCGAGGCGATCGGCGTTTGCCTCCAGCACCCCGACGAGTCGCACCTGCCGACGGGCCGCCGCGAGCTCTCGCTCGCGCCCTCGACCTTCACGGCTGCTGACGGGACCGCGCGGATCACTGCCGGGGACATCAGACATCGACGGACTCCTCTCCGATTACCTTGGCGAAGTCGAGCACCATCACGGTGCGCTCGCCGATCTGGGCGACGGACTTGACGAAACCTCGATTGCCGTCCTCGATGAGACGCGGCGGCGGCTTGAGCTGCGACGGCATCATCCGCACCACCTCGCGCGCGCTGTCGACGACGAGCGCGACGGTGCGGTCGAGGTGCTCGCCCACCACCACGCGGGTCTCCAGCGTGGTCTCGCGTGGCTGGAGCCCGAAGCGCGCGCGCAGCTCCACCACCGGTACGACGCGGCCGCGCAGCTGGATGATCCCTGCGACGAAGGCAGGCGCGCCCGGCACAGCGGTCGCGCCGGTGTACGTCTCCATCTGGAGGACGACGTCCGCCGGGAGCGCATAGTCCGCGCCGTCCACCTTGAAGAGGACATAGAGCACTGGCACTTCGGGCGCGGCGCTGGCGTTTACGAGGGCGGTGTCGGTCATGCGGCGTGCTCCGTATCGCGGCTCAGCTTCGCGCAGAGGCCGAGGAGGTCGAGGACCAACGTGGCGCGGCCGTCACCGAGGTCAGTGGAGCCGCTCACGCCGACCACGGCGACGAGCGGGTCGGCGAGCGGACGGATGACGGTCTCCTGCTGACCGAGGACGCGCTCGATGACGAACGCGACGGGCTCGTCGTGACCGCGCCGGACCACCAGCGCTTGCTGCCCCGCGTGCGCAGCGACCTCCGGCAGCCCGAGCGCCCGCGCCAGATCGACCACCGGGACGATCTCACCGCGGCGCGCGAAGACGCGGGTCTCGCGTCCGCGAACGCGCGGGCCCCGGACCAGGCGCGAGGCATCGAGCTCGACGATCTCCTCGACGACGGGCACGGGCACCACGAAGCGCTCGCCCGCGCAGCGCAGCGCGAACGCATCGACGATGGCGATGGTCAGCGGGACCCGCATCACGAAGGTCGTGCCCTTGCCCGCCTGGGTCTCGAGCGAGAGCACGCCACCGAGCCCGTCGACCACGATCTTGCGCACGATGTCCATGCCCACGCCGCGGCCGCTGGTGGTGTCGACCGCGTCACGCGTCGAGAGGCCCGGGCGGCACAGGAGCTCGAGCAACGTCGCGTCGTCGTGGGGGACGTCCCGTCCGGCCTTCGCGGCGACGCGATCGCGGTCCACGCCGCGTCCGTCGTCAGCGATGCGGAGCTCGATCTGGCGGTTGTCGCGGGAGCTCGCGGTCACGGTGATCGTCGCCTGCTCGGGCTTGCCGAGGCGCGTGCGTTCGGCGGCGATCTCGATGCCGTGATCCACGGCGTTGCGCAGGAGATGAACGAGCGCCGGAAAGATCCGCTCGGCCACGATCTTGTCGAGCTCGGCGCCCGCGCCGTCGATCACCAGGCGCACCTGCTTGCCGGTCGTTCGCCCGAGCCCACGGATGACCAGCGGCAGGCGATCGAGCACGGCGGCGATCGGCACCATGCGCACCCGGAGTATGGCGCCGCGCAGATCGCGGAGCTGCCGGGCGTTGTCGGCCATGATCGACTCGAGCTCGCGGGTGTTGACGCCGGCCTCACGCAGCTTCGCCACCGCGCGCGACAGACGCGAGCGCGTCACGATGAGCCCGGACAGCTTCTCGATGGTGTCGTCGATGCGGGCGACCTCGACGCGGAGGATGCCCGGTCGCTGCGGTTCGATGGTCTCGCCTTCCGGCTCGATCTCCGGCTCGGGCAGCGGCGCGCTGGGCAAGCGGCGCGCGGCGACCAGCTCGCGGATATCCTCGAGCGGCAGGCTCACGGCCTGCGCGATGTCCTGCTCCGACACCTCGGTCAGCAGGATCACCACGAAGACCAGGCCGCCCGGCGTTCCCGCGGCGGCGGGCCTGGCGATCGGCAGCACGCGGACGATCTCTCCCAAGGCCGCGAGGCGCTCGCGGATGCTCGTGATGGTCTGTCCTCGCTCCGCCTTGGCCGGCGCCGGCGCGAAGTCGATGCGGAGCGCATGGTGGCCCTCCGCAGCGCCCTGCGTCAGCTGCTCGCGCTCCGACGCGGTGAGCTTCGCGGCGATCTCGGGATCGAGCGCGACATCCGGCGGAGAGGGTTGCTGCGCCGGGAGGTCCTCGAGGTCGAGCGCCGCGAGGGTCGCCGCCGCGGGCTCGGCGACGGGCTCGTTCTTCTCGACCGAGCGGACGCGCGCCTCGATTGCGCGCGCTCCCTCGATGAGCGCCTCGAGCGAACGATCGCCGACCAGGCCGCCGGCGGTGTCGGCGTGGCGCAGCACCGTCTCCATCCGGTGGGCGATGGTCACGACCGGCTCGATGCCGACCATCCCGGAGAGTCCCTTGATGGTGTGGAGCAGGCGCATCAGCTCACGGAGGTCCCGCGGCGACGGCTTCCCCGCTTGGCTCGTGCGTTCCACGGCCAGCAGCAGCGCGTTGATCGCGCTGAGGTGCTCGTCGACCTCGGCAAGGTACGCCGCGCGGAACTCACGCAGATCGACCTGCATCGTCAGGTGCCCAGCAGCGCCTGGACCTCGGCGAGGATCGCCTGGGGCGCGAACGGCTTCGTCAGGTAGCGCGACGCGCCCGCGGCGAGGATCTTCGCCCGTGGATCGTCCTCGGCGCGCGTGGTCACGATGAGGATCGGGAGCTTCGCGAGCTTGTCCTGGCTGCGCACGAACTCGACGACCTCGAGCCCGCCGATGTCCGGCATGTTGAGGTCGAGGACCAGGACGTCGAAGGGCTGGAGCGAAAGGCGCTCGATCGCCTCGAGACCGCTCGCCGCTTGCGTGATGGTCAGACCTGCGTCCGGCCTCAAGCATGCGGCGATCATGTCGCGCATCACTTTGCTGTCGTCGACGACGAGTACTTCGGCCACGATTCCCAGGCTTTTTACCCTATGCCTGGTGGCGCAAGAGTCAACGATCAGCTGCGTCCCCGCGGCGCCTTGTCACGGCCGCCCGATCCACCGCCGCGGGCGCTGCGGGGGTATACTGGCCGCCTTGCCGGATCGCGGACTTGTCTGGATCGTCGAGGACAGCCCGCTGGAGGCCGAGATGGCAAGACGCGCCCTCTCCCCGAGCCAGGAGGTCGAGATCTTCACCGACGGCTCGGTGGTGCTGGAGCGGCTGGCGGGCGGCACGGTGCCGGACGTCATCGTCGTCGACTGGCAGCTCCCCGGGATCAGCGGGCTCGAGGTGTGCCGCATCGTGCGGGTCACGCACGATGCCATGCGCTTGCCGATCCTCATGCTCACCGGCCAGGCCGGCAAGGAGGACGTCGTGGAGGCGCTCGGCAACGGCGCGAACGACTACGTCGTCAAGCCGTACGACATGGCCGAGGTGATCGCGCGCGTGGGGACGCTCGTGCGCACGAGCCGGCTCCAGCGCGCGCAGGTCCGGCGCGCGCAGCAGCTCTCGCTGGCGGCTGACATCGGCGAAGCGATCACGAAGGGGCGCAACCTCTCCGAGGTGGCGAAGCGCTGCGTGGAGGCCTTGTCCCTCCACCTCGATGCGCCTGCGGCCCAGGTCTGGGCGCGGCGCGCGGGAAAGCTGGAGCTGCTCGCGTCGAGCTCAGCGGGCGAAGGCATTCCCGAGCACGTGATCAACGACGTCGCCGACCAGCAGAAGACGGTCGTGACCGACGAGCCGTCGTCGCTCGAGGCGCTCCGCGCCTGCGAGCCGGCCATCCGCGGCTTCGCGGCCCTTCCGCTCGTCGTCCGCGACGAGCTGCTCGGCGTGATTGCGTTCTGCAGCCGGTCGGCGATCGGGGACGCACGCCCGACGCTCGTGACCATCGCCGATCTCCTCGCCCTCGGCATCGCGCGCGCCCGCGCCGACGAGGAGCGCGCCGCGGCCCACGAGCGAGAGCGCAACACGCGCGCCGAGGCCGAGGCAGCGAACCGCAGCAAGGACGAGTTCCTGGCCATGGTCTCGCACGAGCTCCGGACGCCGCTCAACGCGATCACCGGCTGGACCGGGATGCTGCTCGAGGGCACGCTCGACGCCGCGCGCACGCAGCGCGCGCTCGAGACCATCGAGCGCAACGCACGCTCCCAGGTGCAGCTGATCGACGACCTGCTCGACATCAGTCGCATCGTCTCGGGCAAGCTCCGGGTAAGCGTCAGCAAGGTGGACGTCCCCTCGATCGCCGAGCTCGCGCTCGAGTCGGTGCGGCTCGCCGCCGAGGCGAAGGCGCTCATGCTCGAGACCCACATCGAGCCGACCGCCGGACAGATCACCGGCGACGCCGATCGCGTGCAGCAGATCATCTGGAACCTGCTCAGCAACGCCATCAAGTTCACGCCCAAGGGCGGGCGGGTGCAGCTCCACGTGCAGCGGAGCGACGGCGGCATCGAGATCGCGGTGCAGGACAGCGGGCAGGGGATCGACCCAGCGTTCCTGCCCCACGTGTTCGAGCGCTTCAAGCAGGCCGACGGCACGATCACGCGGTCGAAAGGGGGCCTCGGACTCGGCCTCGCGATCGTGAAGCACCTCGTGGAGCTCCATGGCGGAACGATCGCCGTGACCAGCGAGGGGGTGGGCAAGGGGGCCTCGTTCGCGGTGGTGTTGCCCCGCTTCACCGAGGCCCGCGCGCAGGCCGAAGGCGCCTCGACGACGCTCTCGGCGCGAACCACGTTCGAGCGTCCGCAAGAGGTGGAGGGACTGCGCGTCCTCGTCGTCGACGACGAGACCGATGCGCGCGAGCTGCTCGCTGCGCTCCTCGAGTCGTGCAGCGTCCAGGTGACCGCGGTCTCGAACGCCGCGGACGCCTTCGAGGTGGTACGCGCCGGCGCGGTGGACGCGATGATCTCCGACATCGCCATGCCCGTCGAGGACGGCCTTTCGCTCATCCGCCGCATCCGCCGGCTCGCGCGCGAGGAGGGCGGCCGACTCCCGGCCGTCGCGCTCACCGCCTACGCGCGGCTCGAGGACCGCACCCGCGCGCTGCGGGCCGGCTTCGATAGCCATGTGGCGAAGCCCGTCGATCCCTCCGAGCTGCTCGCGGTGCTGGCCAGCATCACCGCGCGGTGACTCACTCAGCTCGCGGCCTCCCACGGCTTCGTCACCCATCCGCCCTTGATGCTCGTGCGGTCGAGGAGGAGCAGGAGGCCGGCGGAGAGCAGCTCCTCGACAGCGAGGCAGATCTCGCCGAACGCCTCGCGCCGCGCCGAGGACCCGCCGAAGTAGCGCGAACTGCTCGAGTGTCGCTGCTGCCAGACGAGGTCGATGCTGTCGATCGTCTCGCGCGCCGTACCGGAGACGCCGTCGACGAGGCACGCGTAGATCAGCTTCGCCGCGTCGCTCAGCGCGCTCAGGCGCGGCTGGGACCAGTCGATCTCCCCGATCCGCGCGACGCCGAGCTGGTCGGTGGTCGTCGCCGTGCTCTCCATTGCGTTTCGACGGTTCACGGCTACCTCGCGGGGCGTGCTGCAACCTCCGTGCACGCGCCCTCGCGTCGTCATGTCGCAGATGGGCCGTTTCCTGAACGTTCGCATGCTCCCGCTAGCGACGCGGGCGCAGCATCGTGGCGCTCGAGCACATTCGCGTGCCGGCTGCGCTTGACGTGGCGCGCGTCTCGTCGATGATAACGCGTGTCGTTCCGCTTACGCTTTGGGCTCGAGGAGCTCGACCTCGTCGAACGAGAGACGACGATCGGCCGTGAGCCCACCTGCACGGTGACCATCGACGATGACCTCGTCTCCCGCGCGCACGCGGTCTTCCGCCGGCACGCCGATTACGTCGAGGTCGAGGATCTGAAGAGCCGCAACGGTACGCGCGTGAACGGCGTGCCGATCCAGGCCCCCACCCGGCTCGCCCACAACGACCGCGTGCGCATCGGCCCGCGAGAGCTGGTCTTTTACGATACCAATCAATCCTCGGCGGCGCGCAGGCGCCAGAACATCACGGGCAAGATGGCGCTCTGCGCGAAGTGCGGCGAGGTCCTCCCCGAAGAGGCCCCGAGCTGCCCGCACTGCGGCGCGGCGCGCGAACCGGCTGCGTGATATCGTGCGTACGCCGTGAACGCGTACGCCGCACTTGCGCCCGAGGACTGGTCGACCACGCTCCAGTGGTTGCGTGAGCGTGTGGGCGTGACCGCCTCGCTCGAGGACGCCGCGGCGCTCGTCGCGCAGACGCTCCACGAGCGCTTCGCGGACACCACGGTGCTCGCCCGCGTCTACGTCATGATCGCGTATCGCGATCTCGAGCCCCAGGTGGCGGCGTTCGTCGACGCGCTTGCCGCGAGCGCCGGCGAGGTTCACCGGGTCGGTCCCGAGACGCCGGTGCTCACGCTCCTCGGCACGCACGGAGCCGAGCCGGCCTGGTGCGATCGCCACGCGTCGGTCGGTCACCGCGGGATCCCGCTGATCTCGGCCGCGTTCGTCCAGGCGATCCCGATGGTCGCGCGTCTGCTGAATGAGCTCGGCGTCGAGCTCGCCTGGCTGGATGCGTCGCCCGAGGTGAACGCGCGTCGGCTGCTCGGCGGTTTCAACGGGGTCTTCTACGTCGACGACGCCTCGTCGGCGCGGGACGCGCAGGGCCGCCTCGTGATCCCGGCCCAGGAGTTCGTGGCCGATCGGGGCGTGAAGACCGTGTTCGGCGTGGGCGGCTTCTATCCCGACGGCACGCTGCTCGCGGTCATCGTCTTCGCGCGCGAGCGCCTCAGGCGAACGCAGGTCGAGCCCCTGACCAGCCTGATCAGCATGTTGAAAGGCGAGACGTTCGGCGTGGTCCGCGCGCGCCGCCTCTTCCGCTCCGCCAGCCCGTAGCTCCGCGGCGCGCGGCCGCCAGGCCGCCTCGGCGAGCCGCACGTCGTCGGGCACCTGGTGCCGCCCGGACCGAGGCTCGCGGAGCATCGCGGCCCGCGATCGAGTCAGACAGCGCGCGGCGGCGGATGTGACTTCAGGTGTCGCACGTCGTCCCCGCGGACCATGAAGATCACCTCCTCGGCGATGTTCGTGGCGTGGTCGGCGACGCGTTCGATGTACTTCGCCACCTTGATCACGCGGATCGCCGCGGGGATCTCGCCCGGCTCCTCGCGCATGAACTCGGTCATGGCGTCGAGGACCTCGCCGTACGCGTCGTCGACGCTGTCGTCGCGCAGGAGCACCTGCTCGGCGCGCCCCGCCTCGCCGGCGACGAACGCGTCCAGCGCGTCGCGGACCATCTGCTGCGCCTGCTCGCTCATTCGCTTCAGCAGATCGCGCACCTTGTCCTTCGCGATGCCATGGCCCTCCTTCGCGCGCTCGGCGATGTTGACCGCCTCGTCGCCGATGCGCTCGAGATCGGTCACGAGCTTGAGGGCGGTGGTGAGGAAGCGGAGGTCGTAGGCCACCGGCTGGCGCAGCGCGAGGATGCGGAGCACCAGCGCGTCGATCTTCATCTCGTCGTCGTCGATCTGGCGATCGAGCTGCATGACCTCGGCGGCGGTCTCCACCGACCCGGTCCAGAACGCCTCGAGCGCGAGCTGGAGCGAGCGCTCGCAGCGCGCGCCCATCGCGAGCGAGTGCGCGCGCAGCTCCCGGAGCTCGGCCTCGAAGTCACGGCTGGTATGCGAGCGCGTCATGCTTTCCCCTTCTTTCGCGTGCCGCCGGCCCCACCGAAGCGCCCGAGGCGCGCCGCGAGGACGTTGGTGAGCAGGATCAGTACCACCAGCATCGCGGCGGTGCCGGCGCTCACCTCGGCGCGGTCCGGCGCGAGGCCGGCGGAGTTGACGTACCAGAGATGCACGGCAAGCGTCTCGCCGCCGCGGAACGGGTCGAGCGAGTACGCCGTGCCACGCGAGATGGTGGTGCCCGCGGTCATGATGAGCGGAGCGCTCTCCGCGAAGACGCGGCCGATCGAGAGCACCACCGCGCTCAGGATGCCCGGCCAGGCGTAGGGAACGGAGATGCGCAGCGCGGTCTGCACGGGCGTCGCCCCGAGCGCGAGGCTCGCCTCCTCGAGCTCGCGCGGCACCGCCCGCAAGCTCTCCTCGGTCACGCCGACCACGAGGGGCAGGTTGAGGATGGCGAGCACGAACGCGCCGGCGAAGAGCGAGTAGCCCATGCGCATTTGCACGACGAAGACCAGGAACCCGAAGAGCCCGTAGACGATGCTGGGCAGAGAGGCCAGCGTGTCGAGCGCGGTCCGCAGAACCGCCACGAAGCGTCGCTGCTTCGCGAAGCGCGCCATGTAGAGCGCGGCGCCGACGCCGATGGGCAGCGTCACGAGCGTGCTCAGCACCGCGAAGTACAGGGTGTTGAAGATCTCGGGTCCGATGCCGCCACCGGCGCGCGTCTCGCTGGGAAGACCGATGAGGAAGCGCGGGAGGTGGGCGCGCAGCGTCAGCGCGAGGAGCACCGCGATGCCGACCGTCACCAGCTGCGTGACGCGATCGAGCCGCTTGCTGGGCTCGCCGCGCACCCGCTCCACGACCTTGCGCACCACCGCGCCCGCCAGCCAGGCGAGCCCGCCGAAGATGCCGAGCGCGAGCACGAAGCGCATCACGTCCTCGCCGTCGACGTCGGAGAGCGGCGTCGCGAAGCTCGTGAACGCGACGAGCTTCGATCCGCCGCGGGCCACGAGGTAGAGGAGGCCGCCCGCGTACAGCGCGGCCATGGCGATGGCGAGCGTCGCCAGGACGCGCCCGGCGATCTCCTCGGCAAGGCGGCCGCGCCGCATGCCACGCCGGAGACGAGCGGGCGTCGCGGCGGGGGTCACGGCGGCGGTCATGCGGTCCTCTGGTTGCGTCCGAGGAAGCGCGTGAGCAGCACCACGCTCACCGCGACCACGAGGAGCACGAGGGACATCGCGAAGAGCACGTCGCTGGCGGGCGTATCGGGCCGCGCGTTCTGCATGTCCATCACGATCTGGGTGGAGATGGTGGTGGTGGGCGTGAAGGCGTCGCCGGGGAGCTGCCGCGCGCCGCCGATGACCATCTGCACCGCCATCGTCTCGCCCGCCGCGCGCGCGAAGCCGAAGAAGACGGCGACGATGATCCCGCGCCAGCCGTGGGGCACCACCACCCGCATCGCGGTCTGCCACGGCGAAGCGCCCAGCGCGGCGCTCGCGTCGCGCAGTGCGCCGGGAACGCGCGCCAGGGAGTCGAGCGAGAGGAGCACCACGGTGGGCGCGATCATCACGCCCAGGAGCACGCTGGCGCTGGCGAGGCCTTCGCCGCCGCGCGCCTCGTCACCGCGGAAGACGTGCGCCACCTTCTCCATCTGCGGCACGAGGTAGACGAGCGCGAGCCAGCCGTAGACGACGCTGGGGACCGCCGCGGCGACCTCGAGGACGCGCCGGTAGAGCGGCCGCACGCGCCTCGGCGCGAACTCCGTCGCCCACACCGCGGCGAGCACCGCCGGCACCGCGCCAATCAGCAGCGCGCCGGCCGCGCTCACGAACGTCCCGAAGATCAGGGGCAGGCCGCCGAAGGTGTCGGCTTCGGGCTTCCAGAGCACGCCGGAGAGCAGCGGGCGGAGGCCGACCGCGAGGACGCCGCGCAGGCCGGCACGCCCCAGGAAGAGGAGCATCGACGCCGTCGTGATCAGCACGAACGCCGCGCACGCCACGAGCGCGAGCCGCACCACGGCGTCGGCGCGCCGCGGCGGCGGCGGCCTCTGCCGTCCCGTGCTCTCTCGCGGTCTGTCCGAGGCGCTCACGACGGAGGCCACGGTCAGTCCTTGTCCTTCGTCACCTTCATCTGCGTGACGGGAATGAAGCCCTTCACGTTGGGCAGGACCTGCTTCTGGAAGTCCGCGGAGAGTACGTAGTCGAGGAACTGCTTTGCCGCGCCGGTGGCCTCGCCCTTCGTGTACATGTGCTCGTACGACCAGATGGGGTAGGCGCCTGCGGTGATGGTCTCGGTGCTCGCCGCCACCGTTCCCTGCGCGGTCTTCACCGGGATGGTGACGAGCGAGTCGTCGACGAAGGAGAGCGCGAGGTAGCTGATCGCGCCCTTGGTCTGCTTCAACTTCGCCACCAGCGCGCCCGAGTTGTCCTCGGTCTGGCCCTCGACGAACGTGTCGCCGCCGAGCACCGCATTGCCGAACACCGTGCGCGTGCCGCTGCCGGCCGCGCGGTTGATGACGATGATGGGCTGCGCCGCGCCGCCCACGTCCTTCCAGTCCTTGACCTCGCCCTTGAAGACCTTCGCCAGCTGCTCGAGCGTGAGCGCGGGGATCTTCTCGTTGTGCGGGCCCTTGTTCGCCATCGCCGCGAACCCCACCACCGCGACGCGATGATCGACGAGCCCCTGCATGTCCGCAGGCGCGAAGATGTCGCTATCGCCGATGTGCACCGCGCCGATCGCCACGTCGGAGAGGCCCTTCTTCGAACCGCCCGCGGAGACCTCCACGCTCGTCGCGCGGTTGTCGGTCTCGAACTTCTCCTTGGCGGCGTTCACGAGCGGCTGGAGCGCGCTGGAGCCACTGACGCGCACCGTCTGCTTGGTGCCTGCCTTCTCGGCGGAGCTGGTGGTCGCGGAGCCGGCAGGCTTGTCGGGCGCCGGCGGAGGCGTGCGGTCACACGCTGCGAGACCGAGCGCAGCGCCGAGCGGCAGGAACCAGGTAGTGATGGACATCAGCCGAATCTCCCCGTGATGTAGTCCTCCGTCTCGCGTTCGCGCGGACGGGTGAAGATGTTGGACGTGTCGTCGACCTCGACGAGACGCCCCATGTAGAAAAAACCCGTGCGGTGCGACACCCGCGCTGCCTGCTGCATGTTGTGCGTGACGATGACGATCGTGAGCAACTCGCAGAGCTCGCTCACGAGATCCTCGATCTTCGCGGTGGCAATCGGATCGAGCGCGCTCGCCGGCTCGTCCATGAGGAGGACCTCCGGCTCGACGGCGAGGGCGCGGGCGATGCAGAGACGCTGCTGCTGGCCGCCGGAGAGGCTGAGCCCGGACTCGGTGAGGCGGTCCTTCACCTCGTCCCACAGCGCGGCCTCCTTGAGGGCGCGTTCCACCGTGCCGGCGATGATGTCGCGGTCCCGCTCGCCGGCGATCCGCAGGCCGTAGGCGACGTTCTCGAAGATCGATTTTGGGAAGGGGTTCGAGCGCTGGAAGACCATGCCGACGCGCCGCCGGACGAGCACCGGGTCGATCTCGCTACCGTAGATGGGCTCGCCATCGAGCTCGACGGAGCCGGTGACCGTGACGCCCTCTATGGTGTCGTTCATCCGGTTCAGCGAGCGCAGGAACGTGCTCTTGCCGCAGCCACTGGGCCCGATCAGCGCCAGGATCTCGTTTTGCCGGACGTCGAGGGAGACGCTCTTGATCGCCTCCTTCTTGCCATAGGCCACGGTGAGCTCGTGCGCGCGCATCTTCAGCGCGTGGGTCGCGCTCGCCTCGCCCTGCGCCGTGATCGCCGCCGCCATCGCCTCTTTCTACCGGGCGCATGAGACGTGCGAGTGCGCCCTCTGTGACGATTGGGAAACGCCCGGAAGGCAGACGAAAACGCCGTATAGT
>JAYTHX010000359.1:0-29801 GCA_043732195.1 Polyangiaceae bacterium
TTGAGGCCGAAGAGGTACGAGCCCTCGTCGAGCTGCTGGGTCGTGAAGTGGCCGTCCGCGCTGCTGTAGAGCGACGTGAGGTCGGGATGGTTGTCCCACGTGATGACCGCGTTGGGCACGCCCTCGGTCTTGTTCTCCTCGTGGATGAAGCCGCGGATCTTGCGACCGGCCGCCTTCACCGGCATCGGCTTCTCGACGATGCGCTCCTTCACGACCGGCGGACGATCCTGCGTGTCGAACGCCCAGCCAGCGCCGAGGTAGAGCATCCACGGAGCCTCGGGCTTGACCTCCTCGATGAAGGTGCTCGTGCCGGTCACGCCGACGTCGAGCGCGGCGAGGAGATTGAAGCCCCGCTTCCAGGGGAAGAAGCGACCGCCGAAGGTGAGGCTGCTGGGCGCGATCTGGTTGTTCGCGAGGCAGAGGTCGCCGCTCGGGTTGTTCAGCCGACAGAGATAGTTCTGGCGGTTGACCGGGATCGCGATGTTGTACTCGATGAAGGGGCGGATCTTCTCCTGCGCGAGGAAGACCTCGCCGCCGAGCGCGATGTCGAAGTGGTCGACGCGGTTGATGTTCAGGCCGAAGCGCTCGATGCGGGTGATCGACGCGCCGCGGTTCTTCTCGGTCTCCTCGACCACTTTGCCGGTGTTGTCCAGCACGTAGGTGGTGTTGAGGCTGAAGCGCAGGGGCAGCGGATTGGTGAGCCCGCGCAGATCCGCGGTGGCGAGGCCGCGGAACTTCGCGCCGGTGCCGCCGCCGTCGAGCCCGACGGAGCCGGTGCCGTTCACCAGCCAGAGCTCGAACGCGCCGCCGACGTGGAAGATCTTGCCGAGGGCGCCGTGCGCCTTGGCGCCGAGCGTGCTGTCACCGAGGACCTGGAGCAGCGAGGGCCGATTCGCGGTGTTCGAGTTCGCGAACGCGCTGGTCGACATGTACGGCTCGAGCCACTTCAGGACCTGCATCGAGAGCGTGAGGCGCCCGCCGATGTGATCGCTGCTGTCGGTCTTCAGCGTGCCGCCCGTGGTGCTGCGCGGATCGCGGCAGGGAAACGACTGGGTGCAGAGGAAGCCCGCGGAGAAGTACTCGGTGGTGAAGCCGACGCGGAATTGACCCGGCGCTCCGCCCTGCGCGTGCTGCGTGTGCACGAGGCCGACGCCGCCCGTGAGCGTCGCCGCCTCGTTCATCTTGGCGTCGCGCTCTGCCCACTCGGCGTCGTCGCCGCCCGAGGTCCCGTTCGCGAGGACCTCACCGGAGCCCGTGCCGGCGGCGCTTGCCGAGCCGGACGTGCTCGCGGGCGCGGCACCGCCTCCCGCGCTGGCACCACCGCCGAAGGTGACTGTGCCCTGCGCGTTCGCGGGGAGCCCGTAGGCAAGGGGGAGAAGCAACGAGGTGAAGAAGAAAGCGGCTCGCTTCATGAATAACCGCCGGAAGTTGTAACACGTCTCGGCGAGCCGAAAGCGTCTCGAAACAGCCCTCAACGGAGGCTTTTCCCCATTGGTCCCCGGTTCTCTTCTCTCCTTCCCTGCTAAGCTCCTCGCCTTATGGCCGACCAAACCCCGCGCCCCGCCGCCCGCGGTCGCATCCTCGTCGTCGACGACGAGGCCAACGCGCGGGCCGCGCTCAGCGAGATCTTGCGGGACGAGGGGTACGCCACCGAGACCGCCGCCGACGGGTTCAAGGCCCTCGGGAAGCTCGAGGAGTTCGCCCCGGACGTCGTTCTGACCGACCTCAAGATGCCCGGCCTCGACGGCATCGCGTTCATGGAGAAGGCCAAGAGCGCCTCGCCGCAGACGGTCTTCGTGGTGATGACCGCCTTCGGGACCATCTCCAGCGCGGTCTCCGCCATCAAGAAAGGCGCGGAGAACTACCTCACGAAGCCTCTCGACTACGAGGCGCTCTCGGCCGTCGTCGACCGCGCGATGGAGAAGGCGAAGCTGCTCCAGGAGACGCTCGCCCTCCGCGACCGGCTGCGGGAGCGCAACGCGTTCGGTCACATCGTGACCGAGGATCCGAAGATGCGGGCGGTCCTCGACCTCGTGGCGCAGGTCGGGCCGAGCAAGGCGAGCGTCCTCATCACCGGCGAGAGCGGCACCGGCAAGGAGCTGATCGCCGAGGCGCTGTGCGCCGCGAGCCCCCGCGCGCAGGGCCCGTTCGTGCGCCTCCACTGCGCCGCGCTCGCCGAGTCGCTGCTCGAGAGCGAGCTGTTCGGCCATGAAAAGGGCGCCTTCACCGGCGCCGTCGCCCGCCGCGAGGGCCGCTTCAAGCAGGCCGACGGCGGGACGCTCTTCCTCGACGAGATCGGGGAGATCCCGATGGGCACGCAGGTGAAGCTCCTCCGCTTCCTCCAGGACAAGTCGTTCGAGCGCGTGGGCGGCAACGAGACCCTCAAGGTCGACGTCCGCTTGATCGCGGCCACGAACCGCGACCTCAAGGCGGAGATCAAGAAGGGCCACTTCCGCGAGGATCTGTACTACCGGCTCAACGTCATCGCGGTGGAGCTGCCGCCGCTGCGCGAGAAGCGCGCCGACATCGGCCCGCTCGCGAGCTTCTTCCTCGGGCGCTACGCGAAGGAGAACGGGCGCAACATCGAGGGCATCACCGAGCAGGCGCACAAGGTGCTCGCGAGCTACGACTGGCCGGGCAACGTGCGCGAGCTCGAGAACGTGATCGAGCGCGCGGTGGTGCTGTGCGAGGGCCCCCTGGTCGATCTGCGGCACCTGCCGCCGTCGCTCGTCCCCGCCGACCAGCGCGACGGCCCGCCGCCCATCCCCGGATCGACCATCCAGGACCTCGAGCGCTACGCGATCCTCAAGACGCTCGAGGCCTGCGGCGGCTCGACCTCGAAGGCGGCGAGCATCCTCGGGGTGTCGCCCCGCAAGATCCAGTACAAGCTGCACGAGTACAGCGGCGGACCGGCCATGCCCGAGGCCGCCCCGCCGCCCAGCCGCGAAGAGGAGTGACGGTGAAGAAGTCGGAGACGGCGCTGTCCGTCGAGAAGCTCGCGAAGACGTTCGTGAAGCCCTTCACGGGCACGAAGGTGGAGGCGGTTCGCGGCGTCTCGTTCGAGGTGCGTCGCGGCGACATCTTCGGCTTCCTGGGCCCGAACGGCGCAGGAAAGACCACCACCATCAAGATGCTCACGGGGCTCATCTTCCCTACGGGCGGCAAGGCCACCATCCTCGGCGAGCCCGTCCCCTCCCCCGACGCGATGGGCAAGGTCGGCTTCCTGCCCGAGAACCCGTACGTGTACCCGTACCTCACGCCGCGCGAGTTCGTCTCGCTGTGCGGGCGCCTGAACGGGCTCTCCGGAAGGACGCTGCACGCCGCGGTGGAGCGCGTCATCGAGCGCGTCGGCATCACGTACGCGATGGACCGCCGCGTGGGCGCGCTCTCGAAGGGCATGCTCCAGCGCACCGGCCTTGCAGCGGCGCTCGTGCACTCGCCGGAGCTGCTCATCCTCGACGAGCCGATGAGCGGCCTCGATCCGGTGGGCCGCAAGGAGGTCCGCGATCTCATCGTCGAGGAGTCGCGCGCGGGGCGCACGGTCTTCTTCTCGAGCCACATCCTGAGTGACGTCGAGCTGCTGTGCGACCACGTCTGCATCCTGCGCAAGGGCGAGGTGGTGGCCGGCGGCTCGATGGAGGACCTGCTGGGCTCGGACTCGCGCTGCAGCGAGATCACCCTGGCGGACGTCCCCGACGAGCTGGTCGCCGACCTCTCGGCCCTCGCGTCGACCGCGGAGCGCCTCGGCAAGTCGCTCGTGCTCGACGTCCAGGGCGACGAGGGCGTGAAGACGGTCCTGGAGCGCGCGCTGGCGTCGAACCTGCGCATCGAGTCGCTGCACCCGAAGCGCGAGACGCTGGAAGACATCTTCGTCCGCAAGGCGTTCTGACGTGGGCCGCGCCATCCGCGTCGAGGGGCACGCGCGCCACCCGGTCGCTGGCTGGGAGGCGTGCAGCACGGCGCCCGGCGTCGCGCTCGATCCCGCGTCGTCGGCGCTCGACTGGGGTCTGCGCGCGGAAGGGCCGGCCACCACCGCGGCGGCGCTGGTCCGGACGTCGCTGGCGAGCGGCGCGGCGATCCCGCGCAGGTTCGACGCCGAGGACTGGTGGTTTCGCACGCGCCTGCCGGCGATCGCGGCCGCGCCGGGCCAGGAGCTCGCCCTCCAGTTCGGCGGGCTCGCGACCGTCGCCGACGTGTGGCTCGACGGCGCTCCGCTTCTCTCGAGCGACAACATGTTCCGCAGCCACGAGCAGATCCTGGCGGGCTCGGGCGGCGAGCTCGTGGTGCGCTGCCGCTCGCTGGACGCGCTGCTCGGCGCGCGGCGGCCGCGGCCCCGCTGGCGGACGCCGATGATCGAGAACCAGCAGCTGCGCTGGTTCCGCACCACGCTCCTCGGGCGCACGCCGGGCTGGTCCCCGCCGGTGGCGCCGGTCGGACCCTGGCGGCCCGTGGCACTGGAGCAGCGGCGCGGCTTCGCCATCGATGATCTGCGCCTCTCGGCAACGGTCGCAGGCGCGGGCGGCGTCGTCGACGTGACGTGTCGCGTGCGGACGCTCGCGGCCGAGGGGCGTGCGATCGGACCGATCGCGCTGATCGTCGCGCGCGGCGAGCGCCGGCACGGCGTGGCGCTGGAGCAGACCGCGGACGGCGTGTTCGCCGCGCGCCTCGCGATCCCGGAGGTCGAGCGCTGGTGGCCGCACACCCACGGCGAGCCGGCGCTGTATGCCGCGCACCTCACGGTGGGCGGCGCCCACCTCACGGTGGGCGGCGCGGCGGGCACGGCGGCGAGCGGCGCGGTGCCGGCGCTCGTGGACCTCGGCGCGATCGGCTTCCGCGCGATCACGCGCGACGGCGACTTCGCGCTCGCGGTCAACGGCGTGCCGCTGTTCTGCCGCGGCGCGTGCTGGACGCCGCTCGACATGGTGACGCTCGCTGCGGACCGCACCTCCTGCGCGGCGGCCCTGGGCCAGGTGCGCGCGGCCGGCATGAACATGCTGCGCGTCTCGGGCACGATGACCTACGAGAGCGACGACTTCCACGACCTGCTCGACGAGCTGGGCATCCTGCTGTGGCAGGACTTCATGTTCGCGAACATGGACTACCCGGAGGACGACGCCGCGTTCGTCGACGGCGTCGCGATCGAGGCAGCGCAGATCCTCGGGCGTCTCGCGGGCCGGCCTTCGCTCGCGGTGCTCTGCGGCAACAGCGAGGTCGAGCAGCAGGCCGCGATGTTCGGCGCGGCGCGCGAGCGCTGGAGCCCGCGGCTCTTCCACGAGGTGCTCGCCGGGGCAGCGGCCGAGCGTTGTCCGGACGTTCCCTACTGGCCCTCGAGCGCGCACGGCGGCGCGTTCCCGCACGAGCCGCGCACGGGGACGACCTCGTACTATGGCGTCGGCGCGTACCTGCGCCCCGTCGAGGACGCACGGCGCGCCGAGGTGCGGTTTGCCACCGAGTGCCTCGCGTTCGCGAACGTGCCCGAGCGCCCCGACCCGACGCTGAAGGTGCACCACCCGGCGTGGAAGGCGCGCACGCCGCGCGATCTCGGCGCGGGCTGGGACTTCGACGACGTCCGCGATCACTACGTGGAGCGCCTCTTCGGCGTCGCCCCCGCGGCGCTCCGCTACGCCGATCACGATCGCTACCTCGCGCTGGGGCGCGCGGCGACCGGCGAGGTGATGGCGGCGGCGTTCGCCGAGTGGCGGCTCGCGGGCAACGCGTGCCGCGGCGGGCTCGTCTGGTTCCTCCGCGATCTGTGGCCGGGCGCAGGCTGGGGCGTCGTCGATGCGCGCGGCGAGCCGAAGTCGGTCTACTGGTACCTGCGGCGCGCGCTGGCGCCGGTCGCGCTGCACCTGAGCGACGAAGGCAACAGCGGCATCCTCGTGCACCTCGCGAACGACGGCGCCGATGCCCTCGACGGCGAGCTCGAGCTCGCGCTCTTCCGCGCCGGCGAGATCGCCGTCGGGGCTGCGAGGACCCCCGTGACGATCCCCGCGCGCGGCACGCTCTCGCAGCCCGCCGCGGCGGCCTTCGACGGCTTCGTCGATCTCTCGTACGCGTACCGCTTCGGGCCTCCGTCGTGCGACCTCGTCGTGGCGACGTTGCGGGTGGCAGGCGCGGTCGCCGCCGAGGCCTTTCACTTTCCGACGGGCCTCCCGCGCGCGCGCGAGCTCGATCTCGGGCTCGTCGCCACCGCGAGCCCCGGCCCGGACGGGAGCTTCGCGCTCACGCTCCGCACCCGTCGCTTCGCCCAGTCGGTGGTCGTCGAGGCGGAGGGCTTCACCGCCGACGACGCCTGGTTCCACCTCGCGCCGGGGGGCCAGCGGAGCCTCACCCTCGTCCCGATCGGCGCCCCGCGTCCCCTCAAGGGGAGCGTGCAGGCGCTGAACGTCGAGGGCGCGACGAAGATCGCCCTCTGACGCGTACCTAGAAATCGCTCGTCGAAACGGTGACTTGAGCGTCGCGCGGGCGCCACGGAGGCGCGCCGGGATCCGTGAAGCGCAGAATCTTGCGCCATCGGAGGATTCCCAGGGGAGACGTGGTGTCGCCGTACGTAACACCTCTCCGCACGATGCTTTCCACCCTTACCGCACGGTCGATGAGCCATCCCTTCGCTGGCCTCTCCAATCTCGGCCGCGCCTTCGCGCGCCGCACGCGCACCACCCCGCCGCCCTCGGCGGCGCTGCCGGCCGTCGCCGCGCCGACGACCTCGATCACGCGCGAGATGCGCTTCACCCGTGCCGACTCGGCCACCGAGACCTTCCTGCGCATCGAAGGCGGGCTCGATCTGGAGAGCGCGCCTCAGCTCCGCGCCACGTTCGACGCGATCGTCGCCGCCCAGCCTCGCCACGTCGTCCTCGAGCTCGACGCGCTCACGCTGCTCGACAGCTCGGGCGTCGGCGCCATCGTCTCGCTCTTCAAGCGCGTGAACGGCGCCGGTGGCACCGTGGTCGTGAAGGGCGTGCAGGGACAGCCCCTCGCCGTCTGCAAGCTGCTCAAGCTCGATCGGGTCTTCGGCCTCAACGTGTGAGGCGGCGGGCGAGATGCCCGACCAGCACCTGACCGAGGGCCTCCTGTGACCAGAGCGGCGTGAAGGAGTGATCCGGGCCGGGGATCGTCTCGACCGTGAAGCTCGGACGCTTCGTGAGCGAGGCCATGCTCGAGCCGATCGTCTCGTTCAGGTTGTTGATGCCCGGATCGTCGCCCGAGAAGACGATGAGCACGTCCACGCCGCGCGCGCCCAGCGCGTCGAACGCGCGCGCCACCTCGCTGCCGCGGGAGGCGTCCCGCGGGATCCGCGCCTTCGCCTGCGCCAACTTCGCGCGCGCCGCATCGACCACGCGCCCGCGGACCGCCTCGAGCGCATGGCGCGGGTCGACCCCGCCCTTGAGCATCTTGAGCCAGGCGTCCTTCGCGAAGAGGCGGCGCTTGTAGTACTCGCCGGCGTCGCGCCGCGTGAGGGGGTTCACGTCGAGCGACATGCCGTCTTCCCACGCGAAGATCTGCGGGTTGATGAGGACGACGCTCACCACCGCGGGGTCGAGCAGAGCCGCGTGATACGCGACGAACGCGCCGGAGCAGAGGCCGGCGACGCTGAACCGATGGGCCCGCCCGTCCGCCTCGAGATGGCGCATCAGGGCGCGGACGTCGTCGGTCAGCTGCTCCGAGTAGGGGTGGTTCAGCCACTCCTCTTCCCAGATCACGCTGTCGCCGATGCCCGAGACGTCGGTGCGCACCGAGCGGAAGCCGAGGGTCGCGAGCTTGCGCCCCATCTCGACGTACATGCGGTTCGGACCGATGCGGTAGTTGCCGGCGGTGTTGGAGAAGATGACGAGCGGCTTGCCCCGTGACAGCTCCTCGTCGAGCGGCTCGGTGAGGACGCCGAAGAGCCGCCCCTTGGGCCCGAAGCGCAGCGTCTCCTCGCGCACGCCCGGCGCCACGAGGCCCTGGGCCGCCGCGCGGCTCGCGGGCAGCGACGCGGCGCGAGGAGCCACCTCCACCGGCGTCTCGAGCCACGCGAGCGTGGCCTGGTAGACCGCCTCGGGGAACACCGACTTGTGGGGCGCCACCATCATCTCGGCGTAGCCGGGCAGCTGGCGGTAGATCGTGGCCGCGCCCTGGGCCTCGAGGGCCTTCGCGAGCTTGTCGTCGTCCGGCACGTCGTCACGACCGAGGACCAGCGCGTGGCCCGCGGCGCGCGCGCCGAGCTTCACGACGTCGAGCGCCTTGAGCGCGGCGACCGTCTCCTCCGTGAGGAGGAAGCCGCCCGACTCCTCGCGCGTGTCACCCTCGGCGCGCTGGCGTGCGGTGAGCTCGCCCGTCTGCTCTGCGAAGAGGCGGAAGGCCTTCATCTCGCGGACGTACGCCTTGCCGGTGGGGCACGCGTTCCACAGGACGAGGCGATCGATGTCGCCGAGCTCCGCCGCGGCCTTGACGGCGAGGGCCGCGCCCATGCGCACGCCGAAGAGGCACACCTCGGCGGTGCCGCTCAGCGCGCGCAGCTCGCTCGCGGCCTCCCCCACGCTGTCGATCCACGCGCGCACGCGCGCCGGGTCGCTGTCCAGGCCGCCCGAGTCTCCCGTGCCATCGAAGTCGAAGCGCAGCACCGGAAAGCCGGCCGCGGAGAGACGCTCGGCGAAGAGGCGGAGCGCAGGATACGCGCAGATGCCTTCGTACCCGAGCGGCGGCGCGAGCACGACCGCGCACCGGGGGGCGTCGCGCTTGGCCTTCGCCGGCGGGTGGTACCACCCGAACAGCGCGCGTCCTTCGCTCGATCGCGAGCCGAAGTAGATGGCGCGCGCCTGCTCGTCGAGCGCGCGCGCGATGCGCGGCGCCTTCGCGGGCGGCGCCTTCGCGCTCGCATCGCTCGGCGACCGGCGCGCGGCGTGAGCGTTCGTCGCGTAGTCACGCAGGCGCCGCGCCGACGCCCGCGCCTGCTCGGACGTCCGCCGCGCGGACTCGACGAACGAGGGCCGCGCCGCGCGCAGCGTCACGAGCGGCCGCGTCGCCGTCGCCAGCGCCATCTTGTACTGCGAGGCGCCCGCCAGGAAATCGTACTCGCGCATCCCGCTCTCGATGGCGTCCTTGATGAGGAGCGCGTGCATCGTCACGCCGGGACGCACCTCCTCGGGGATGTCGAGCTTGCGACCCGCTTGGTAGTGGAGGACGCGGCCGTCGTAGCGGAAGTTGTAGAATGCAGTGACCGGCTGGCCGCGCACGCTCATCCATCCGAGATCGAGCGCGCCGAGCGCGAGCATGCGCGGCATCAGGCGATCCTGGAACGCGCGGTAGCGCGCGGACGTGAAGACCCCTTCGCCGACGCCGCCCGGGCCGCCGGCCGCCCAGCGCTCGCGGTGGAGCGCGAGGAGGATCTCCTTGCCCTTCTCGAGCTGGTCGAGCGAGCGGACGCGCTCGATGACGGGCGGCCCGCCCGCCCACTTCTCCATGGCGCGGAGCGATTTGCGGAGCTGACCGCGCTTGCTCTGCTTGAGCAGCCCCAGGTACTCGTCCCAGGTCCCGGGCAGCGCGGCGTACGGCGAGGTATCGCGCTCCTCGAGCGACACGAGGAGGCCGCCCCGCTGCAGCTCGTCGCGCAGCAGCGCCGGGAGCGGGCTCTCGCCGTTCATCGACGGCAAGACGAGCTCGTCCCACTGGCCCGCGGCGCCGGAGGCGAGCGCGCTCGCGAACGCCGCCACCACGGGCGCCTCGAAGCCGCGGGCGGCGATCAGCCCGAGGTAGTCGGAGCACGACTCGTCAGCCTCGTCCTCGCCGGAGGCGAGCGCCTCGAGCCGGCGGAACGGGATGCGCGGCGCGTAGACGTGCGGACGCGCGAGGAGCGGCGCGAGCCCCACCAGCGTGCCGTCGGAATGGAAGGCGATGGCGCGGAGCGACCGCTTCCCGCTGTCGCCGAACGTCTCCCACCAGGGGAGCATCCAGTCCGGGTGCACGCTGAGCTCGTTGTTGGAGCTGCGCTCCAGCAGGGCCTTCCAGTCGGCCGCCATGGCGCGGAGGCGACCCAGCTCATCGATCATGACCGCGGAGATCACGTTGTGCAGTGTGTACCGGACGGGCCTCGCCCCGTCACGTAGCCATTTCTGGTGACCGCGGACGGAATGGGCTTTCCCTGCGCACCCCCGTCCCGTCTAATCGCCGCGCAGCTCATGTGCGCCATCTGCGGCATCGTTCACTTCGACCGCACGCCGATCTCGGCGTCCGAGCTCGTGACGATGCGCGACGTCATGGTCCATCGCGGACCGGATCACGGCGGCGAGTGGCTCGGCGGCCACGCGGCCCTCGGGCATCGGCGCCTCGCGATCATCGATCTCTCGCCGCTCGGCAACCAGCCGATGACGAACGACGAGTCCACCGTCTGGGTCACGTTCAACGGCGAGATCTACAACTTCCGCGAGCTGCGCAAGGAGCTCGAGGCGAACAACCATCGCTTCCGGTCGCACTCGGACACCGAGGTCATCGTCCGCGGCTACGAGGAGTGGGGCGACGGCATCGTCGCGCGGCTCGACGGGATGTTCGCGATCGGGATCTGGGACACGCGCAAGGACCGGCTCCTGCTCGCGGTGGATCGCCTCGGAAAGAAGCCCCTCTTCTACGCGCAGCAAGGCACGACCTTGCGCTTCGCGTCCGACGCGAAGGCCTTCTGGTCGCTGCCCGGCGCCGACCTCACCGTGAACCACGCGGCGATCGACTGCTACCTCCACCACCTCGCGGTCACCACCGAGCACACGATCTACAACGAGCTCGAGAAGCTCCCGCCGGCGCACTACCGGATCTTCGAGCGCGCCTCGTCCGGCGAGCTGCGGAGCGAGACGGTGCGCTACTGGAAGCCGAACTACCGCGACAAGATCCGCCTCGGCGAGGCCGACACCATCGCCCGCATCGACAGCGTCCTCGAGCAGGCGGTGCGCAAGCGCCTCGTCGCCGACGTGCCGCTCGGCGCGTTCCTCAGCGGCGGCGTCGACAGCAGCCTGGTCGTCGCGATGATGAGCCGGCTCTCGCAGAAGCCGGTCAAGACCTTCAGCATCGGCTTCGAGGAGCAGGACTTCTCGGAGCTCGAATACGCGCAGGCGGTCGCCGATCGCTACCGCACCGACCACCAGCAGATCCGCCTCAAGCCCGACGTGCTGGGGATCCTCCCCTCGCTGGTCTGGGAGTACGGCGAGCCCTTCGCCGACTCGTCGGCCATCCCCACCTATTACGTCTCGAAGGCGGCGCGCGAGCACGTGACGGTGGCCCTCACCGGGGACGGCGGCGACGAGCAGTTCGGCGGCTACGACATCGCGCGCGCCTCGTTCCACGCCGCGAAGTACGACCGCTTCCTGCCGCGCCTCCTGCGCGCGCCGCTCGAGGCGGCGCTCTTCGCGTCCGAGCGCAAGGGGCTCGCGCAGAAGGTCAAGACGCTCGCGACGCACGCCAGCGCCGACCCCGCGCGCCGCCACGGCTACTCGATGGCGTTCAACCAGCGCCAGCGCGATGCGCTCTACACCGACAGCTTTCGCGCCTCGCTGGGCGGGCACCGGCCGTGGCACATCTACGAGCGGCACGCCGCCGAGATGGCGGGCCTCGGCATCATCGATCAGAACCTCTACCACGTGCTCATGGCGCGGCTGCCGAACGACTACCTGGTCAAGGTGGACGTGGCGGCGATGAAGGTGGCGCTGGAGCTCCGCAGCCCGTTCCTCGACAACGATCTCACCGCGCTCGCGTGCTCGCTCGATCCGCGCCTCAAGGTGAAGGGGGGCGTGCAGAAGTACCTGCTGAAGAAGCTCGCCGAGCGCTACCTGCCGTGGGAGGCGATCTACCGGCCGAAGAAGGGCTTCTCGCTGCCGCTCAAGCACTGGCTCCGCGCCGACTTCGCGCCGCTGCTGCGCCGCATGCTGCCGGACGGCAACCTCGTCAAGGCCGGCTGGTTCCGCCGCGCCGCGATCGAGCGGCTCATCGGCGAGCACACGAGCGGCGCCGCCGAGCACACGCACCGCCTGTGGTCGCTGCTGTGGCTCGAGCTGTGGCACCGCATCTTCGTGGAGCGCTCGATGAACGGCACCGAGGATCTGCGGGCGTAGCGTCGCGTCGTGGTCAACCCGTGGTGAGGTCCACGAGCGCGTCGAGCTCGTCGCGCTGCAGGCCGGCGAGCGCCACCTTCGGGCCGCGGTACCAGGCGCCGCGGAGCGCGAAGTAGTCCTCGAGCAGCTGGAAGAGCAGCCAGTGATAGCGATAGCGGGCTTCGATGTCGTCGCGGCGAACTCGCGCCTGCGTCGGCCCGAGCGAGCTACCCGGTTGCTCGCGCCACCACGATGCGCGTCACGCCGCCCAGGCGGATGTAGCCGTCCTGGCGCAGCGGTTCGGTCTCCCTCACCAGGTCCGCTTCCCAGGCCTCCTGGAGCTCCTCGGGGAGATCGTTCAGCAGCTTCGTGAGGCCGAACGCTCGCGTCCACGCGACGACCTCGGCGCCCGTCTCGGCCTCCATGACGGCGACCTCCTGCTCCTCGACGTGCTCGACGGTGAAGCCCGCGGCCGCCAGATCCCGCTCGAGCGGCGCCGCGTCGGCGTAGCGGAACACCCCCGGAGCCTCGAGGTCGATGGGCGGCACGGCGCGGTACGTCTCGAGCAGCCGCCGAGGCAGCGTGAAGTACGGCACCCGTGAGGGCTCTGCCCAGACGGCCGCCACCAGAACGGCATCCGGCACCATGGCGCGGCGCGCGGCCGAGAGCGCGGCGACCGGCGCGTCGAGATACATGAGGCACCAGCGCGCGAGCGTCGCGTCGAAGTGCGCCGCCTGCACCCCCTCCAGGGACTCGATGTTCACGACGCGCAGCGCGAGGTTCGTGAGGCCTTCGAGGGCCGCGCGCTCGCCGGCCAACCGGGAGCATCGCCTCGGAGCAGTCCACACCGAGCACCGATCCGGTCGGCCCCACCCGGTGCGCGGCCCGCACCGCGGGCTCACCTCGTCCCGTCGCGAGGTCGAGCACACGCATGCCGGAGCGGAGGCCCGCGAGGTCGAGCATGCGTTCGCTGAGCGAGGCGGTCAGCCGCTGCTCGTCGGCGTCATACCTTCGCCAGACTTCCTCCGGCGTGAGGAGCGGTCGCGGGACTGCCATCGGCGAAGCGTACGGGGTCGGGGGCAGCTCGTCGTCCCTTGGGCTCCATGGCCGAACCGATCGGGCGGTGCTAGGTTTCAACGGTGCTCGACTACGCGCTCCTGGCCCCAGAGGCTCCGCGAAAGATTTCTCGCGAGCTCTACGACCGCATGGTGTCGCTCGGGCTCCTCGACGACGCCCGCGTCGAGCTGCTCCACGGAGCGATCATCGAGATGAGCCCGAACGATCCGCCTCATGCATCCCCTGTCGACGAGCTCACGGCGATCCTCGTTCCTGCGCTCCTGAAGCGCGCCCGCGTTCGCATCCAGCAGCCTCTCCTCGCCGCGGACGAGTCCGAGCCGGAGCCGGATGTCGCGGTCGTCCCCCTTGGCGACTACCACCTGGTTCACCCCGACAAGGCGCTCCTGATCGTGGAGATCGCAGCATCGTCGCTGCGCAAGGACCGCCTGGTAAAAGCGCCGCTCTACGCGGTGTCGAACGTGCGCGAGTACTGGATCGTCAACGTCGCCGAGCGCGTGATCGAGGTGCATCGCGGCCCGACCGCGGGCGGATGGTCCAGCGTCACCCGCCACGAGCACGGCGAGACCATTGCGCCCGAGGCATTCCCCGACGTCGTCGTTCGCATCGCCGACGTCCTCCGCTGACCGCTGCCGCGTCGTCGTTCGTCTGCTAGCCTCGAACGATGGCCGACCCCGCGAAGGCGCGTCGCACCGACGCGGAGCTCTGGGCCGAGCTCCAGGCCCTTCCTGCCAATCAGAAGGGGGAGATCATCGACGGCGAGCTGTACACGATGCCGCGGCCTCGTCCCCCGCCACGCACGCGTGGCGACGGTGCTCGGGCGCTACGTCGGCGGTGCATTCGACTTCGACGAGGACGGCCCGGGCGGTTGGGTCATCCTCGTCGAGCCTGGGATCGAGCTTCCGTCGGCGCCCGAGATCGCGCCGGACGTCGCAGGCTGGCGGCGCGAGCGCTTCGCATGGCCCGAGGGTGACGAGCCGCTCCGGCTCGTCTCGGACTGGGTCTGCGAAGTCCTCTCTTCCTCCAACGCCGCCTACGACCGCCGGGTGAAATTTCCATTCTACGCCCGCGCGGGAGTGTCCTGGCTCTGGGTGGTCGACCCACGTGACCGAACCGTCGAGGTCCGCAAGCTCGATGGCGGGCGCTGGAGCGTGATCGGGACCTTCGCCGGCGACGAGCCCATGTGCGCCGAGCCCTTCGACGCCATCGAGATCCCCCTCTCGCTGCTCTGGGTCGGCCCTGACACGCAGGTCCCGACCTGAGCTTTTCATGTTGCTCCTTGTTCCCGAGGCCCAGCTCCCCGCTCGAGCCGAGGCCCCAGCATTTCACCGTACCGTCATCGTGCAGCGCGGTGCGTCCAGCGCCGAGGTTCACCGGGAGCGCGGCCGCGGGTCCTCGTGCCGTCGTGTCACCGACGCCGAGCTGTCCGGAGTCGTTCGCGCCGCCCCAGCACCGCGTCGAGCCGTCGACGAACACACCGCACAGGTGCGCTAACCGCGCGGTGAGATGCTCCACCTTTCCCGCGAGCAGCAGCGCCAGCAGCGCGTTGCCCATCTCCCCCGGAGCGTCACCGAGGAGGTCGTCGAGGTGATCTCGAACCGGGATCACGGATCGAGATCCGCGACGCGCCCGCCGCTAGCGGCGGCGGTACGTCAGATGCGGGACGGCGACGGCCGCCCGGAAGTACGAGTGCGAGAGGTTCGGGTCGACCCAGATGCGCTGGATGTCGAGGGGGTTGGTCTTGGCGCCGAGCGGGCCGAGGCCCTGCGAGGTGGAGAAGCCGAGGTCGTAACCGGCGGTGCGCACCGCGGTGAAGATCGTGTCGTGCTCGCCCGGGCTCAGGCTCACCGGGTACGCGATGGCGCGGACCGGCTCGTCGAGCTGGGCCTCGAGGATGCGCCGCGAGCCCTCGAGCTCCTCACGGAGATCCTCCGGGGGGAGCGTCTGCAGGACGCGATGGGTCCGCGTGTGGGACTCGACGTCCATCCCGGCGCGGCGCATGGCGCGCACCTGGTCCCAGGTCATCAGCGCCTCGTCGGTGATGCGCTTCTCCTCGGCCGGGCCCCACGGGACGTCGAGCGCGACGCTCAGCGTGTTGAGGTAACGCTCGATGTCGAGCGCGTACGTCTCCTTGATGACGTCGAGGATCTGCTGCACGACCTTCGTGCGATCACCGCTCAGGTCATGGACGATGTGCGCGGGGTAGTCGATCTCGATGCGCGTCTTCTTCGAGCGCTTCACGAGGTAGTTCGCGCGGTCCCACCAGAAGGTCTTGCGGTCCTCGATGTGGTCGGTGGAGATGAAGAACACCGCCTTGCCCCCCGCGCGCTGCAGGACCGGCAGCGCGATGTCGTGGCACTCGCGATAGCCATCATCGAACGTGATGAGCGCCGGGTTCTTGGGCAGCGGCTTCCGGTCGAGGAAGTGGAGGCGGAGATCCTCGATGCTCAGCAGCGTGAACCGCCGCATGAGGAGCTCGACCTGGCGCTCGAAGCCCTCCTTCGTCGCGTCCACCACGGTCTCGTCGAGATCCGCTGCATTTTGCTTCGGTACGCCGAGCCGGTGGTACGTGACGATCGGCAAGTACGGCAGCCGGACGAACTTCCGCGCGGCCATGGCG
Source organism: Polyangiaceae bacterium (assembly GCA_043732195.1). Lineage (GTDB taxonomy): Bacteria > Myxococcota_A > Polyangia > Polyangiales > Polyangiaceae > Labilithrix. The sequence continues at coordinate 15,748 of JAYTHX010000359.1, forward strand.
AGCTCGAGCACCCCGGCGCCATCGAGGACGGAGATCAGACGTGTGCGGAGCGACCACGACATGAATTTCCAACGATAGCGCGCCTATTCCCACCTTTCATCAACGATGGTAAGTCCGGGATGTGGGCAGCTCGAGCACGTTCCGGCGGCTGGTCAAGCCGATCGCCAAGCGTTTGATCTACAGCACCCTGCGCCCGCTCGGCCCGGCGAAGCAGGTGCTCGCGAGCCTCGCCCACGCCGGTTTCTACGCCCGCGAGGCCTTCGAGTGGGGACGCCGCTCGATCGTCGCCACCCCGGTGTTCCTGGCGCAGTGCGCCACGTACGGCGACAACATCGCCGTCGACCGCGTCCCGTACATCAACGGGACGCCCCGGATCGAGCTGGGGTCGAACATCCGCGTCTCGGGCCTCATCAACATCGCCGCCGCCTCCAAGGGCACGCCCACGCTCATCATCGGGGACGGCGTCTTCATCGGGCACGGCACGAGCTTCGCGGTCGCCACGCTCATCTCGGTCGGGAAATACGCGTCGATCGCGGGCGGTTGCTACATCGCCGACACCGAGGGGCACAGCCACTACAACCCGCAGAGGCCCATCTGGGAGGTCCCCGCCGGCGAGGGTGACGTGGCGCCGGTCATCATCGAGGACGGCGTGCAGATCTCGCGCAACGTCATGATCCTCAAGGGCGTGACCATCGGCGCGCGCTCGGTCATCGGCGCGGGCTCCGTGGTCCGCAGCGACATCCCTCCCGACTCGATCGTGATGGGCAATCCGGCGCGCGTGGTGAAGAAGATGACGGCGACCGCCGGGAGCACCCCCGCCTCATGACCGACCTCGGCATGAACCTCGGCGCCGCGGAGGCCGATGCGCTGGCGAGCGCCCACGGCACGCCGTACTACCTCTACGATCTCGACGCCGCCCTCGCGCATCTCGCGGCGCTGCGGGGCAGCCTGCCCGACGCCGTCGAGCTCCTCTACTGCGTGAAGGCGAACGGCAACCGGCGCGTGCTCGAGGCGTTCCGCCCGCACGTCGCGGGGCTCGATCTCTCGTCGGCCGGCGAGCTCGATATGGCCGTGGCCGCCGGGTACGACCCGAAGCACATGTCGATCGCAGGGCCCGGCAAGACCGTCTCCGAGCTCGAACGCTGCGTCGACGGGGGCGTGCAGATCGTGAGCCTCGAGTCGCTCGCGGAGCTCGGGCGCCTCGGCGCCGTCACGCGCGCCCGGGGCAAGCGCCAGGACGTCACGCTGCGCATCAACCCCATCGAGACTCCCAAGGAGTTCGCGATGCGCATGGGCGGCGGCGCCTCGCAGTTCGGCGTCCCCGAGGAGGAGGCCGAGGCCGCGCTCGACGCCGTGCTCGCCGAGCCGGGCGTCCGCCTCGTGGGGATCCACATCTACGCCGGCACGCAGTGCCTCGAGGAGCGCGCGCTCGTCGAGAACATGCAGGGCTCGCTCGCGATCGCGGCGCGGCTCGCCGCGGCCAGGGATCTGTCGCCCGAAGTGGTGAACCTGGGCGGCGGCTTTGGCATCCCGTATTTCGCGGGGCAGTCCGCGGTCGACACGCCGGCGCTCGGCCGCGCCATCGGCCAGGCGATCGTGCAGTTCCGCGCCGACAACCCGCGCTTCCAGAAGACCCGCTTCGTCTTCGAGCTCGGTCGCTTCCTCATCGGCCGCTACGGCGCGTACGTCTCGCGCGTCACCGAGATCAAGCAGACGCGCGGCAAGCGCTTCGTCATCCTGGATGGCGGCATGCACCACTGCTTTCCGGCGACCGGCAATTTCGGCCAGCTCGTGAAGAAGAACTACCCGGTACGGAACCTCACCCGCGACACCGACGGCGCCGACGTGACCGAGCCGGCGAACGAGCCCCAGGAGCTGTGCGGCCCGCTCTGCACGCCCATGGACTCGATGGCGCGCGGCGTGCGCATCGCGCGGGCCGAGCCCGGCGACCTCGTCGGCTTCTTCGCCTCGGGCGCGTATTCGTTCGCCGCGAGCCCGCTCCTCTTCCTCAGCCACGACACGCCCATCGAGCTCCTGAAGCTGGGGGGCGACGTGACGGTCGCACGCGAGCGGATGCCCGCCACGCGCTTCTGGTAGTCGCTTCTGGTAGTCTCTGCGGCTCCTCCTCCAGGAGACCGCCATGAGCGAGAACGAGACCCGCGGAAAGATTCGCACGATGATCCTGGAGAGCTTCCTCCAGGGAGGAGCGCCGGATGCGCTGAAGGACGACGTGTCGCTCGAGCGAGCGCACATCGTCGACTCGGTGAGGACCCTCGAGCTCATCATGTTCATCGAGGAGACCTTCGGTTTCTCGGTCGACAACGACGACGCCGTCCCCGAGAACTTCGACACCGTCAACGCCATCGTGGCGTACATCGAGCGTAAGCGCGGAGGCTGATCATGCGGGTATCCCAGGTCACGTTGCTCCAGGAGTACATGGGCCGGAGTGCAGCCGCGGCGCCGGAGAAGACCTCGCTCGTCTTCCGCAAGCAGCGCTTCACGTGGGCCGAGGTCCACGTCCAGGCGGGTCGCATCGCCAATTCGCTGCGCAGCCTCGGCGTGCAGCGCGGTGATCGCGTCGCGCTCTATCTCGACAACTCGCCGGAGCTCGCCATCGGCATCTTCGGCGCGCTCGCGGCCGACGGCATCTTCGTCGTCGTCAACGCGCAGACCAAGGCCGACAAGCTCGCCTACGTGCTGAACGACTGCCGCGCGCGCGTGCTCATCACGGACCGCATCCTCGAGCCGCACTACGCCGAGGCCATCGCCCAGGCGAAGCACCTCGAGCACGCGCTCATCGCCGACCTCGGCGACGGCCCCGCGAAGATCGGCGCCACCACGTGCCACGACTTCGCGAAGACCGTCGCGGCCGCTGCGCCCGCGTGGCCCGAGCCGAAGCAGATCCCGAGCGACCTCGCGGCCATCATCTACACCTCGGGCTCGACCGGCGACCCCAAGGGCGTGATGCTGACCCACCACAACATGGTGTCGGCGGCGGAGTCGATCACCACTTATCTCGAGAACCGCGCCGACGACATCGTCCTCTGCGTGCTGCCGCTATCGTTCGATTACGGCCTCTATCAATGGTTGATGACGAACCTGCTCGGCAGCACGCTGGTGCTCGAGCAGTCGTTCAACTACCCGGCCGCGATCCTCAAGACCATCGAGGCCGAGAAGGTCACCGGCCTCCCCGTCGTGCCGACGATCGCGTCGATCCTGCGGCAGTGGGAGGAGAAGGGCGCGCGCCTCGAGAACATCCGCTACGTGACGAACACCGCCGCCGCGCTGTCGCTCACGCACATCGAGACGTTGAAGCGCCTCTGCCCCAACGCGCGCCTCTATTCGATGTACGGCCTCACCGAGTGCAAGCGCGTCTGCTACCTGCCGCCTTCGCTGCTCGACCAGAAGCCGCTCAGCGTCGGCGTGCCGATGCCGAACATGGAGGTCTTCGTGGTCGGGCCCGACGGCAAGGAGCTCCCGCCCGACGAGGTCGGCGAGCTCGTGGTGCGCGGGCCGCACGTGATGCGCGGCTACTGGGAGAAGCCCGAGATCACGGCGGAGTGGCTGAAGCCCTCGCCCAACATCCCGAACGAGATGTGGCTCTGGACCGGCGACCAGTTCAAGCGCGACGCCGACGGGCACCTCTACTTCGTGGGCCGCAAGGACGACATCATCAAGACCCGCGGCGAGAAGGTCTCGCCGAAGGAGGTCGAGAACGCGGTCTACGCGCTGCCCGGCGTGCAGGACGCCGCGGTGGTGGGCCAGCGCGACGACATCCTGGGGCAGGCCATCCGCGTCTTCCTCGTGCTCACCGAGGGCACGACGTACACCCCGCGCGACGTCATCCAGCACTGCGCGGCGCGCCTCGAGGCCTTCATGGTCCCGAAGTACGTCACGTTCGTGTCGTCGGTGCCGAAGACCCCGTCGGGCAAGATCACGAAGAAAAACATCTGGGACCACGCGACCTCGGCCCGCCTCTCCGGCGACGAGCTGTAGGTCGGGCTCCAGGCGGCGCGCGGCGTCCTTTCGAGTCGCAAAATGCGGCGGGTCCGCCATACTCATGGCGAATGACACGTCTTCACTTTGGACACGGGGAGCTCTTCGCGATCGCGCTGCTGGTGACGTCGGCGGCCGCGGCCTGCAGCAGCTCGAGTGAGGACGCGCCGCCCGACCCGAACGCCGAAGGCGGCGCCGGCGAGGGCGGGCCGAACGGTCTCGACGCGCAAGCGACGGACGGGCCGCGCCCCATCGACGGCGGTGGCGACGGCGGGCCGGTCGTCAGCGATCTGAAATGTCCGTCGCTCACGATGCCCGCGGCCGCCGCGACCGCCTACGTCGACGCGAACGGCACGGGCGCCGAGGACGGCACGAAGGGAGCGCCGTTCCGGACGCTCGCGAAGGCGCTGGCCGGCGCGGGCGCGAAGGGCGTGATCTGGGTGGCGGCGGGCACGTTCAAGGAGAACGTCGCCGTCCCCGACAAGGATCTCGTGGTCTACGGCGGGTTCGCGGCGGGCTTCGCGTCACGCACCGACGCCTGCGCGACCATCCTCGAGGCGGCGAACGCGAGCCAGCCCGTGCTCTCGGCGGCCTCCACGGTGAAGAGCTTCGGGCTCGACGGCGTCACGGTGCAGAAGGGCGCGAAGGGCCTGCGGGTCGACGGCGACACGTCCGTGCGCGCCTCGTTCACCATCGCCAACGCGGTGTTCGCCGAGAACGGCACGACCGACCAGGAAGGCGGCGCGCTCTCCTTCGATCGCGTGAGCGCGAAGATCACGCGCTCGGTGTTCCGCGACAACCGCGCCGCGAAGGGCGCGGCCGTGGCGTGCGTGGGCGACGTGAGCATCACCATCGAGGGCAGCCTCTTCGAGAAGAACATCGGCTTCTCCGACCACGGCGGCGCGCTCTACCTGAGCCCCACCCGCGGGACGATCGTGCGCAACACGTTCCGCGGCAACGAGATCGGACGCGGCATCAACTACGGCTGGGGCGGCGCGGTCATCGTGTTCAAGGCCGGCGCCGACCCCGTGAAGACGGACTTCGCGTACAACGTCTTCACCGACAACCTCTCCGGCATCGGCGCGGTCTTCGTGGACGACGGCGCGACCATCACGATGTCGCACGATCTCCTGTACCGCAATCGCTCGTACCTCGAGAACGGAGTGGCGCGTGGCGGCGCGCTCTACGCCGACGGGCTCGACGGCCCGAGCACCGGCTCGACGCTGGTCGCCGATCACCTCACCGTCGCGTTCAACGCGCTCGACCAGAACGGTCAGCCGGCCGCGATGACCCGCGGCGGGAACGTCTACGCCGAGACGTACTCCAAGGTCACGTTCACGAACTCGATCTTCTGGAAGAACGGCGAGAGCGCGTTCTACAACGACCCCGCCACCGCCAACACGATCGCGGTCAGCTACAGCATCGGCGCGCCCACGTGCGGCGGCACCGGGACGTGCACCATCGGCGCGGGCGTCCTCCAGCCGACGGACATCCAGTTCGTCGACGAGGCGCAGAACGACTTCCACGAGAAGCCCACGAGCCCTGCGCTCGACAAGGCCGATCCCGCGGAGTCCGCCGCCGCCGAGCCCCTCCCCAACGGCGGCCGCGCAAACCTCGGCGCGTACGGCGGCACGGCGGAGGCGAGCAAGTCGCCGTAGCGCGCGCGGCGCTCGTCATCGCTCGCGCGTCCGCTCCGCCGGGGCCCCCGACAGCTGACCCGCAAAGTGGACGGCGAGGAGCGCGGAGAGCTCTCTCACGTCGGTCCGGCCCGCACGTGCGGCCGCATCTGCGCAGTCGAGGGCGTAGTAGTATGCCATTCGCACGCAGAGGACGACGTATGCGTGCGCTCGAGCGACTCGCCCGTTGCCGTCACTGAACGGATGGATCCAGCACGTACGCCACAATGCGTACGCCGCCAGCTCGGCTGGGGTGCTGCCCGCCCATCGATCGAGGGTCGCCGCGCACATCTCTTCGACGAACGGAGACACCGCCGCCGCAATGGGCACGATGTGCTTGCCGCCGAGCGGGAACATCAGCTCGTCCGCCGAGCGGAACGTGCCGGCGTCCGACCGGAGGCCCTCCATCGTGATCCGGTGAAGGCCGCGGAGCAGCCGCGCGCTCACCGCGATTGTCGCGTCGCGCGCGCGGAGCGAGATGAGTCGTTCCACGACGCGCGCTAACCGCAGGGAGTTGTGGGTCGCGCCGGCCAGATCGTCGTCCGGCCCATCCCAGCTCCAGCCGCCCACGTCAGCGCGCTGCGCGCTTCGCCACCGCCGCGACGTATTCGCGCGTGACGGAGGCCTCCTCAATGCCGAGGTTGCCGGTCGCGAAGCTGACCCGCTGCTCGTGCCTGATCCGGGGCGAAGTCGTGGACGTCCGCTCGCGCGCCAGCGCAACGTACTCCTCCGCGTTCAGAAGGAGCTCGAGCGGACCGTACTTCGCGCCGTACACCGGACGGAGGGCCGCCTCCCGGGCGTTCTCGAACGTGATCCGTTCATCGGCCGATGCGCCAGCGGCGGGCTTCCAGACGACGATGGAATCGAAGTCCGGCGCGTGCAGCTCTTGCTTGATCTCGGCCGCAGTCCTCACCATGACGGGAGCATACGTCCTCGACGAGTGAGCCGCACGCGCGGCGGTTCAACGCGGGGGGTCAGCCGCGGACGGGAGGCGGGGCCACGACGTGATCGCGGTAGGCGTTCGGGTCGCCCGATTTGCCGTCCATCGCCGCCATCGCGATGTTGAACATCTCGCGCGCCGTCACATAGTGCAGGATCCACTTCCGGCCGTCGTTGTACTTCGTCGTGAGCGTGCGGTGCAGCGCATGGCCGCCGTCGCCGAGGAGGGACCTCGCCTCGCGGTCCGGCGCGCCGTGCGTGTGGAGCTTCGCGAAGACCCACTCCGGGCGGCCCCCGACGTGGATTGCCTGCTGCGTCCAGGTGCGGATGCGCGCGAAGGTCGCGGGATCGGTCGCGGTGATCGCGGCGCCCTCGATCCGCACCGCGAGCTTGCCTGGACGACGCGCGAGCGCGAGCGGGCCCTGCACGAGCAGCAGGCGATCGGTCATGACCTCGCCGACGCGGGCGCGGGAGCCGTGCTCGTAGCAGCGCTTTGCGGCGAGGTCGCCGGTCGGCCAGTAGATCTGGTTGACCACGCCGGGCTGGCACTCGTCGGGCGCGGACGGGAACGTGAAGTCCGCGTAGCAGCCGAGGCGATGGAGCAGCGGCAGCTCGTCGTCGACGCCGCACCACTTGCCGTCGCCGCGTGCATTGGCGAGCGCCCAGTTGCCGTGGATGAACGCCCAGCGCATCTTGCCCGCCGCGTCGCGCGAGATGTGACCGTGCCGCGCCAAATCGGTGAGCGTCTCCTCGAGCTTCGGCGTGAGCGTGGCCGCGGTGTCGCCGTCGTGGTGGAGGTGCACCTCGACCTCGCCCAGGTCCTGGCGCGCGAGATCGGCGAGCGCTTCGAGGAAGTACGGGCGGTACTCCTCGCCGGGGAAGAAGAAGCTGTGGCGCGGCCTCCGCCCGTCGGCGTCGCGGTAGCCATCGACGAGCTTCGGATACCCCTCGTGCCACGCCTTCACGCGCTGGTTGCCGTGCGCCTCGTCGACCTTGCCCCAGAGCGGCTCGAAGTGATCGCACAGCGCGAAGAGGAGATGGCGCGGCGGCGCGTCGTCGCCGCGGCGCGCCTGGCGCGCGCGGCCCAGCGCACGGCGCCCCAGATGACGGGCGTAGCCCGGCAGCCAGAGGTCCAGATTTCTGCTTCGCACCTTCCCCAGCAGCGACGCCATCGCGTGCAATACTACGCCGCGGCCGGATGTTTGCGATTGTCCCGATCCTCCTCGAGGTGATCTTCGTGCTCCTGAAGCCTCAGGAGCTGTACGAGGTCCTCACCACGGTCCAGCCGCTCTACACGCTGCCGGGGCTCATCGTGGTCGGGTTCGTGTTCGACGCGGGACGCTTCGGCCTCGGCGCCACGCGCATGATGCCGGCGCCGTACCTCCGCTATGCGGTCTTCTTCTTCGCCTGGTGCCTGCTCACGGTCATGCTGCGGGCGCCCAGCCGCCTGACCGCGGAGGCCATCCTCTTCGGCACGTCGGTGCTCATGTCGCTCTCCATCGCGCATGGAATGCAGACGTGGAAGCTCTATCAGATCGCCGCCGGCACCATCCTCGCGCTCACGTTGCTCCTCAGCTTCGTCGGCACCCATCAGGCCAACGCACCCTTTCGGTGCCACTGGATCGACCCGGTCGACCGCACCGTCCAGCACTACGACGGACACGTGTGCAGCGGCCCCGAGGGCGAGGCCGAGTGCATCACCGACGAGCAGGACTACGAGAAGACCTGGGTCTGCGAGCACGCGGGGCTCATGGGGACGGCGTCGGTCGGCGGGCGCATTCGCTTCCGCGGCAACCTCGAGGATCCGAACGAGCTCTCGCTCACGGTCGCCATCGGGCTGCCGTTCGCGTTCGCCTTCTTCCAGCGAAAGAAGAGCGCGCTCCGTCTCCTCCTTGCCGGAGGCTCGTTGGCGCTCGTGGGCTCGTGCGTGTTCTTCAGCCAGTCGCGCGGCGGGCAGCTCGTGCTCATGGTCGTGCTCGGCACGTACTTCGTGAGGCGGTTCGGGTGGAAGGTGGGTACCGTCGCAGGTGGCGTGGCGGCGGCGCCGCTCCTCATCCTCGCCTCGATGACCGGACGCTCCGCCTCCGAGGCGGAAGGCTCGTCCGCCGAGCGCATCGAGTGCCTTCAGATCGGCCTCGACCTCGTGCGGAACTCCCCGCTGTTCGGGGTCGGTAAGGGGCAATTCGGCGAATACCACTTTCTGACCGCGCACAACTCCTACGTGCTCGCTGCCGCCGAGACCGGCCTCATCGGCTTCGCGGCGTGGAGCTTCGTCGTGTACCTCGCCGTCAAGATCCCGCTCTCGGCGCTGCGCGCGCTCGCCAAGGTCGAGGGGGACGAGGGCGCGCAGGCCCGCGTGTGGGCGACGGCGCTCCTCGCGTCGATGCTGGGGGCGGTGGTCGGGAGCTTCTTCCTCTCGTTCTCCTTCCACGCCATCCTCTGGATCTACATCGGCTTCGCGGGTGCGCTCGCGGGCGTCCTCCGGAAGCAACTGCCTGGCTGGCGCGTGCGCCTCAGCCCGAAGGAGATGGGCGCCATCGTGAGCGCGGACGTGGCGCTCCTCACGGTGATCTTCGTTTACACGAAGCTGAGGCCGGGCGGCTGAGGCCGTCAGCTCGTCGCGTCGAGGGCGGCGAGCACGGACTCCAGGCTCGACGCGAAGGTCGCCGCGAGGCGCGCCGCCGAAGCCGGCGACACGTTGGCCCCGACGATGAAGTCGGGTCCCTGCGGGGTCGGGACGAGATACACGATAATGTCCGAGAACAGGCGATGGCCGTCGGGAAACCCCGGCCAGATCGGGAGGTAATACGGAGAGCGCAGGCCGCTCGAGGCCTCGCTCTTCGCCAGCGGCGGCAGGAAGTTGAGCGCACAAAAGCTGCGCAGCAGCCGCGGCGATCCTTCACCGGCCAGCACCAGCCCGGAAGGCACACGCGAATGCGTCCTGCTCTCCGCCACGATCTTCTCCGCACGCGCGAGCAGCTCGCGATGGCTCGGGCTCCCGCTGAGGTCCAGGCGTAGCAGCACGCGGACGTTGTCGCCCGCGATCCGGAAGAGGGCGCCGGCCTCGCGATTCGCGCTCTCGCGCGTTCTCGCGTCGTCGATGCGAATGTCCGTGTTGGGAGCGACCTCGATCACCAAACCCCAGTGGCTCGCCGCGAGCGCTGGTCGCGGCGAAGCGGAAGTCCTCGGCGAAGTCGAGCTCGCGCGTGCCCACGAGGAGCGGGGTGCGGTGCCGGTCGTCTGCGTGCCGCCGAAGTCGAGGCACTTCCGGGCGAGCCCCGTGACCATGAAGTCGGCGTTGACGAGCGCGCTCGACGTCTGGCCGGTGTTCTTGCGACCCTCGGAGCACGACGCGGGCCGGCTCACCGGGCGGGCGCGCGAGCGAAAAGTCGGCGCGGAGCGCGCGTTCACGACTTGCTCACCGATCGTGCGCGCGCGCGCGGCAGGTGCGCGCGCAGTGCGCCAGCTCCGGAGGGCAGCGGAGATCGCGTGGCCAGATCGTGTGGACGACGCCGCCTGCGGCTGGCGCTTGCCCAGCCCCTCGTGAGAGAAGCAACCATGCTTCGTCGAGGTCCGCTCATCGCGCTCGCGCTCGCGTTCGCGTTCGCGCTGCCACGCGTCGCGGCCGGGGCGGCGCCCGTCGTCTGGGCGATCGACGACGGCGAGAAGATCAAGCAGGACGAGGCGCCGGCGCAGCTCGCGGGCGGCGCGGGGAATCCCGTCTGGTCTCCCGGGCGGGCGATCCGGCTCTTCGCGATGAGGAACGAGACAGTCGCGTTCCAGATCGTCGTCGCCGCCGGCGACGCCGCGATCTCCGGCGTGACCGTCGACCTCGACGCGCTCGCCAGCAGCGCCGCGACGATCGCGAACGCGCCCGGCGCCACCGATCCCGGCCGCTACCTGGGGCGACCGATCGAGCGCTTCGTCGAGCACTTCCTCGCGATCGCGCGGCCCTCCGGCGGCAAGGTCCCGGGCGAGTCGCTCGGCTGGGCACCCGGCTCGGGTCCGGCGGCAGGACGCTGGACGGGCCGCATCCCCGACGCGCTGATCCCGATCGAGGTCGCGCCCGCGTGGTCGCCGTACCCGATGACGATCGCCGCGCACGAGAACGGGATTGTCTGGCTCGACGTGACCGTGAGCAAGGCGCAGGCTCCCGGTCTCTACCGGGGGACCGTGGCGGTGAGGGCGGCAGGCGCGGCGGTGGCGTCGCTGGCGGTGGAGCTCGAGGTCGTGGACAGCACGCTGCCCGACCGCCCCGTCCGCACGATGCTGTTCTACACGCGCAGCGAGCTCGATCGCCGCATGGGGGCAGAGAGCGGCGAGGCGGCGGAGCGACAGCTGCTGCGGCTGCTCCATCGCCATCGCCTGTCGCCGATGCACGGGGCCCTGAACGTCGAGGACGTCGCGCGCCACGTGAGCGCGCTCGACGGCTCGTTTTACACCGCGCAGAACGGCTACGAGGGGCCGCTCGAGGGGATGGGCGACGGCGTCCTCGGCCTCGGCACGTACGGCAGCTTCGGCGCGCCCGACGCCGCGAAGCTCGCGATCGTCGAGGGCATCGCCGACCGCCTCGCGCACAGCTCGCTCCTCGCCACCACCGACACGTTCGTGTACGCCGTCGACGAGGACTGCGCGAGCCCGTACGGCGCAGCATGGAAGGAGCTCATCGCCGGCTCCTCGAACGCGAACGTGAAGAAGGTGCGCGTCGCGTGGACGTGCAGCTCCGACGCGACCAAGCAGCCCGTCGACATCCCCATCCAGGCCGGCGCCTTCGACGCGAATCAGACCGCCCGGGCGCGCGCGCAGGGGAAGGAGGTCTGGGCGTACAACGGGCACCTGCCGCAGACCGCGTCGTTCCTGACCGACACGCCGGCCGTCGGCCCGCGCGTGAACGGCTGGCTCTCCGGCATGTTCGACATCGGGCGCTGGTTCTTCTGGGAGACGACGTTCTGGTACGACGACAACCGCGGCGGGCACGGCGCCTACGACCCGTTCGCCACCGCCGAGACGTTCCACAACGCCGACGGCGACTACTCGATGGGTGACGGTTTGCTCCTCTACCCGGGCAAGCAGGTCGCGCCCTTCCGCTCGCACGCGATCGGGTTCGACGGGGTGGTGGCGTCGATCCGCCTGAAGAACTGGCGGCGCGGCATCGAGGACGCCGGGTACTTCCAGCTCGCCCACGCCAAGGATCCGGCGCGCGCGGAGGCCATCGCGCGCAAGCTCCTGCCGGTGGTCCTCAGCGCGGCGCGCGACGGCAAGCCAGCCTCGTGGAGCGACGCGGGCAAGCCCTACTTCGACGCCCGCAAGGCGCTCCTCACGCTCGTCGCGAAGGGCACGGACGGCGGGCCGGGGATCGGCGCGCAGCCGCGCCTCGCCGGCCCGTCACTCGACGCGCGCGACCCGGCCGAGACCAGGCCCGGCTCGCGCGGCTGCCGCGGCTGCACCGGCACCTCGGGCGGCACCTCGGGCGGCGCCGTCGCGGCGCTCGCGGCCCTCGCCGTCGTCGCGCGCCGGCGGCGCAGAGCGAGAGGTCGTTAGGGCAGCTCGAACGGCCCGACGTCCGTGACGACGGCGCGGGGCTTGCCGTCGCGATCGAACGAGACGGACGGCAAGCGCGGGGCGCGGTCGAGGAAGGGCGCGCCGGGCCGCGGCTTGAAATCGGAGACGACGCTCGGCAGGTCCCTGGGCAGCCGCGCGAACCACGCGGCGTCGAGATCCTGGCGCGTCACCTCGCTGGCGCCGGGGCCCGGTCGGCCGTCGAACTTGCCTGCAATATACACATTGTTCTCGTAGACGTTGTTCCTGGTCGTCTCGTCGGCCTCCATCCAGACCGCGCTGGGGCGCGCGGTGACCGCCTTCTCGCCGACGTTCATTCCCACGAAGAGGTTGTTGCGCACGTCGCAGCTGTTCGAGTTCGCGATGAACTGGAGCATATGGCGATCGTTCGTCGACGCGAACAGGTTGTGATGCACGCGATTGTGGTGCGATCCGAGCTTCGGATCGTAGAGATTCTTGTCGCCGGGGTCAGCGGTCTCGCTCCAGAAGCTCACGCCGTGCCGCCCCCACGAGGCGAAGACGTTGTTGCGGACGACGCTGTAGCGGACCGAGGTGAAGTTCGAGCCCTGCGCAGCGCCGTGGTGGAAGTAGTTGTTCTCCACGAGCATGAAGTCCGAGGCCCCACGGCCGCCCTCGCCGCTCCCGGCGACGCCGTCGCACGCGTCGGTCGCGACCGGAGAATCGCACGTGGAGAGCGGGTCGGCGTTGATCTGGAACGTCGCGCCCTGGTTGCCGAAGAGATCGTTGCCGCGAACGATCGCGTAGTCGCTGCCGTTCGAGAGATAGATGCCGTGGCCGTCGGCGTCCCCCGAGTTGCTGACGGTATCGTTCTCGAACACGCTCCAGTCGGAGGCGCCCGTCAGCACGCCGTCGTGGGTCTGGCCGTCGATGAGGCTGTTCAGGACGGCGATGCCGCGCGAGTGCTGCGTGGCCGCGTAGTCGGCGCCGACCGCGCGGACGCCGTACTTTCCGCCGCGGAGCTCGAAGCCGTCGACGGCGACGTAGCTCGCCGCCTCGAAGTTGAAGCAGCTCTTGCGCTCCGTGTTGCAGCAATTCATGCGGACGCCGCGCGTGCCGTCGGCGTTGCGCTCGCCGTAGAGGACGATCGGCGCGTCGTACGTGCCGCCGCCGCCGGTGTAGCCAAAGCAGCCGGCATAGCTGCCCTTCTGGAACACGACGCGGGTGCCGGGCGACGCCTTCGCCATCCCCGCCGCGGCCGAGGCCGGCGAGCGCGCGGTCGCGCCGTCACCACCGCCAGTGGGGCTCACGTAGACGATGCGCTCCGGCGCATACCGCGGCTCCGTGTAGTGCCGGTTGAACTCCTCGAAGAAGCCGCCGTACGCGCCGCCTCGCTTCACCGCCGGCTGGCTGGGCGGCACGCTCCCGCCGAGCGCGTCGTTGGTGCGCCTGAAGGCGACGTCCGCATCGAAGGGACGCGGCAACCTCGCAGAGCCGTGGCCGGCGCCGGGCGCTCCCGAGCCCGCGCACGACAGCACGCTCGCGAGGGCGACGACGGGCAGCCGGGTGCTCACCGCGCGGCCGCTCGCGCGCAGCGGAAGCCGACGTCGTCGTCGCGATCCGAGGGTAGGTCGTCCACGCGCGTGAGCGTGCGCTGGTAGAGCGCCTCGTTCGCCAGGCCGCCGCCGCGAAACGCGCGATGGGGAGCCACCTGGAGGTCGGCACAGTCGACGCACGTCGTGGCCACGAGCTGCGCCGCTCTCTTCATTCGAACACCTCGACTGATGGTATGACGGGTCGTGGCTGTTCGTCACACGACGCTCGCGTTCCCGAAGATCGCCGGCCCGGCCCTGGTTCTCGGGCTTGTCATCCTGATAGAGACGTTGACGGCGCTGGGTATCCGGGTGCCGAACCCGCCCGCCATCG
>JAYTHX010000360.1:0-3699 GCA_043732195.1 Polyangiaceae bacterium
GCACCACGACACGCACGAGCCCATGGTCGCGCAGAACGCGACGACGATCCCGAGCAACACCGGGCGCTTCTTCTTCAGCGGCGGGGGCGGCACGGAGCCATACGGCCCCGGCCCGTACGCTCCGTAGGGCGCCTGCGGAGCACCGTGGACCTCGCCGTCGAGGGGGCTCTGCCGGCGTCCCATGCAGGATACACGAACGCTGGCCGTGCAGCCTGGTGCGACCGCCGAGCGGCGTGGATCGCCCGACCCATCCCGCGCCGGGACCGATAAGGGAAAGCACGTGATGATCCACCGCGCGCGCTTCTCGTCTCGCCACCGAGGCCGGGCTCGCGACCGCGATACTCGAGCACGGCACGCTGCTCTACTCTCCGCTCGGGGGGCGCCCCTGTGCCGCCTTGTGCCACGCCGCGACATGTCCAACACCTCGAAGTCTGTGCAGACGCTAGCCTCCGCCAGCGCCCAGCCTCCGCCGAGGGCTCTCGTGGTAGCGCGCCCGCCTGGTGCGCCTCGTGCAGCCGCGGGTCGCCATGCGAGCTACGTCTCTCTTCCTTCTCTTCTTTCTTCTCTTCTTTGCGGCGCTCGCCGCATGCGGCGGTACCGTCGGCGACAACGCAGCGAGCGCCGCCGCCGCACCGCCACCGGATGGGGTGGGCACCACGCTTGGCGGCCGCCCAGCAAGCGAGCCGACCGGGGGCGCGCCATGCACGGTGCCTGGGAGACTCTGCACCTGGACCCAGAGCTGCGGGGCCGGCGACGTTGGCTGGTGCACGGCGAACAAACAATGGCAGGTGTCCGTCGGTATCTGCCAGCCCGGGTGCCCTGCCGAACGACCGGGACCGTCACTGGGCTCTCAGCAAGGTCCGCCGCCCGATGCGAAGTGCACGGCCGGTCTCGAGTGCAGCTATCGGTCTACGCCTTTGGACAGCGCCGCAAAGAACAAGTGCTGAATCGCAAGCGAGAAGCGGAAGGACTCCCGCCTCCCCGAAGGCCAACGTAGTGGGGATGGTTCGTAAGACGGCGGCGCGGTGTCGGCGGTCGGAGCATCCCGGGCTCGGTCGTCCTCTCGGGCGAGATGATGCTGCGGCACATGGGCTGTATCGAAGCGGCCGACCGCATCGTCAAGGGCATCAACGGGGCCATCGCGGCCAAGA
Organism: Polyangiaceae bacterium; assembly: GCA_043732195.1. Lineage (GTDB taxonomy): Bacteria > Myxococcota_A > Polyangia > Polyangiales > Polyangiaceae > Labilithrix. The sequence goes on from JAYTHX010000360.1 coordinate 1,152, forward strand.
GGGTCACGTACGACTTCGCGCGCCTCATGGAAGGCGCGACCGAGGTCGAGTGCAGCGAGTTCGGCCACGCGCTCATCGCGAACATGTGGCGCGCGGTGATCGTGCCGCAAGGCCCTGCGAACATGGTGCTCATCGACCAGGAGCGCGTGCTCTGCGACGCCACCGCGGCCTTCCGGGTCGACCCGGCGACGCTGTTCGGCCGCTGCCGGCCCGACCCGACGACCTCCGACGAAGGCCAGCGCCGCATCGACGAAAGGGCGTGGTGCTGGCGAACACGCGCTGATTCCGCGGCTACGAGGGAGGCACGAGGGGGAGCTTGACGGTGAACGTCGCGCCCCGCTGCAGCTCGCTCTCGACGACGATCGTGCCGCCGTGCTGCTCGACGATGGTCCGCGCGCCGGCGAGGCCGATCCCCGTCCCCGCGATGGCCTTCTGTCGCGCGTTCGCGCCGCGGCCGAACCAGTCGAAGATGGTGGCGAGATCCTCGGCTGCGACGCCGATCCCATCGTCTGCGACCCGCAGCACGGCCCACGCCGCGCCGTCCGCCTGCGCGCCCTCGATCGTGACCCGCACCGCGCCGCCGGCGGGGCTGTACTTGACGGCATTGGAGAGGAGGTTGCCGAGCACGCGCTCGAGGCGCATCGCGTCAAAGTGGCCCATGAGGAACGGCACCGCGGACGTGACCTCGATGGGGTGCGCCGGAACGGCGCGCTGGAGCTCCTCGGCGGCGTCGCGGGTGAGGCGAACGAGGTCGACCTCGCGCCGATCGAGGTCCAGGCTCCTGCCTGCCCGGAGCTGCGAGGCGTCGAGCAGCTCGTCGAGCATCTTCGCCATGCGCTGCGCCTGGCGATGCATCTTCCCCGGCAGCGTGCGGACCGGATCGGCCACGTGTCCGTCGAGGACCGAGATGCTCAGCAGCAGGTTGTTGAGCGGGCTCCGCAGATCGTGCGAGATGACCGAGACGATGCGGTCACGCTCGCCGACCACGCGCTCCGCCGCGTCGAGCGCCAGCCGCAGCGCCGACTCGGCGTCGCGCCGGCTGGTCACGTCACGCACGGTACCCAGGATCCGGCTCGGCGCGCCGCTCGCGCCGAAGGCGCCCTCGCCGATCGACTCGAGCCACACGATCCTGCCGTCCGCGTGCCTCACGCGTAGCTCGCAGCGATAGATCCCGCTGCCCCGCGCGAGCCGCGCCTCCGCGTCCGCGGCCGCGCGATCCTCGGGATGGAAGGCGCTCGACCAGGAGGCACTGGACACAGGACCCTCACCCGGCGCTCCGCAGAAGAGGCTCCAGGCCTCGGCCGTCCAGTACAGCTCGTCGGTAGCGAGATTCCAGTCCCAGGTCCCGACGTGCGCCGCGCGCTGCGCACGGGCAAGACGCGCCTCGCTCTCGCGGAGCTCGGAGGTCATCGCCCAGCGCTCGACGGCGTTCTCGACCGTTCGCGCGAGGCTCTCGGCCGTCGTCCAGGACTTGCCGATGAAGTCCTGCGCGCCCGCGCGGAGCACCTTGCGACCCAGGTCCGGGGCATCGCCGCCGGTCATCACCACCACCGCGCAGGCAACGCCGCCGCCGGGGCGGGTGAGCCGCGTCAAGAAGTCGGCGGCGTTGCCGTCGGGCATATGGTAATCGACGATCGCCAGATCCGGCGCGCCGTCCGGCGCATCGCGCACCGCGGTCACGGCGCACTCGACGGTCTCCGCTTCGGTGAAGACGTAGCGACGATCCGATCCCCGGAGCATCAGGCGCCGGATCTCCGCGCGATCGAGCGCGTTGTCGTCGACGATCAGCACGCGCCACGCGCGGGTGGTCGTCACGAGCCCTTCCCGGCCAGGGTGAAGAAGCACGTCGTACCGACGCCCAGCGTGGAGTCGATCCACACGTGACCATGATGACGCTCGACCAGCTTCTGGACGATGGTGAGCCCGGCGCCCGTGCCTCCGCCGTAGGCGGCGTCCGCGTGGAGGCGGCGGAAGATCTTGAACACCTCGGCGAGGTGACGCTGCTCGATGCCGATGCCCCGGTCCTTCACGAAGAAGATGAACTGGCCCGCCGCTTCGGCCGGCACCCCGTGCGGCGGGGCGTCCTCGTCCGGAGCCACGTACCCGATCTCGATGTCCGTCGAGGCCGCTTCGCTGTACTTCAGCGCGTTCGAGAGCAGGTTCGTGAAGATCTCGCGAACGCGGACGCGGTCGCACTCGAACCGAGGCATCCGCCGCGCGATCGTGACGTGGACGAGCGGGCTTACCGTTCGCGAGCCGACCATCTCGAGCGCCTCGCGCACCACCTCGTCGAGGTCGACGAGCTCGAAGACGAGCGTGGCGCGCCCGACCTTCGAGAAATGCAGGAGCGAGTCGAGCAGCGCGTCCATCCGGACCGTGAGCCGCATCAGGGTCTCGAGCTGCTGGCGTCGCTCGGCGTCGGAGCGCGTTGCATCGTCGAGCAGCAGGTGCGTGAAGCGCTGGATGCCCCGCAGCGGCTCCTTGAGGTCGTGGGCGGCGACGAACGCGAAGGCGTCCAGCTCCTCGTTGCTCCGGGCCAGCTCGGCGT
>JAYTHX010000361.1:0-11798 GCA_043732195.1 Polyangiaceae bacterium
GATCGACCGCGCGAGCTGCAGGCCCAGGCCGAGCCCACCGTGGCGGCGCGCGCTCTCGGCGCTCTTGAAGGCGTCGAAGATCTTCTCGCGCTCGCCGACCGGCAGGCCCTCGCCGCTCGTCTCGACCTCGACCCGTAGGCGCGACCCCACATTGGGGAGGGTGGCTCGCACTTGCACCACCCCCTTGTCGCTGAAGCGGGCGGCGGTCATGACCATCGCGGTGAGCGACTGGACGATCCGCGTCGCGTCGACGAAGAGCGTGGGCATGCCCGGCTGGATCTCGCCGAGGATCTGCACGTCGGTCCCGACCGCGAGATCGCGCGCCTCGAGCACCGACGACATCACGACGTCGCCGACGTGCGTCTGCTCCGGCGACACCTCGAGCTCGCCCGCCTCCACGCGCGCGCTGTCGAGGATGGTGTCGATCAGCATCAGCAGCTCGCGGCCGCGCTGCTCGATGATGGCGAGGCTCTCCTTTTGCGGCTCGGTGAGCGGGTTGCGGCCCACGAGCTCCGCAAAGCCGAGCACGGCGTTGAGCGGCGCCTTCAGGTCGTGGCTCATCGACGCGAGCAGGAGGCCGCGCATGCGCTCCGTCGCCTCGCGTGCCTCGATCGATCGCTGCTGCGCGCCGGCGAACTCACGGAAGACGCCGCCCAGCGAGTCGACCGCCTGGAGGAGCGCGTGCACGTTCGCGAACCGCGCCTCGTTCGAGATGATGGTGCCGCGCATCACCTCCGCGACGCCCGCGCGGCGCACCTCGCGCGTGGCGAGCGCGACGTCCGACTCGAAGGCCGCGCCGATGCGCGTGCCCAGGATGGCGGCGAGCGCCATTGCGACGAAGGCGAGCAGCACGTAGATGCCGGTGACCGGCGAGAGACGTGACGTGCCGAAGCGCACGAGCGCGCCGCCAGGGAGCGTGGGCACGGTCACCTGCGTCTCGCCCTCGTCGCCGTGGCGCACCGTCAGCGCGCCGCTGAAGTCGGGGTCGAGCACGATGCGGTAGCCGAGCATCGCGGCCGCCTCGATGGCCTCGGCGCGGCCGCGCACGTCGGCGTCGGTGAGCGCGCGCGGGCCGGCGTTCGTGCCGTGGGACTCGATGGGCTCGAACACCGCGTGCGCGACATCGGTGGCGTCGGCGACGCGCGCGTCGCGATCGTAGGTGCGCGCGTGCGCATCGACGAGCAGCGAAGCGCCGAGCGCGACGAACGCGACCGGCGCCGCCACGGCCGCGACGAAGCGCCGGCGTACGCGACCAAGCGCGCCGCGCCCCAGGCGCCGCAGCGCCTCGTGTGCCGCGATGGGCGGCGCGAGCTCGAGGACCCGCGCCACCGACGCGCGCATCGTCACGTACGCCGGCAACGCGGCGGTGCTCACGATGGTGAGCATCAGGAGGACGAGCGTGAGATCGGTGTACGTGTCGAGCACCTGCGGACGGAGCTGCGGAAAGAGCGACCCCACGGCGAGCACCAGCGGGAATGCTGCGCTCGCCACCGCGAGCCGCGCGGGCGCGGCGTAGAGCGAGAGCACGTCGGTCGCGTCGACGGCGAGCGAGCCGACCGCGAGCGCCCGCAGCGCGGGCTGGAGGGGGCGCATCAGGACCACGGTGAGCACGCTCGAGAACAGCGCGGTCAGCACGCCGATCACGAACACCACCGTGAGAGACGCCGACTCCGAGGCCCGCTCGAGCAGCAGCACGCGCCCGGCGAACGCCGCCGTGAGCAGGAACGTCACCGCGTGCACCGCCAGCTGGAGGGCGATGAGGCGCGCGACGAGGCGCGCGGCCTGGCGGTTCATCGTCCTGGCTCCTTCACGCGCGGCGGCGGCCGGATCGAGGGCGCCGCATCCACGTTGCCCACCGGCAGCAGCACCGTGAACGACGCGCCGCGACCGAGCTCGCTCTCCACCGAGATCGATCCGTGGTGGAGCATCACGAGGCGCCGCGCGATCGCGAGACCGAGGCCGGTGCCGCGGCGCTTCATGCGCTCGCTGCGCGCCTGCTTGTATTCCTTGAAGATGACCGCGCGCTCCTGCGGGGAGATGCCGGGTCCGGTGTCGGTCACGCTGAGCGAGGCGAGCTGTCCGTCCCGCCGCACGCGCACCACCACCTCGCCGCGCTGCGTGAACTTGATGGCGTTGTTCACGAGGTTGCCGAGGACCTGGCGGACGCGGCGGCCGTCGACCCGCGCGAACACCTGCGGCTCGCCCTCGACGCGCACGGTGAGCTCCTTGCCGCCGACCAGCACCGACGCCTCGCGCACCAGCTCGTTCGCGAGCGCGGTGAGATCCACGCGGCCGCGCGTGAGCTTCAGCTGCCCGCTCTCGAGCGCCGAGAACTCGAGGATGTCGTTGATGAGCGCCGCGAGGTGCGCGCCCGAGCCGCGGATCTGCTCGACCTCCTCGCGGGCCGAAGCCGAGAGCGGACCATCGACCTCCTCCATGAGGATGTCGGCGAAACCGAGGATGGCGTTCAGCGGGCTGCGCAGCTCGTGGCTGACCGCGGCGAGGAAGGCCGCGCGCTCGCGATCGGCGGCGCTCGCCCGCGCGAGATCTTGCCGGTACGCCTTCTCGGCCTTGCCGAAGCGGTTGACCAGCTTGTTGAACGCGGTCGTGAGGAGGCCGACCTCGTCCATCGTGCGCGCCGGGATAAGCTCGCCGGTCGGCTCGGTGCGAACCTGCGCCATGCCGCTCACGCGCTGGGTGACGAAGTCGACGTCGCGCGTCACGTCGCGCGACACGGCGTAGGCCACGGCGGCGGCGACGCCGAGCAGCATGACCGCGAGCGCCACGAGCGCGGTCACGAGCGCGGTCGCGCCCTGCGAGCTGGGCGGCTCGGCGACGAACACCACGAGCCGCGGCGCATCCGCCGCCGCGCCGACGGGCCGGACCGAGAAGCGCGCGCGACCGAGGCGCATGCGCGCCACGCCCTTCTTCTCGTCGAGGATCCGCGCGATCGCCGCGCGATCGGGCGGGCCGACCGTCAGATCGTGGAGGATCGTGCCGTCCGCGGCGACGACGAGGATCTCGGCGTCGCTCCGACGTGCTGCAAGTTGCGACGCCTCCTGACGCCGCCCCTCCGGGAGCTGCGAGAGGCGTGCCGCGACGGCGGCCGCGAGGAGCTCGGCGCGCGCGCCGGCATGATCGTCGCCGGCGCGCGCGAGGTGATCGAGACCGACGAGCCCGATGCCGAGCGCCACGGCCAGCCCCACGAGGACGACGACGAGCGGCGCGAGAGGAACGAACGACCAGCCTCGGCCTACCTGTGATCCGAAGCGCGGAGGTGGCGCGGACGGGATCGGAGCGACCGATTGCGATGCGTCCGGCGACGGCGGCAGCGAGACTGGGACGGGCGGCCGCGGCATCGGCACCGATGACCCTTGCACGGATTGCGCGGCAAGAGCGGTCGTCATGGAGTGCGCCAGCACGACGGGTTCGATCTTAGGAGTCTACGACGCAGCGCGCCGTACGAATTTTGAGATCGACCCTTGTCGGGAGGCGACAGGCAGTCCAAAAGCGAGGTGCTGAGATGCGAATTTTCCGGGGCAAAGCGAAGGACACGGGATCGTCATTGGCTCGTCGCCAGATGCTCACCACTCCCGTCCTGGACCCGTCACAGAGTGTCGCCATGACCGACGCGCTCGAGCTGGTCGACCTGTCGCAGACGGAGGAGATGCCGGTCCTCCGCGAGGCGACTCGACTGCCGCCGCCCAGCACCGACGTGGTGGCGATCGAGGGCACGGCTGGCGGTCAGGAAGAGGGCGACTCGGACGTGTTCGTGGTCCGTCGCAGCTCTCCCGAATTTCCGGCGGTCTCCCCCGAGGCGCTGGCCGCAGCGGCTGCTGCCGCCGAGGGCGTCACGCTGTTCGTGTACGGCTGGGACAACGTCCAGCCGGGGCCGCTCTCGTGGGCCTTCCCGAGCCTGCGCGCGGCGCTCCTCGCCGTCCGCACGATGCGGAACGCGGTCGAGTGGTGCATCGTGCGCGGCCGCGAGCCGAGCATCGACGCCGCGCGCGCCAAGGGCGCGATCCTGATCGAACAGAACGCCTGAGATTTCACACGGAGCCTCGGAAGCCCGGAGCGTTTTTCGACGCAGCCCGCTTGCCGCGGGGCAGGTGGCGAGCTGCCCGGCCTGGAGCGCCCTGCATCCGATCTCTCCGATGCTGCGGGCCTCCTGTGTCCCGGACGCTCGTCGCGACTCATTCAGCCGCCCTTCGGCGCGGCCTCGATCGCACACAGCACCGCGCGGGCCTTCGTGCGCGTCTCGTCCGCCTCGGCCTGGGGATCGCTCGCCTCGACGATCCCCGCGCCGGCGGTGACCTCGAACACGTCGCCCTTCTCTACCATCGTGCGGATCGCGATCGCGAAGTCGAGGTCGGAGCTCGTGGCCACGTAGCCGATCGCGCCGCCGTAGATGCCGCGCGGGCGCACCTCGAGCTCGCGGATGATCTGCATCGCCCGCACCTTCGGTGCGCCGCTCAGCGTCCCCGCGGGGAATGCCGCGCGCACCACCTCGAGCGGGGGCGTCGTCTCGGGGACCTTGCCGCGCACCTCGCTGACGATGTGCATGACGTGCGAGAAGCGCTCGATCTCCATGTTCTTCACGAGCTCGACGGAGCCGATGGTTGCGACCCGGCCGACGTCGTTGCGCCCGAGATCGATGAGCATCACGTGCTCGGCGCGCTCCTTGGGATCGGCGAGGAGCTCCTGCTCCAGCGCGAGGTCCTCCTCCGGCGTCTTGCCGCGTCGGCGCGTGCCTGCGAGCGGTCGCACCGTCATCGTCCCGGCCTCGAGGCGCACCATCGTCTCCGGGCTCGCGCCCGCGATGCGTGTGCGGTGGGTCTCGCCGGGCGCGGGCGGTAGATCGAGGAAGTACATGTACGGCGATGGATTGAGCAGCCGCATCGCGCGGTAGACATCGAACGCGTCGCGCCCGCTGCGCGGCACCGAGAACGTGCGCGCGAGGACGATCTGGAACGCATCGCCCGCGGCGATGTACTCCTGCGCCTGGCGCACTCGCGCCTTGTAGCTCTCGTCGTCGAGGTCGACGGCGATGTCGGCCGGGAGGTGCGAGCGATCGGGCGGCACGAGGTTCGTGAGCTTCGGCGTGCGCGCGAGATCGACGAGCGCGCGATCGATGGCGTCCTCGTCGAGCGCGGCGATGGTCACGGTCTGCGCGAGCGCATCGAACACGACGATGGTGGCGCCGCCGAGGAAGCGCGCGAGCGGGAGGAAGTGCTTGTCCCAGGTGACCTGATCGCCGGGCGGCACCTTCTCGATGAGGTGCACGACGTCCCAGGCGAGATAGCCGACGTGCGCCGCTGCAAAGCGCGCCGCCTGATCGTTGCGCCGCGCGGCCTCGCCCACCGCGCCGCCCAGCGGGCGAAAGAGGTGCTCGATGGCGCGCAGCGCATCCTGCGCGGCGGCGAGCGTGAGCGGGCGCGGATCGGTGGTGGGGAGGCCCGGCACCGTCACCTCGGGCGGCATCGAGCCCGGGCGCGCACCCGAGCCAGGCCGCAGCTTCCAGCCCGTGCGATCGAGAATGGCCTCGTACCATGGCCGGTAGCCCAGGATCGAGAAGCGACCCCACCGCTCGCCGCCCACGACGCTCTCCAGCAGGAACGAGGCGCCTTCGGGATCCGCCTCGCGCAGCGCCGCGTACGCCCTGACCGGAGTGAGCCCGTCCGCGACCAGAGTACGGGTGGCGATCATCCGCGGATCACCCGCTGACGCGCGCGCGCGCGTCGGTGAGCAGCAGTGCGCGTGCCCGCGCGGGATCGACGGGCGTGCGCCCGATCCCCCGCGCATACTCCGCGGCGCGTGCCACGAGCGGCGCGCTGCCCTCCGAGAGGACGCCCCTGGAGAGGTAGATGTTGTCCTCGAGCCCGACGCGCGCATGCCCGCCGAGCCGCATCGCGAGCTCGGTCATCGGCTGCTGGAAGCGACCCACCGCGGCCACCGCCCACGACGCATCCGGCGGCAGCAACGAGGCGAGGTAGCGCACGTTCGACTCGCGCGCGCTGATACCGCCGGGCACCCCGAGCACGAACTGGAAGTGGAGGGGACGCTCGATGACGCCCTTCTCCGCGAGGGCGAGCGCCTCCTCGACGTGGCCGACCTCGTAGCACTCGAGCTCGGCGACCGCGCCCGCGGCCTTCAGGCGCGCGGCGATCCCGGCGATCTGGGGGCGCGTGTTGATGAACACGTCGTCTCCGAAGTTCAGCGAGCCGCAGTTCAGCGTGGCCATCTCCGGCTTGCAGGCGAGCGGGCCGACGCGCTCGTCGATCGACATGCCGACCGCGCCGCCGGTGGATACTTGTATGATGCAATCGGTCTTCTGGCGGATGCGCGCGATGGTCTCGGCGAAGCGGTCGGCCGACTGCGTGTTCGAGCCGTCGTCGTTGCGGACGTGCAGGTGGATGACCGCGGCGCCGGCCTCGCGGCAGCGCGCCGACTCGTCGGCGATCTCCTGCGGCGTGATGGGGAGGTGGGGGGTATGCGCGCGCGTCAGCTCGGCGCCGACGATGGCGGCGCTGAGGATCACCTCGGGCTCGTGCCTCTCGAGCGTGGGCAGCGTGCGCGGGCCGCCGCTGCTGCCCGCCTCGCCCTCGGAGGGGGGCGTGACGATGGGGCCGGGCCCGGTCGGCGGGTGCACGGGAAGCGCCGTCAGGTAGAGGCCGCGCGGCTTCCGCTGCATCTCCTCGGGCGTCACGCAGGTGCCGAGCGCGCGGCACACGAGCACCGGGTCGGCGAGGACGTCGGCGGCGCTCGGCGCCATGCCGCGCTCGCGGATGTTCGCGATGACCTTGCGCGCCTCGAACCGGATCTGCCGGCTCGTGTTGCCCATCTTCACGAGCTCCCCGGTGGCTTCGATGAAGTCGCCCGAGAACACCGGCGCCAGGAACTCCACGTTCTCGTAGGCGCGGAACAGGCCCTCGTCGCCGTCGAGGCGGATGAGGAGCTCCGTGGCGACGTCCCCGAAGAGGGCGAGCATGCGCGCGCCGTCGACGAGCTCACCCGCGTAGTGAGCGTCGTGGGCGCCCATGCGGAGGCGGATGGTGACCTTGGTGCCGATCATCCGCCTTTCGTACCAGGTCTCCAGCAGGCGAGAAGTCCTGGTGATCGGTCGCCCCGGGCGGCCGAGCGGGCGAACAAATCCAGGCCCTGGCTCGTCTTAGAGGGCGACTGCAGCGCGCGACCGCCCTCCCTCCTTTCTTCCAACATTGCCGAAAGACGCATCAAATGGTACCGAACGCTGGCCCTATGCCCTTCGTCGAAGCGCGCAATCTCCCGTCGCACGTCGGAATCATCATGGATGGGAACGGCCGCTGGGCGCAGCTGCGCGGTGACGAGCGCGTGGAGGGCCATCGCGAGGGCTCTCGCGCCGTCCGGCGGATCGTCCGCTCCGCCCGCCGCCTCGGCATCGAGGCCCTGACGCTGTACGCGTTCAGCGAGCAGAACTGGGCCCGCCCCGACGAGGAGGTGGAGACGCTCATGATGCTCCTCCGCGACTTCCTCCTGTCCGAGCGCGACGAGCTGCTCGACAACGGGATCCGGCTCAACGCCGTCGGCAACCTCGGGCGTCTGCCCGGGATCGTCCGTGCGGTACTCGATCCGCTGCGCAAGGAGAGCGAGAACCGTGCGCAGATGACGCTCACGCTGGCCCTCAGCTACGGCGGCCGCGAGGAGATCGCCACCGCGGCGCGCGAGCTCGCGGGCGAGGTCGCGAGCGGCAAGATCCGCCCCGAGGACGTGACCGCGGAGGCGCTCCACGGCCGCATGCCGAGCCTGCGCGTCGGCGATCCCGACCTCATCATCCGCACCGGCGGCGAGCGCCGCATCTCGAACTTCCTGCTCTACGGTCTCGCCTACGCCGAGCTGCACTTCGCGGACGTGCTCTGGCCGGATTTCAGCGAGGCCGATCTCTACACGGCGATCGCCAGCTACCAGGCGCGCGAGCGTCGCTTCGGGCTCGTCGGCAAGCCAGCCGTGCCGGTCGATACGCCCTCGCCCTCCGGCGACGGCACCAAGCCCGTTCTTCGTCTCGTCGGGTGATCCGCGTGCGCGGCGGCGCGTGGCTCCTGCTCGTCGCCGCGTGCGGCGGCGCGAGCCCCACGCCTCCGCCTGCGACCGGCGCCGTCGCCCCGGCGAAGCGCGGCGAGCCTTCGGCGCGCGAAATGAAGCTCGATCTCGTGCAGTTCGAGCGCGGCGTGCGCGTGCGCGTCGAGGCGACCGGCAGCGCGGGTGACGTGCATGCGTGGCAGCTGGGCGACGATCTCGCTTCTCGGATCGACGTGCTGGATGCGAACGACCGTCCGCTCGCGTTCCGGCGCCAGGGCCAGCGCCTCGAGATCACCGCGAGCGCGACCACGGTGGTGCTGCGCTACGAGATCCTCGCGAAGCCCGGCGCCCCGCCCGCGGGCGACGAGGACGCGCGCTCCACGATGATCGACGAGCAGCGCTTCCGCGGCGTGGGCGACAAGATCCTCGCGCTGCCCGAGGCGTTCGAGAAGGTGGCGGTCCCCATCGCGTTCACGCAGAGCTCGCTGCCCACGGGGCGCATCGCGGCGTCGAGCTTCGGGACGGGCCGTGATCACGTCACGCAGCGGCTCGAGCTGCCGGGCCGCTCGCTGCGGCGCTCGGTGTTCCTCTTCGGTCCTGGCGGTCGCGCGGAGCTCGATGCGCCGGAGGGTCACGACGAGTCGGCCTGGCTCGGCTACACGGCGTTCGACAGCCGCTCGGTCTCCGCCGAGGTCGCGGGCTTCCGCGGCGTGCTGCACGAGTACTTCAAGGACATCGAGCTCGCGCCGGCGACGCTCTTCTTCAGCGTGGATGCACGCCCGCGCGGAGGCTATCGCGTCGCGCGCGCGCACTCCGGCGTGCTGGTCGTGCTTTCGGGCCTCGACCCGTTCGACGCCGGCCTGCGCCTCGCGGTGGCGCACGAGCTGGTGCACGCGTGGATCGGTGAGCGCACGTGGGTAGGCGATGCCACGCCCGGAAAGGAGATCGAGAGCCTCTGGTTCCAGGAAGGCGTTGCGCGCTGGGTGGCGCGCGAGCAGCTCGCGCGCGTCGGGCTGCTCTCCTCCGACGAGCACGCCGTGGAGCTCAATCGCCTGCTCGCGATCGTCACCGCGTCTCGCCATGCCCTGCGCTCCAACGCCGAGCTCCTGGTCGACGCGCAGGCCTCGGGCGTGGTCCCGCTCCTCGTCGCGCGCGGCGCGCTGTTCGCGACCGCGGTCGACGCGCGGATCCGCGAGCGATCGCACGGCGCGCGCTCGTTCGACGACGTCGTACGCGCGCTCTCCCGGCTCGCCGACGAGACGCACGCGCCGCTGCCCGAGGCGACGTTCTTCGAGGTCCTCGGCCACGAGCTCGACGCGGCGCAGGTGCGCGAGGACTTCGACGACTACCTGATCACCGGAAGGAAGAAGCGCGTCCCCGACGCCGCGCTCGGTCCGTGCTTCGAGACGCTGGAGACGACCTACGAGACCTACGCCGCGGGCTTCGACGTCGCCGCCTCGCGCGACGCGCACGCGATCGCAACGTCGATCCGAAGGGCCCTGCTGCCGCAGCGGGCCTCGGTAACGGCGACGTCCTCGACCGCATGGAGGTCCCCGATCGCGTCGATCGCATGGTGAAGATCGAGGTCACGCGCGAGGGAAAGCCGGTCGTCGTGACGTATCGGCCGGTCCGCGGGGCGCGCCGCGGGCAGGGCTTCCGGCGCAAGGCCTCGCTCACCGAGGAAGCGTGCAGGAAGCTCGCCCTGCGCAAATGACGGGGTCGTGCTAACGATGGACTGCGTGACGACGGCCGACGGCAACGCGCGCGCGCCCTCTGCGAATGCGAACCTCGCCATCCGGATCGCGACGGCCGCGGTCGGCGCCCCGCTGATCATCGGGCTGCTCTACAAGGGCGCGCCCTGGGGCTTCTACCTGCTGGTCCTGCCCGCGACGCTCATCGGCGCGTGGGAGCTGTTCAACATGACGCACCCGGGCGACCGCCTGTCGCAGGTCCTCGGCGTGGCGATGTCGGCGGTGGCCTCGCTCGCGACCTACCTCGCCGAAAGCGACACGCGCATCCTCTTCACGATGATCGTCGCGGTACCGCTGCTGGGCCCGCTCCTCACCTTGCTACGGCCCGGTGAGGTGAAGGGCGCAGCGCTGCGCGCCACGTCCATGGGCTTCGGGCCGCTCTACATCGGCGTGCCGCTGACGCTCCTTGCGCTCATGCGGCGTGACCTCGGCGACGACGGGCCGGCGTACGTCGTGCTCACGATCATGTTCGCGTGGTTCGGCGACACCGGCGGATACTTCGCGGGTCGCTTCCTCGGCAAGCACAAGCTCTACGAGGCGATCTCTCCGAAGAAGACCATCGAAGGCTCGGTCGGCGGCCTCGCGGGCAGCGTCTTCGGCGCGCTCCTCGCACACTTCTGGTTCCTCCCGTCGCTGTCGCTTCCGCACGGCATCATCCTCGCGCTCGTCGCGGGCGCGTTGGGTCAGGCGGGCGACCTCGGCGAGTCGCTCCTCAAGCGCTCCACGGGCGTGAAGGACTCGGGCGCGATCGTCCCCGGCCACGGCGGGATCCTCGACCGCGTCGACGCGCTGCTCGTCACGAGCGCGGTCACGTTCCTCTATTCCATCTGGTTCATTCCGCACACCGTCACGCATGGATGAGTGACGGGTGTGGCCCATCCGCAAAATGGGCGTAACGACGCGTTGCAGCAACGGGTTTGGGGGTTTGCCGCTGCCGCAAATGGGCTAGAGGAAGGGCGATGAAACCGTCCGATCCCCCGTCCGAGACCCTCCGTGGGGTGGAGCGAGTCGCTCCGCTCAGCAGCCAGATCCCGCCGGCCGCCGGGTCCTCGCGCAGCCTCCTCGTGAAGGACTACGACTTCTTCAAGGTCGTCCAGGACTACCTCGATCGCGCCGCCAAGGCGACGGACCTCCAGGAGTTCGTCCGCACGATCCTGAGCCAGCCGAAGAACGAGCTGATCATCAACTTCCCGGTGAAGATGGACAGCGGCGAGGTCCGGCTGTTCAAGGGCTATCGCGTCCAGCACAACAACCTGCTCGGACCCTTCAAGGGCGGCATGCGCTTCCATCCGTCCGTCACGCTCGACGACGTGAAGGCGCTCGCGGCGATGATGACCTGGAAGTGCGCGCTCATGCGCATCCCGTTCGGCGGCGGCAAGGGCGGCATCAAGTTCGATCCGCACTCGGTCTCCAAGTCCGAGCTCCAGCGCATCACGCGCCGCTTCACGCACGCGCTCGGCGAGAACATCGGGCCCGAATACGACATCCCCGCGCCGGACGTCGGCACGAACAGCCAGACCATGGCCTGGATGATGGACACGTATTCGAACATGGTCGGCGCTGCGAACAAACAGACCGTCAAGGGCGTCGTCACCGGCAAGCCCGTCGCGAGCGGCGGCACGCTCGGCCGCGCGAAGGCCACCGGCCAGGGCGCCGTGTTCTGCACGGTGGAGTGGGCGAAGGAGAAGGCGTTCGATCTCGAGGGCTCGACCATGTCGGTCCAGGGCTTCGGAAACGTCGGATCGCACCTCGCGGTCATCCTCTCGCGCCTCGGCGTCTCGACCACCGCGGTCGGCGACCACTCGGGCTACATGACGAACCCCGAGGGCTTCAACGCGCACAAGCTCCAGGACTGGGTCGAGGGCCACGGCTCGATCGCGGGCTACCCCGGCGGCAAGGCGATCACGCGCGAGGAGTTCTTCAAGCAGAAGGCCGACATCTTCGCCCCCTGCGCGCTCGAGAATCAGATCGGCGAGAGCGAGGCCCGCTGGC
>JAYTHX010000362.1:0-11752 GCA_043732195.1 Polyangiaceae bacterium
TCGAGGATGCGCAGGCGCTCGAGCGCCTCCATCTCGTCGGGCAGCGAGCCCGAGCCGAAGGCGATCGTCGAGCCGTGATCGTTCGGCGGGCCCTGCGGCGCAAACGGCGGCGCGGTCGTGGGCTGGTCGAGGCTGGTCGCGCCGAAGGCGGTCGCGCCGCCATACGCCGGCTGCTGCGGCTGCGAGGGACGTCCGGACGCCGGCGCCTGGTACGAAGGATGCGTGGGCGGCAAATTCGGCGGACGGTTGCTTCCCGGCGCGGATCCCGGCACGCCGGAGAGACGGCCCGGCGGCCGCGAGAGGCGATCGACCGGCAGCCCGAGGTGCTCCGGCGCGATCGCGGTGCCCTTGCAGAACACCACCGCGCGCTCGATGACGTTGCGCAGCTCGCGGACGTTGCCCGGCCACGCGTAGCTCTTGAGCACCACCATCGCCTGCCCCGAGATCGGGATGGCGGGGCGATGGGCCTCGGCGCAGAACCGCGCGACGAAGTCGCCGGCGAGCTTCGGGATCTCCTCGACACGCTCGCGGAGCGGCGGCACGACGAGCGTGACGCCGGCGAGCCGGTAATAGAGGTCCTGGCGCAGCAGCCCACGCGTCACCATCTCCTCGAGATCGCGGTGGGTGGCGGCTACGAACCGCACGTCGACGGTCTTGGGGCGAAGGCTGCCGAGGCGCATGACCTCGCGGCTCTCGACGACGCGCAGCAGCTTCGCCTGCGTGGCCAGCGGCATCTCGCCGATCTCGTCGAGGAAGAGCGTCCCGCCGTCAGCCGACTCGATGAGGCCGGCCTTGGCCTGCGTGGCTCCGGTGAAGGCGCCACGCTCGTAGCCGAACAGCTCGCCCTCGAGGAGGTGCTCGGGCAGCGCCGCGCAGTTCAGCTTCACGAGCGGGCCGTTCACGCGCGACGAGCGCTTGTGGATCTCCTCGGAGACGATCTCCTTGCCGGAGCCGGTCTCGCCGCGGACGATCACGGTGATGTTGCTCTGCGCCACGTTGTCGACGAGGCGGTAGAGGTGCTGCATCCCCGTGGAGACGCCCGGCGCCGGCGGCGCGAGCCCCTGGCTCTGGGCGAGGCTGCGCGAGGCGGTGACGGGCGCCGCGCCCTCGACCTGCACCACGATCATGGTCTCGCCGAGCTCGACGATCGTCGAGAGCCCGACCGGGATGGGCGTGTTGGGCAGCACCTTCTTGCCGCCCATGTTGGTGCCGTTGAAGCTGCCGTGGTCGACGATGCGCACCTCGGAGCCGAGCAGCAGGGTGGCGTGGCGGCGGGAGACGGTCGCGTGGTCGATGCGGATGCCGGCGTCCTCGCCGCGCCCGATGACGACCTCGCCGGTGGCCGGGAGCGCGTGCGACGCCACCTGCCCGCCGACGAACACGATCAGCCGGAGGCCCTTCGACGCGTCCGCTGCGCGCGGAACGACGGAGCGTGTTCGATCGTCACCCATGAAAGTGTGCCGAATCTACCACGGGTTCGCGGGCAGGTTGGCGCAAGCCGGCGCTCCGGCCTCTGGCGCACCGAGCGCCACGGGCCGCCTGACGGCCGCGATTCGCGGCGCAACTGGCGCCGCGGGGTCATCCCTTTGTAGGACGTGCAGGCTGCCTCGCGAGGGACGTGGCGCTCCTTCCCGACCGACCCGGGGCGGCACGCGCGTTGCTCCAGGCCTCGCTCACGATGGCACCAGCAACCTCCCCTGCCCCCCGCCTCGACCCCCGCGCCGTCATCGCGGCCCCACCTTGCCAGCCGACGATGAGCCTCCAGCTCGCCGGTGGGATCGTGGGCGCCACCGTGCTCGCCTCCGCCGCGGGCATCGAGATCGCGCGCGCCTGGACCACCGCGCCCGGCCCGCTCGCCGAGGCCGGTCACGCGGTCGGCGGCGTGATGGTGGCCTTGTTCTGCATCGCCGCGCTGGGCCTCGCGGCGCGCTCGCGGGCCCTCAACGGTCTCGCCGTCGCCTCCACCTTCGCGCTCGTCGCGCACGGCGCGGCGCTCGTGCTCCAGGGCCAGGTCATCGGCGCGCTCTTCGTCGGGCTCGCGCCGCTGGTCGGCGTCCTCGCTCACGTCGCGTTCCTTCCCACGGAGAGCGCCCCGATCCCGCCCACGAGCGATAGGATCGACATCGCATGGGCCATCGAGAAGAGCCGCCAGAAGACTGCACGCGCTGCGCGGCCTGTTGTTTCTCGGAATCACTTCGTCATGCCCGTGTGAGCGGCGACGACTACGAGCGCCTCGGTGAAGAGGCCGAGTCCCTCGTCACGTGGGTCGGCAACGAGGCCTTCATGCGCCTCGGTGGCAGCGACGGCGCG
The DNA here is from genome assembly GCA_043732195.1 of Polyangiaceae bacterium. Taxonomy (GTDB): domain Bacteria; phylum Myxococcota_A; class Polyangia; order Polyangiales; family Polyangiaceae; genus Labilithrix. Next base: position 2,311 of record JAYTHX010000362.1, read on the forward strand.
CAGCACTGCGGCGCGCTCAGCCTCGACCCGGCCGCCGCCACGCTGAGCTGCTCGATCTACGAGCGCCGCCCGCAGGTGTGCCGCGATCTCGAGCGCGCCGGAGACGCCTGCCGCGCCGAGCGCGCTGCGAAGGCCGAGCGGCCCGCGCGCGCGCTGCTCACGCTCACTTCACGAGCTCGATCGTATCGATGACCGGATCGGTGCCGGCCGCAGTGAGCCCGTACGACGTCATGGTGAGCTTCCGGCCGTCGAGCGTGAGCACGCCGTAGAGTCCGTCGAAGCCGGTGGTGCCGCCGAACGTGGTCGCCTTCTCGATGAAGCCGGCGCCAGGCCGGAGCGATTTCGTGCGCTCGTAGGCGTGGTCGTGACCGTTCACGACGAGGTCGACGTGATGCTTGTCGAAGATCGGCGCGAAGACCTTGCGGAGGTCGAGGACGTCGGAGTCGTCGGCGTGGCTCGAGGTCGTGTAGAGCGCGCGGTGGTGGACGACGACGAGGAACGGTACGCGGTCGCGGGCGCCGTCGGCGCGCGCGAGATCGTCGTCGAGCCACTTCGTCATCGTGGCTGCCTGCTCGCCGCCGCCCAGCAGCGCGATTGGCTGGTCGTCGATCACGACGAAGTGCGTGTTCGTGACGTCGAACGAAGCGTACGACTCCGCGTACCGCCCGGTGCCAGGGATCGCGAAGGCTCCGTAGAACCGCGTCGCCTCGTTCTCGTGGTTGCCCGCGACCATGACCATCATCTGCTGACCGAGCGTGACGAAGCGGCTGGGATCGGCGGGATCCTTCCAGATCGCGCCCAGCCACTGATCGTAGAGCGACTGCTGCGTGCCGGTGAAGACGAGGTCCCCGGTGGTGACCTGGAGGTTCACGGCGCGCTCGCGCATGCGGAGCTGCACGCGCTGCCACACATCGACCTTGTCGCGCGCATCGCCCAGGATGCCGACCGTGACGGGGCCGGTCGCGGGCACCGTGGTGAACGATTGCGTCGCGCTCCAGACCTCCGGGGTGCCGCCACCGACCTGGTAGTAGAACGTGCGGCCGGGCTCGAGCTTGCAGAGGTGGACCTCGTGCATGTGCGTCGCCGGCTCGTTCGCGCCGAACCCGACCTCGGGAGCCGGCGTGGTCCACGAGTAGCCGGTCACCGGCGCGAGCTGGTCGGCGCTCGCACCGATGCGAACGCGAGCCGCGCGCGTGGGCGTGGTGGTCTCCCAGGTCACGACCGCCGTGCGTGACGGATCGGCGTAGCCGGGCGCGCCGCTCTTCGTGTCGCCGCCGAGGCCGAGGCGCACGCGCACCGCCTCGGCGCCGGGAGACGCGCCGTCGTCGACCGCGAGCTCGACGAACGCGAGCGCCTCGGGCGGCGCGACGTCGTACTCGCAGCCGGCGCCGCGGTACGCGAACGCCGGGGCCGCGTCGCCGCCGTCGGCGGCGATTGGCGTGTCGCTCGACGAGCTGCCGCAGGCCACGGGCGCGACCGCGGCGAGGGCAATGGCGAGCGTTCCGGCGGCGATGCCGGCGAGCGTGCGCGTCGAGACGTCCATGCTACTCCGCACCCATGAAGGGATAGCTGACCGCGGTGGGCGGCACGAACGTCTCCTTCACCACGCGCGGCGAGGCCCACCGGAGGAGATTGTAGGCGCTGCCCGCCTTGTCGTTCGTGCCGGACGCGCGGGCGCCGCCGAACGGCTGCTGCCCGACGACGGCGCCGGTGGGCTTGTCGTTGATGTACATGTTGCCCGCCGCCTGGCGGAGCCGCGTCACGGCGTGCGCGACGGCGGCGCGATCCTGCGAGAACACCGAGCCGGTCAGGCCGTACGGGCTCGTGCGATCGACGAGCGCGAGCGCGTCGTCGACCGCGCCCGGCTTGCCGTCGTCGTAGACGTGCACCGCGAGCACCGGCCCGAAGAGCTCCTCAGCGAGCAGAAGATGCGCGGGATCGGCGACCTCGGCGAGCGTCGGCCCGCAGAACCAACCCTGCTCGCGCGACCAGCCGTCGCCGGCGAGCAGCTTCACGCTGCTGTCCGCTGCGAGGCGCTCGCGCCAGCTCGAGAGACGCGTCCACGCGCGCTCGTTGATGACCGCGCCCATGAAGTTCCGGAAGTCCCGGACGTCGCCGACCGCGATCCGCCCGATGTGCGCCAGCATCGCGTCGCGCACGGTGCCCCAGAGCGAGCGCGGAATGTACGCGCGCGACGCGGCAGAGCACTTCTGCCCCTGGTACTCGTACGCGCCGCGCACGAGCGCCGCCGCGAGCTGCTCGGCCTCGGCGCTGGGATGCGCGAACACGAAGTCCTTGCCGCCGGTCTCGCCCACGAGCCGCGGATAGCTGCGGTAGCTGGCGATGTTCTCGCCGACCGTGCGCCAGATCGACTGGAACACGCGCGTCGATCCGGTGAAGTGCACGCCCGCGAGGTCGCGGTGCCCCAGGCAGGTCTCGGCGATCTTCGCGCCGTCACCGTAGACCAGGTTGATCACGCCCGGCGGCAGGCCCGCGGCGGTGAAGAGCCGCATGAGGTGGTACGCGGCGAGGCTCTGGTTCTCGGCCGGCTTCCAGACGACCACGTTGCCCATCAGCGCGCAGACCGTGGGGAGGTTGCCGGCGATGGCCGTGAAGTTGAACGGCGTGACCGCGAGGATGAACCCCTCGAGCGGGCGCAGCTCCAGGTTGTTCTGGAAGCCGGGCGGCGAGATCGGCTGGTGCTCGGCGAGGCGCGACGCGAACGCCACGTTGAAGCGCAGGAAGTCGATGAGCTCGCACGCCGAGTCGATCTCCGCCTGGTAGGCCGTCTTGCTCTGGCCGAGCATGGTGGCAGCGTTGATCACCTGACGCCACGGCCCCGCGAGCAGCTCCGCGGCGCGGGAGAAGATGCGCGCGCGCTCCTCGAACGGCATCGCGGCCCAGGCCGGCGCGGCGGCGAGCGACGCCGCGACGGCCCGCTCGGTCACCGCCGGCCCGCCGTCGTGACACGTGGCGAGGAGGAGCGAATGATCGTGCGGCGCGCGCACCTCGTAGGTCGCGCCTTCACGTGACTCCTTTCCCGCCACCACGTGCGGCACGTCGATGGTCTCGCCCGCCATCGAGGCGAGCGCGCTCTTCAGGTTTGCCCGCTCGGGCGACCCCGGAGCGTAGGAGAGGATGGGCTCGTTGATCGGGAGCGGGAGGGTCGCGGGGAGGTCCAGCATGCGGCCGCGAAGCATAGTCTCTCGCAACAGGCTGCGCGACGTGCTTAGTAGGCCACCATCATGGCGCGCATCTTCCGAACGCTCCCCGAAAAGGGTCAATCCATCGCCATCGCTTTCTCGGGCGGGCTCGATACACGCTGCGCCGTCGCGTGGTTGACGCGCCGCGGCCTCGTCGTTCACGCGTACACCGCGGACCTCGCGCAACCCGACGAGAAGGACGTCCGCGACGTCCCCAAGGAGGCGCTGCGTCACGGCGCGATCGGCGCGCGCCTCCTCGACTGCCGCGAGGCCATCGCCCGCGAGGGGATCATCGCGCTCCAGTGCGGTGCGTTCCACCTCGCGACGGCGGGTCGCAAATACTTCAACACCACGCCGCTCGGGCGCGCCGTCACCGGCACCGCCATCGCGCGCGCCATGCGCGAGGACGGCGTCGGCATCTTCGGCGACGGCAGCACGCACAAGGGTAACGACATCCAGCGCTTCTACCGCTACGGGCTGATGATCCAGCCCGACATGCGCGTCTACAAGCCGTGGCTCGACGCCGCGTTCGTGGGCGAGCTCGGCGGCCGCAAGGAGATGTCCGAGTTCCTCGAGAAGGTCGGCCTCCCCTACTCGATGAAGACCGAGAAGGCGTACAGCACCGACAGCAACATGCTCGGGGCGACGCACGAGGCGAAGGATCTCGAGCAGCTCGACCGGGGCATCAGCATCGTCGACCCGCTCATGGGAGTGGCGTCGTGGAAGAGCGACGTGAAGGTGGAGGCGGAGCGCGTCGCCATCACGTTCGAGCGCGGCGTCCCGGTCGCGATCGGCCAGAAGCGCTTCGGGTCGCTGACCGAAGCGGTGCTCGAGGCGAACATGGTCGGCGGCCGGCACGGCCTCGGCGTGAGTGACCAGATCGAGAACCGCGTCATCGAGGCGAAGAGCCGCGGCATCTACGAGGCGCCGGGCATGGCGCTCCTCCACATCGCGTACGAGCGCTTGCTCAGCGCGATCCACAACGAGAACACCATCGACCAGTACGTCACGCTCGGGCGGCGCCTCGGCCGCCTGCTCTACGAGGGCCGCTGGTACGACCCCGAGGCGCGCCTGCTCAAGCACGCGCTCGCCGGCGGTATCGCCGCGCACGTGACGGGCACCGTGGAGCTCGAGCTGCGCCGCGGCGACGACTACTCGATCGTCTCCACGAAGGCCGAGGCTGCGACCTATTCGCCGGAGAAGCTGTCGATGGAGAAGAGCGACTCGCTCTTCACCCCCGAGGACCGCATCGGCGCGCTCGAGATGCAGACGCTCTCGATCCTCGACAGCCGCGCGGTGTTGCAGCACGCGGCGAAGGCCGAGAAGCAGGGTACGCCCCTGCCCCTCGACCTCGATCTCGGCTGAGCGTCAGGGGGCGCCAGCGGCCGGCGGCGGCGGGTCGACGGGCGGCGCCGGCTCCTCGAATGCCTGCCGCCGCGGCAATTTCCAGATGCAGCGGCGGCGCAGCATCGAAGCGGTCACGCGATCACGATCGATCCGACAAAACGAAGAGACCCGCGACGTGGCGCGGGTCTTCGAGGAGCAAGAGCTGGCGGAGTCGTCAGCGAGGCGGCTTCGAACCGCCGAGGATGCGGGAGGCGATGGCGACCGCGATCATCGGCACGAGCACCGCTGCGCCGACTGCCCACGGGCCCGCCGCGTAGAACTTGTAGGGCGGAACGGCGACGTAGCTCGCGAACACCGCGAACGGCGACAGGAGGCTGGCCGCCCAGCCGCGCTTGCCGGCCGGGAGGGTGCGGACCTTCACGCCGAGGAGCGCGAGGTCGACGAGGATGAGCAGTGTGCAGAAGACGAAGGCCCAGGCGGAGCCCACGAGCATGCCGACCGTCCAGCCGAGGACCTTGCCGAACAGGCCGTCGATCTTGAGCGCCGCGATCGCCGTGACCGCGCCGTAGGCGGTGATCCACGGGGCCAGGAGGGTCGGGGTGAGCCAGCCTGCAACGGTCGGCCGGACGTAACGCTCTGCCATCTCGATCTCCTCGAGCGCCTGACGGTCGGCGCCCTTCTATGTCTATACGGCGTAACGCCCAGAAGGACGTATGCCACCCGTATTTTGTTTCAAGGAGTCAGCATCTTCCCCGCGGCGAGCGCGGCACGAGCCTTGCCGCCTAGCGGGTGACCTCGACCGCGCCGTCGCACGGCACCTCGACCCGCCAGAGGCGCCCTGCGCTGCCGACGCGCACCTCGTGCGTCCCACACCGCACCACGAGCGGGGCTCCGCCGGAGCCGGCGAGCCGCCCATCGACGAACACGCGATGGCCGGCCTCGGACGGTGCCGTGAGAAGACGCCCGGTCCTCCCTCCGGGGGCGGCCGGCGGCAGCGCCGCGCCGGCTGGGCCTGCGGCAAGGGGCAGCGGCGCGAGCGCGGCGTGGGCGGACGGCGAGGGCGGTCGGGCGCGCAGCGCGGTCGGGGATCTCGCGCTCGTCCGCTCGCGGAGCCCGAGCGCACCGCCGATGGCGATACCCACGGCGATCGCCGCGGAGGCCGCGGCCACGAGCGCCATCGGTGCCCGATGGCGTCGCGCGGCGGGCGCCGCGACCGGCGCGGGCCTGGGTCGCCGCGCGGTCATCATCACGTTCGGCGTCTCGAGGAGGAGCGGCGAGCTCGTGCGCGACGCGGAGCCCGGGCGCTCGAGCGGCGACCGGTGCGCCGTGACGGTGTCGGTCGCGAGGCCGAGCTCGCGCGAGCTCTCGTCGAAGAGCGACGCACCCGTGTCGGGCCGCGCCGCGTACGCGAGCGGCTCCTCGCCACGACGGACGCGCGCGACGGCAGCGACGAGCTTCGCGCGCGCTCCCTCGAGGTCGATGGCATCGCCGAGCAGCGCGGCCATCTCCTCGGCGGTGATGCTGCGTCGGTCGGGCTCGGGCGAGAGCCCGACGTCGACGGCAGCGGTGAGCGCGAGGGGCAAGCCTGGGCGAAGCGCGGCAAGCGGCACGAGTCGCGGGTCCGCCATCGCGGCGCGGCGCTGCATCTCCGACTGTCCTGCGCCTGCGAAGACCGGCGCGCCGAGCAGCAGCTCGCGCAGCACGAGGCACCCGGCGTAGACGTCGGTGCGCACGTCGAGCGCGTCACCTCGCGCCTGCTCGGGCGCGAGGTACCCCGCGACGACCGCGGGCCCGCCGGCGCCCACGATCCGGAGGTCCGATAGCGTCACGTAGCCGTCCCACGGCACGAGCACGTTGGCCGGCGAGACGTCCCGAGGGATGACCGGGGCGAGCCCCCGCGTGGTCGGCTCGCGCGCCGCGTGGGCCGCCCCGAGCGCGAGAAAGATGCGGTAGCCGATGTACCAGGCCGCGGCGTCATCGAGGCGGTTCCTCGCGGCGAGCTGCTCAAGCGAGACGCCGCCAACATGCTCGTGGAGCCGCTCCGGGAGAGGTGGCGGCGGAGGAACGGCCAGCGTGTGCATGGGCGGGCGGTCCGTAACCCGCACGTCACACGGCGACAACGGGGTAAAACGCGCGGGTCACATCAGATCAAAGGTGTGGCGCTTGACGAACTTGCCGTCGCCCTTGCGCCCCACGTACTTGCCGTTCTCGACGACCACCTTGCCGCGCGAGAGCACGTGCGTCGGCGCGCCCACCACTTCCCTTCCCTCGTAGGGCGTGTAGTCGACGCGCATGTGGAGGGTCTTGTCGCTGAGGACGTGGCGCTTCTCGCCGTCCCATACCAGGAGGTCGGCGTCGGCGCCGACCGCGATCGTGCCCTTGTGCGGATAGAGCCCGAAGATCTTCGCCGGCGCCGTCGACGTGATCTCGACAAAGCGGTTCATCGAGATGCGGCCCTTCCGGACGCCGCCGTCCCACATCAAGTACATCCGCGTCTCGACGCCCGGCATGCCGTTGGGGATCTTCGAGAAGTTGTCGACGCCGAGATCCTTCTGGCCCTTCACGCAGAACGGACAGTGATCGGTCGAGACCACCTGGAGGTCCTGGGTGCGGAGACCGCGCCACAGGTCCTCTTGCATGTGCGCCGGCCGCAGCGGCGGCGTGCACACGTACTTCGCCCCCTCGAAGTCGGGACGCGCCAGATCGTCCTGCGACAGGAAGAGGTACTGCGGGCACGTCTCAGCGAAGACCGGGAGGCCGCGATCGCGCGCCTCCACCACCTTCTTCAGCGCGCGCTCCGCGGAGAGGTGCACCATGTAGACGGGCGCGCCCGCCATCTCCGCGAGGCAGATCGCGCGGAACGTGCCTTCTTCCTCGGCGATCTGGGGGCGCGTGAGCCCGTGGTAGATCGGCGCGGTGTGGCCCTTCGCGATGGCCTGCTGAACGAGGATGTCGATCGGAATCCCGTTCTCGGCGTGCATGCAGATGAGCGCGCCGAGCTCGGCGGCGCGCTGCATGCCGCGGAAGATCTGCCCGTCGTCGACGAAGAAGATGCCCGGGTACGCCATGAACATCTTGAACGAGCTGACGCCCTCGTTCACGACCTGGCCCATTTCCTGGATGGTCTGGTCGTTCACATCGGTCATGATCATGTGGAACGCGTAGTCGACCGCGCCCTTGCCCTCGGCCTTCGAGTGCCACAGGTCGAGGCCGGTGCGGAGCGCCTGGCCCTTCGTCTGGATGGCGAAATCGACGATGGTAGTCGTGCCGCCGTAGGCCGCGGCCCGCGTGCCGGTCTCGAAGTCGTCGGAGGACGAGGTGCCTCCGAATGGCATGTCCATGTGCGTGTGCGCATCGATACCGCCGGGCAAAATGTGCTTGCCCGTGGCATCGATGGTCACGTCCCACGGGCCTGGCGGCGCCGCGCCCGGGCCGAAGATCGCGGCGATCTTGTCGTCCACGATGGCAACATCGGCCAGGTACGTGTCGACTGCAGTGACGACCGTTCCACCCTTGATCAGCGTGCGCGTCATGATGGGCGAGGATACCCCGCTGTCTCCCGCACTGTCAGCCACTGCCTTCGCTAAGCTGCCGTCCCATGAAGGTTCTGGTCGCGGACAAATTCGAGGATTCGGGACGACGCGGTCTTGCGGAGATCGGCTGTGACGTGGCTTACGAGCCGGACGTGTCCGGGGACACGCTCCTCGCCGCGATCACCACAACGCGCGCGGACGTCCTCGTCGTGCGCTCCACCCAGGTGACGCGCCCCATGCTCGAGTCGGGCAACCTCCAGCTCTTGGTGCGCGCCGGCGCGGGCACGAACACCGTCGACGTCGAGGCCGCGAGCGAGCGCGGCATCTGGGTCGCCAACTGCCCGGGCAAGAACGCCATCGCCGTCGCCGAGCTGGCGTTCGGCCTGATGCTCGCTCTCGATCGGCGGATCTTCGACGGCACGGCCGATCTCAAGAGCGGCAAGTGGAACAAGAAGGAGTATGGCAAGGCGCGCGGCCTCTTCGGGCGCACGCTCGGCCTCCTCGGCACCGGTCCCATCGGCCGCGAGATGATCACGCGCGCCAAGGCCTTCGGAATGCCCGTCGTCGCGTGGAGCCGTAGCCTCACGTGGGCCGGCGCCGAAGAGCTCGGCATCACGCGGGCCAGCTCGCCCACCGAGGTGGCCGCCGCCGCCGACATCCTCAGCGTGCACCTCGCCCTCAAGCCGGCGACCCGCGGCATCGTGGCCGATGGCGTGTTCGCTTCGATGAAGCAGGGCGCGATGTTCATCAACACCTCGCGCGCCGAGGTCGTGGATCAACCCTCGCTCGAGCGCGCCGTGAAGGAGCGCGGCATCCGCGCCGGGCTCGACGTCTTCGCCGAGGAGCCCTCCGGCGGCGCGGGCGCGGTCGAGGCGCCGATCTTCGGGCACGCCGGCGTCATCGGCACGCACCACATCGGCGCGTCCACCGACCAGGCGCAGGAGGCGATCGCCGAGGAGACAGTGCGTATCGTGCGCCTCTTCAAGGAGTCCGGGCGGCCGGCGAACGTCGTGAACCTCGCGAAGAAGTCGCCGGCGACGCACCTGCTCGCGGTGCGCCATCACGATCGCGTCGGAGTCCTCGCGGCGGTATTCGACTGCCTCAAAAAGGGCGGCATCAACGTGCAGGAGACGGAGAACATCGTCTTCGAGGGCGCGCACGCCGCGGTCGCGCGCATCAGCGTCGACCGCGAGCCCGCGGGCGACGTCCTAGCGTCGCTCCGATCGTGCACCGCCGACGTGATCGACATCTCGCTCGTGGCCCTGTAATCCGCCCTTGGTCAGCGCGTGAACAGCGACACGTCGTCGAGGCTCACGAGCGCGCGCTTCGTGTCGCCTTCGGTGATGCCGGCGCGCAGCG
>JAYTHX010000363.1:0-3672 GCA_043732195.1 Polyangiaceae bacterium
GGCAGCGCGCTCGATGCCGTGCAGCGCGCGGTCGAGGTGCTCGAGAGTGATCCGCTGTTCAACGCCGGCACGGGCGCGTGCCTCGATGCCGACGGTCGCCTCGCGCTCGATGCCTCGATCATGGACGGCGCCGGCCTCCGCGCCGGCGCCGTGTGCGCGCTGCCGGCGTTCGAGCATCCCATCGCCATCGCGCGCCGCGTGATGGAGGACACGCCGCACGTGCTGCTCGCGGGCGAGGGCGCGACCCGCTTCGCGATCGCGCAGGGCTTCGCGCGCGCCGACGAGAACGCGATGATCACCGCGGCGTCACGGCAGCGCTGGGAGCTCACGCGTGGCCGCGACGGCGTCGAGGGCTGGGCCGGCGGCACCGTCGGCGCGGTCGCGCGCGACGCCGCTGGCCATGTCGCGGCGGCGACCAGCACGGGCGGCATGGTCAACAAGCGCGTCGGGCGCATCGGCGACTCACCACTGATCGGCGCGGGCACCTACGCCGACGACGAGGCCGGCGCGTGCTCCACCACCGGACACGGCGAGGCCATGATCCGTATCCTCGCCGCGAAGACCGCGGTCGATGGGATGCGGGACGGTCGGCCGGAAGCTTCCGCCCGCGCGGCGTTGGCCCACATGCACGCGCGAACCGCTCAGACGGGCGGCGTCATTCTCGTCGGCAAGGACGGCTCACTCGGGCTCGCACGCACGACGCGTACGATGAGCTGGGCAGCCGTGGGCTCGGAACCGGACGCGAAGACCGCGTCCGGTTACTGAGCCTACTTGGCCTCGGCGGGGGCCGCCTTGCGGTCCATCGCGTCCTGGAGACCACAACGAAGGCGCGTGGCCTTCTTGACCCGCTTCTTCTTCAGCGGGGTCGCCAGCCACTCGTGCCTTTTTCTCATGCTCCAGATCGCGCGGTTCGACATAGGGGCAGGCAAGATGGCCAAAATTCCCAGGAATTGCAACCACAACTGCCCATGGTGCAGGAAAAGGCGGTTCACCGACGCCGGAATTTTCCATGATCCAGTCGACCGATGACCCAGTGATGGGGGCGACGAGATCCACAACGTCTATCCAAGCTGCTGAAATCATCTCCGAATGCCCGTCCGGACGCTGGAGTGAGTGTTGCACGCACATCGGTCATCATGGAGTCCAGAGCACTTGTCCGGATGACGTTGGCCTCGGGCATCCTCGCCGCGATCGGCGCTGCAGGCTGCTCGCTCGTCAAGGCGGAGGACACCGGCTCCTCGCCCGACAAGGTCACTGCGGGCGGCGACGTCTCCGAGGTGCTGAAGAGCACGCTCCAGCTCCACGGGGGCTGCACCGCGGCGAAGGTCGGTCCGAGGCAGCTCCTCGTCGCCGCGCGCTGCGTGAGCGGCAACGAGGCCTACGCGGCCGGCGCCACGATCTCCTTCACGTCGTCGGCGAGCGGCAAGCCTGCCGTGGCGCTGGCCGACGCCGGCGCGAGCGACGCGGCCACCACGCCCGATGCCGAGCCCGCGAGCGATGCCGGCACCGACGCGAGCGCCAAGGACTCCGGCAAGTCGGCGAACACGAGCGCGCGCTCCGCCACCATCGCCGAGGTGAAGGTCCACCCCTCGTTCGCCGCGAAGTGCACGGGCAGCGTCTGCGACTTCGGCAAGATCGCCGCGAGCGACTCGCCCGACATCGCGCTCATCATCCTCGACGCCGACCTCGACGCCATCCCGACCATCCCGGTCGATCTCGATCCCGTCGGCGTAGGCGACCCGCTGCTCGAGGTCACCTCGGGCTGCGCGTCGTTCGACCTCGAGCCCTCCGCCGCGCAGAAGACCGCGCGCACGCTGTCCGTGCCCGCGAAGAGCGTGAACCACGTGGGTAGCCCGTACCTCGCGGCCCCGCAGCTCGTCTCGCGCCTCGCATCGTCCTACGTCGTCACGCAGGCCTCGGGCTGGAAGTCCGGCGCGCCCCGCGTGTGCAAGGCGGACATCGGCGCGCCGCTCTTCCGCGCGGGCACCGCGGCGGTCGCCGGCGTGACCTCGAACTACACCGCGTTCGCCCCGAAGGGCGCAGCCGTCACGGCGCACCACACGCGCGTCGATGCCGCCTCGCGCTTCAAGATCGGCGCCTGGCTCACCACGCTCGGCGCCGAGACCATCCACTCGTGCAGCGAGTCCGCCGAAGGTTGCCCGGACAACGCCTCGGACGCCGGCACGCCCCCCGGCCCCTCGACCGACGGCACCACGGAGCCCGGCGACGGCGGCGCCAACGCAGACGCCGCGACCGCTGCCGACGCGCCGGATGCCGAGCCCACGCCGCTCCCCGCGGACGACACCCCGCACTCCGACACGCTCCCCAGCGAGGACTCGACCGACACCTCGAGCCCGGGCAGCAGCACCGAGGCCACCGACGCCGGCGCCAGGAAGAAGAAGTCCAGCGACACAAGCGGCTGCAGCGCAGCCCCGGGCGGCACGTCCTCGTCGTCGAGCAACAGCCTCTTCATCGGTTTGGCGCTCGCGGTGGGCGCGGTCGTCGCCCGCCGTAAGAAGTAGGCCTCAGTCCGGAACGGGCACGAGCTTCACATCGAGGCGAAGGGGGCCCTGGCCTACCTTCGCCTCGACCGTTTTGTCCCACGGCAGATGCCCGGGCGCCTCGACCGAGATGTGATGCACGCCGGCCGGCAGCGCGACGCCGCGCTTCGCGACAAGCTCGAGGTTACCGACGAAGATGTCGTCGACGGTCACCGACGCGTTCGGCGGCCCGCCGCTCATGCGCATGGGCACGGTCGGCACGTTGGCCGGCGGCCCGCAGGCGACCAGCAGCGCGGCGCACGCCAGGGCTCGCCAGCTCATTCCCACTCGATCGTCGCCGGGGGCTTCGAGGAGATGTCGTAGACGACGCGGTTGATGCCGCGCACCTCGTTGATGATGCGGTTCGACATCTTGCCGAGCAGCTCGTACGGGATGTGCGCCCAGTCGGCGGTCATGCCGTCGAGCGAGCGGACCGCGCGGATGCAGCACGTCTCCTCGTACGTCCGGTGGTCGCCCATCACGCCCACGCTCTTCACGGGAAGGAGCACCGCGAAGCTCTGCCAGATCTGGCTCGGGCCTGCCTCGAGGAGGCCCGCGGCCTTGATCTCGTCGGTCACGATGTGGTCGGCGGCGCGCAGCACCGCGAGGCGCTCCGGCGTGATCTCGCCGAGGCACCGGATGGCGAGCCCTGGACCGGGGAAGGGCTGCCGCATGAGGATGTCGCGCGGCATCCCGAGCGCTTCGCCCGCGGCGCGCACCTCGTCCTTGAAGAGCTCGCGAAGCGGCTCGATGAGCTTGAGCTTCATGTGCTCGGGCAGGCCACCGACGTTGTGGTGGCTCTTGATCACCGCGCTTGGGCCCTTGAACGAGACGCTCTCGATCACGTCTGGATAGAGCGTGCCCTGCACGAGGTACGCGGCGCCCTTCACCTTGTGCGCCTCGTCGTCGAAGACGTCGATGAAGACCTTGCCGATGATCTTCCTCTTCTGCTCCGGGTCGCTCACGCCCTTCAGCGCGCCGAGGAAGCGCTCGCGCGCGTCGACCGCGATGAGGTTGAGCCGGAACGTCTCCTGGAAGGTCGCGACCACCTGCTCGAACTCGCCCTGCCGGAGGAGTCCGTTGTCGACGAAGATGCACGTGAGCCGGTCGCCGATGGCCTTGTGGCAGAGGA
>JAYTHX010000364.1:0-11700 GCA_043732195.1 Polyangiaceae bacterium
GCCGGCGGCTCCTTCGCGAAGTCCTTGTTCGGCGCGTAGCGGAGCATCACGTAGTCGGCCTGGTCCGCCCCTGCCTGGAAGCGCCAGGCCGAGACCGGCGCGCGCTTCTTCTTGGACGCGAGCTCGATCTGGAAATCGGCCTGCGGGACGTACCCGCTGCGACCCATCGAGACGGTGCGTCCCCCTCCCTCCACGCGCGCGTCGAGCGACGAAGCGACCTCGACGTCCTGCGGGTCACCGACGTCGACGGCGAGCGAGAACTCGTCGAAGCGCACCGGGTCCTGGGAGCGGAGCGGATACACGTACCGCGTCTTGCCCTCCACCATCGGGAGCATATCCATGTAGCGAAGGACCACGCGACGCGTGCCGCTCGCGGGGATGGGGAACACGCGCGCGCGATAGGTGCGGCCGTCGACCCACTCGAGGAGCACGGGGTCGTTGCCCTGACGCATCGCCGCGCCGTACTGCGCCGCGGCCTCGCGCTTCTCGATGACCTCGCCCTCCACGAGCACGCCGTTCGTCTCGAGCGCGAAGCCCGTGACGGTGGCGGTGGTCTGGACCGTGAACCAGTACCAGCCCTCGATGGGGGGCCCGTTCCCGCCGGCCAGCACGTGGTAGGGCACGATCTGCGGGGGCGACTCGGGAAGGATCTCGCGCGCGGGGTTGCGCCGGCCCGGCCGCGTCCTCAGCTCTGGGGCAGCACACGATTCGAGCCGGGCGGCACCGAGACGGGAGGCGCGGGCGGGACGCTGGCGCCGGACACGGAGGCCGGGGCCACCGACGGCGGCGCCGCGGTCACGCCCGGGACCCACGAGTCCAGGCCGAGCGGCGCGAAGATCTCGCGACCGATCGACGAGAGCGGCTGGAGCCGGCTCACGAGCTGCTCCTTGCGGAGATAGACCTCCTCGCGGCGGCCGCCCTCGTTCTCCTGCTTGAGCGAGAGCTCGAACTCGTTCGGGCTGCGCTTCGCGATCTCGCGCACCGTGGGCGCGAACATCGCGACGAGGCGGACGACGAACTGGATGACGAGCCCGCCCTCGAACACCGGCGCCTGATCGAGGCTGACCGAGACGAGGTGCTCCTTGTGCTCGAGCACGTCACGGCAAGCGAGCCGCAGCGCTTGCCACAGGCGCTCGATCGCCGCGACGTCCGGCGCGGCGAGCTGGCCGTTCTGGGCCTCGGCGTTGGTCTGCCCGGGATGCTCCACGCTGCCCGTGAGCCCTTGCTCGGTCCGGCGCAGCTCGAAGTGGAGCACCTCTTTCTCGGTGAGCTTCTTCCGCAGCGTGAGGCCGAACGCGTCGTCCGAGAGGTCGAACTGGGTGATCACCCACTCGTCCACGTTCACCTGCTTCGGCGTGACCGTACCGCGCAGCCAGCTCTTGTCGATGCCGACCGAGAGCTCCGTTCCGGGCGAGAGCTCGCCGACCTTGCGCGGCATCGCCCAGGCTCCGGCCTTCGCGGCGCCGAGCGCGAACGACGTCTGGATGCCGTCCGCATTGTCGAAGCTCGCGCTCATCTGGTGGCGCGCGTCCTTGCCCTCGACCACGAGCTGCATCGCCACCTTGGTCGCGAGCACGGGGAGCTTCGCGGCGCGCAGGAACGTCTCGAGCTGCTGGCGCTGCTCGCCGACGCGGCGCTCGTTCTCGGTGCGGATCTGGATCGACTCGCGCTCGCTCGCGCCGAGGGTGACGCGCCGGTGCTCGTCGACATAGGAGGACGCGAACTGGGCGATCTTCTGGGCGTACTCCAGCGCGTGCGCGTGCTGGACCTTCTGGGCCGTGTCCTGCACGGCGCGCATGACGACCGTGTGGAACTGGTCGAGGGCCTCGAGCCCCTTCATCCGTCCGGCCGCCAGTTCCTCGCTCTGCCGCGCGAGGTCGCGGGCTTCGCTCTCGAGCTGCACGATCCTCGTCGCCGCCGTCATGAAGACTTCGAGGGTAGCGAGGAAGTTGTACCCGAGGGGGAACGGCGCCGAGTCTCCATACAGGAAGCGCATCGTTCGCATACGATACCATGGGACCGTGCTCGCCGAGCCCGAAGCGCCGTGGAGGGTGATCCGGAGGGCCGCGGCCCTCGGGCTCAGGCCCCTGCTCGGCCTCCTCCTGCTGGGAATTGCAGGGTGCACGCATCGCCCGGGCCCCTCGGCACTTCATGAAGTGGCCGTGTCCCGCTGGACCGCGGAGCTGCCCGGCCAGGCCGGGCCCATCGACGTCACCCTCCCGGTCCACCTCGATACGCTCCTCGTCCCGACCCCCGGCGAGTATGTCCTGCGGGCCCGGGTCGAAGTCTCCGAGGCCATGCGCGGGGTGCCGCTCACCCTCGCCGTCGCGCACATGCCGGCGCTGGCGACGCTGCGCGTCGACGGGAACGAGACCGTCAACGCCTCGGCCGCGGCACTTCGCGCTGAAGGCGCTCGTGGGCGGCGCCGGTGCCGAGTCGCGTGCGCGGTTCGCGCGCGAGGCGCAGATCGTCGCGAACGTGAGCCACCCGAACGTGATCTCGATCGTCGACGTCGACGTGGCGAAGAGCGGCTTCCTCTTCCTGGTGATGGAGCTCGTGGAGTCTGTCACTACGCTCCACGACGTGCGGCGCCGCGAGCGCAACATACCGTGGACGCTCGGCGTGCTCGCGCAGGTGGCGGCGGGCATCGATGCCGTGCACCGCGCCGGCATCATCCACCGTGATCTCAAGCCGGGGAACAACTTCTTCTCGCGCGGGCTCGACGGACGGAGGCCGCTCGTGAAGATCACCGACTTCGGGATCTCGAGCCTAATACCGAACGGAACGCGAATCTCGGCGATGGAACGCATCGCGATGATGGCGCAGACATTGCTCTCTCTCGGCGTGCCAAGCACGACGTTCGCAGGAGGCGGTCAGCGGCCGCGTTTCGAGACCAGGCGTTTGCGGAGGGCGACGGCGCCCGAGCGCGCGCGGCGCTTCTCCTGCAGCTGGGCGAAGACGTTCTGCTTGCCCTGACGCTCGGTGCGCTCGCGGCCGAGCTTCTCCCACGACGCGACACGCTCCGCCGTCAGCGCGCCGCTCGTGACCGCCGCGGTGATCGCGCAGCCCGGCTCCGCGCCGTGCCGGCAGTCGGTGTACTTGCAGGACGTCGCGAGCGCGACGAGATCGTCGAACGCCGCCTCGTCGTCCTCGTTCGACGCTCCGGCCTGCCACGGCTTCATCTCGCGCATGCCGGGAGTGTCGACGAGCAAGCCTGCCCCCGGCACCACGAACAGCGCGCGCCGCGTGGTGGTGTGACGACCGCGGTTGTCGTGCTCGCGTACGCGCCCCTCGTGCTGCGCCGAGCGGCCGAGCAGCACGTTCACCAGCGCCGACTTACCGACGCCCGAGGAGCCGACCAGCGCCACGGTGGTGCCACACGGCATGTACGCGCGGAGCGCCTCCATCCCGAGCCCCGTGCGGGCGCTCGTCAGGAGCGTGGGCGCGAGCTTCGAGGCGGTCGCCTGCACGCCCGCGGGGTCTTCGATGAGGTCGGCCTTGGTGATCACGATGATGGCCTCGGCCCCGCTCCCCGCGATCGCCACGAGATAGCGCTCGAGGCGGCGCTCGTTGAAGTCACCGTCGACCGAGGAGACCACCAGCACGCGATCGACGTTCGCGGCGATGGCCTGCGGCTCCGAACGCTCGCCGGCCGCTTGCCGGACGAAGCCCGTGCGCCGGGGGAGGATACGCTCGACGACGACGTCCTCCGAGCCCTCGGTGGCGGCGGCCACCAGCGCCCAGTCCCCGACCGCCACGCCGCCCTCCGGCGCATCGCGCAGGGCTCGCCCGCGGAGCGACGCGAGTCGCGGCGCCTCACCGCCCTGCCACATCTCGACCCGTGCACTATACACCGATGCGACGCGCGCCGGCCGCAGCCCGGCGGCCTCGTCCTCGGGGGTCACGTGGGCGGCAAACGCAGGGGACCAGCCGAGCTCTTCCAGGGAGAGCGGGACGGGCAGCTCCGAAGGCGGAGGCAGGGACGGCGGAGCGGAGTCGGACATCGGGGGGGAGGTTGGGGTCAGGGTGGCATCGGCTCCTTCGCCCCGCAAGGGCTCGGCGGACCATGATCGATCACTTCGTCTGGCGTCTCCCTGCGGCGACGCGCTGGATCCCGCGACCCGCGCGTGCTCGAGGAGAGCCCGCTGCGCCTTGCGTCCTGAAGCGAATGGCCGTCAGCGCGAACGCAGCGCGACGAGCTTCTGCACCGCGGCAAGGAGCATCGTCGGCTTGAACGGCTTGACCATCCAGCCCTTGGCGCCGGCGGCCCGGGCGCGCTCGATGAGGTCCGGTCGACCTTCGGTCGTGAGCATCAGCACGGGGAGCGTCAGGTTGCCGGCGCCGGCGAGCTTCTCGAGCATCTCCACGCCCCCGAGCCGCGGCATGTTGACGTCGCAGATCGCCAGGGAGGCGCCCGAGTTCGCGCGGATGACCTCGGCGCCGTCCACGCCGTCGCCAGCCTCCACGATCTCGTAGCCTGCGCCCGTCAGCACGATCGACACCTGCTCGCGCACCGTCTCCGAGTCGTCGATGACGATGATCCTGTGTCCCATGATCCGTTTCCTCGTGTGTCCGTACGAACGGCGGCGGCCGCGGCGGGGATAAGCGCTATTCGACGATCCGTGCCAGCTTGAGAAGCTCGGCCTTGAACGAGACGTTCTGCGCCTTCGCGCTCCGCAGGTTGAGCACCAGCTTCGGGCGCGCCTCCTCGAGGTCGAACGCGACGACCGCGCCCTGGACGGCATAGAGCGACGAGCCGCCGATGGTCAGCACGTCGACGCCGACCAGCGCCTGGGCCACGCGCGACATCTCCGACTCGAGACCAGCCGCAAAGTAGACGAGCGCGATCTTTTGCGCCCGGCAGCGCGCCGCGAGCTTCGCGCCGTCGATGAAAGCCGCCTCCTCGACCGTCGCCTCGAGCCCGCCGACCTGATGGATCTCGCCGAGCGCCTTCGCGAACGCGGTCGCCGCGGAGACCGAGTCGGCGTTGCCGTCCTTGTGGAGCACCAGGACGCGCGCGACGGTGCCGGCGCGCGCCTGGAAGTTACGGTCGAAGGTCCCGAGCCGGCCCGTGAGCTGCGCTTGCAGGTGCACTGGCACGTGCGACGTCTCCGCCCAGGAGTCGCTGCCGATGGTGAGGGCCACCAGCACGATGATGGTGAGGAGGAGCGCTTTCATAGCGGCAGGTCGTACTGGAGAGTTGCGAAGGTCACGAGGCGGACGACCTGGGTGAGCTGGGCAGCGCCGCGCGTCTCGGCGTCGGCCGCGAAGCTCTGGGTCGGGCCGGCGACGTAGGGGACCACCGAGCCGGTCGTGAACGAGCCCGCGACGCGATACGAGAGGCCGGGGACGCCCGGGACGCGCTGCGAGAACGTGAGGCGCAGCTCGGCGCTTGCCGGGGCGTAGGGCGCGGGGTCGAAGTTTCCGTCGAGCGCGCGGTCGGCGGGCCGCGTGCCGACGAACGTGGTCGCGAGCGCGACCGTCGGCCAGTAGCCGGGCAGCGTGTACGACGCGCGCAGGTTGCCGAAGAGCTGCGGCGCCACGGGCAAGGTCTCGGTCCCCATGGGCGTTCCACGGCGCGTGTACGCGCCGGTGACCGAGCCACCGTAGCGGAACGCCCCGACCGCGCCCTCGGTACGTGCATTGTACCCGTAATTGTCGATCCGCGAGACGTTCTCGTACTGCGAGACTTTGTCGTCGACGGGGCGGATGCTCAGCATGTCGGACCACCAGGTCCGGAACACGCCGAAGAGGATCTTGTGCCGGCCGAAGCGCTGCTCGACGCTCGACTCCAGGCCGCGCACCGTCTCCGAGCGGATGTTGGGATTCGGGATCTGGTCCGGAGAGGCGTAGAACGCCTCGTAGAACGTGGGCGCGCGGAAGGCCTCCGCGTAGCTCACCTTCAGGACGCCGTTGCGCCAGACGTCGACGGCGGCGGCGGCGCGCGGGGAGACGCGAGTGCCGCCGCGCGGATCGACGTCGTAGCGTGCGCCGCCGTTGAGGTGGACGAAGGGGACCGGCGTCCAGCGCTGCTGCAGGTACGCGGCGCCGACCAGCTCGGTCATGGACTTCTTGCCGTCGACCCCGGCGACGACACCGGTGTCGGCCTCCACCGAGTTCGTCTCGCCACCGACCTGGCGCACGCGGCCGTCGACGCCGAGCATGGTGGTCAGGCGGCCGGAGCCCGTCCAGTCGTACTCGCCCTGGAGCTCCGAGCCGATCCAGCGCGAATGGCCCCGGGCGACGAAGAGGCACGGGCCCGCGGTCGGGACGCTGCACGAGCTCGGCTCCGAGCTGTAGCCGTTCTGGAGGTAGTCGTAGGCGTCGGCGTAGCCGCGCGCCGAGAACGTGAAGCGACTGCCGAAGCGCGTGCGGTACTGCACGTCGGCGGAGACGAAGCGGTCGCGCTCGAAGCTACGCGGCTCGTCGAAGTCGCTGATCAGCTGGCCGAAGCCCTGCGTGGGCGTGCGCCGGTGGTACGTCTCGGCGCGGACCATCACGGAGACGCTGCCCAGGTCGAGGCGGGCATATACGGAGGGGACCGACGTATCGTACTGCGAGCGGATGCGCCCGCCCCACTGCCCGAGCGGCGCGCGCGCGCCGACGTTGGTCGGGGTGCCATCCTCTTTCGTCAACGCCTGACGATCCCAGAGGAACGTGGGTCCGTTCTGCCGGTAGAGCTCGGCCTGCGCGGTGAGCTCCGCGGGGCGGCCGAAAAGCGTGAGCTTGTGGCCGATGCCCGCGGCGAGCCGGTAGCTCCCTCCGAGGTCGCCCGGCGCGAAGCTCGTGAGCTTCCCGTTGCCGCCCTGCTCGGGAGAGAGTCCGCCCTCGCCGATGAGGTGCAGGCCGGCGAAGCTCGCGGCGCGCTTCGTCACGACGTTGACCACCCCGAACATCGCGTTGCCGCCGTACAGCACCGAGCCGGGCCCGAGCACGAGCTCGATGTGGTCGACGAGCTCCAGCGGGATGCCCGCGCCCTGCTCGAAGTACGCGGTGCCGTCCCAGGGCTCGTTGAGCACGTGGCCGTCGACGACGAGCAGCACGTGGTTGCCGAAGTCGGAGGTGAGCAGGACGCCGCGGCCGCCGATCTCCACGGAGTGCAGCGGGTTCTGGGTGACGAGACCCATGCCGAGGAAATCGATGGCCTCGGCGATCGATCGGATGCCGTAGCGCCGCATGTCCTCGGCGGTGATGACCAACGTGGTCCCGGGCGCGTCGGTCGCGACCTCGTCGGACTTCGAGGCGCCGTTCACGACGTGCTCGTCGAGGAGCTCCGCCAGCTCGTCCGCGTCATCGGCGCGTGCCACCGAGGACGCCAGGAGCGCCGTCAGCGCACATGGGAGCGCAAACAGGAGCGCGGTCCGCTTTCGATTTCCCCGCGCCAGAGCCATGCAGTGTCCAACGGCCGCCCGCGCTCTCCGCTGAAGGTCGCCCCGTTGCCTCGCTCACGCGACCTTCGGCGCGAGCGAAGGGAACATGCTGGTGCGGGGGGAATCGAGCATGGACAGCGGAAGCCGGATGCGCAGCGTCGTGCCGCGGCCCGCCGCGGTCTCGATGGCGATCACGCCACCACACGCGCGGATCGCGTCGCGCACGGCGCCCATCCCGACGCCGCGGCCCGAGGTGGCGCTGGCGCTGGCGCACGACGTTACGCGATCGGCGTAGAGGGCCTCCTCGAGGTCGGCGTCGGTCTCGTGGGGCAGCCCGAGCGCTGCCGCGCGCTCGCGGATCTTCGACCAGGCGATCCCCCCTCCGTCGTCCTGCACCCGAAGCTCGACGCCGCTGCGGAAGGCGGCCAGCGTGATCGTGACCTTCCCGTCCGTCGTCTTTCCCGCGCTCGCTCGGTCCGAAGCGCCCTCGATGCCGTGGTCAAGCGTGTTGCGCAGGACGTGGGCGAACATCGACCAGATCGGTGTCCAGCGCGCCGCAGGCAGGCGGAGGTTCGGCGGCAGCGCGTGCGCCTCGACGACCACCCCCGGCTTGCCCATCCGCAGCGCCTGCGATTGCCCCTGCTCAACGATGCGCTCGAGCCGGGTCGACGCCAGCTCGTCGGCCCAGGTGCGAACCGTCGCGGTGAGGCGGTCGCCGGGGAGGCGCGCCTCCAGCTCCCCCAGACAGTCGAGGTACTCGTCACGACGGAGCTCGATCCGCTCCTCCTTCGACGACCGCGCGAGCTCGTCGTGCACCTGACGCACGCTCGACCACGCGGCGCGGAGCTCGCGGACCTCCTCGGCCGTGATCGTTCGTGCGCTCTCGCCGTCGATGCGCGTCTCGATGCGATGGCAGACGTCGGCGACGGTCTCGATCCCGTACACCGCGGCGTTGCCCTTGAGGGTGTGGAGGTCCCGCAGCAGGACGGAGTCGATCTCGGTGCGCTCGGCGATGGCCTCGACGAGGCGGGTCGCCTCGCGCGAGAACTCGGCGAAGCCTGCATGGTCGTTCAGCACGCGCCGGAACACGCTCATCGCGACCCGCTGGGCCACCTCGGCGCGCTCGTGCTCGACACGCGACGTGACATCGCGCACGACGACGAGGACCTCGCCGAGGACCTGGGCCTCCTCGGGGCCGACCCAGATCGGCAGGTACTCGAGCTCGAAGGATCGCGCGTGGTGCCCGAAGCGCCGCGGCATCCCGTCCAGCACGACCTCGACCGGGAGGAAATCGTCCCGCAGCCCGCTGAACCCGATGCGCAGCCAGCGGGCGGTGAGCGGGGCGAACGACTCGAAGTAGTGGAAGAACCCGTGCGGATCGACGGGCACGCCGAACCAGCTGTCGAGGATGCGGGACCGTTCGTCGGACATGCGGCCGTCCTTGTCGACGGTGAACAGGCCCTCGGTGACGTTGTCGAGGACGCGCCGGAGATCGCGGTTTCGTGCCGAGATGAGGGCTTCGCGCGACGCGATGGCGTCGGTCATGCTCGCGAATGCGCGGGCCAGGCGGCCGACCTCGTCGTTCGCGTCGAGGTCGATGTCGACCGCCTTCCCTTCCTCGAGTCGCTTCGCGGCCCCGGCCAGCCGTGCGAGGCGGCGCACGATGAGGGTGCGCGTGAGCACGAGGACGACGAAGCCGAGACCGAGCGCCAGCGCGAGAGAGGTCACGAGGGTGCGCCGCTGCGCGGCCACGATCGCAGCGTTCTCCTGCTGGAGCGAGAACGCGACCCGCACCACGCCCAGCACCTCGCCCGAGGCGCTGCGTACCGGCTGCTCGACCACGAGCGCCTCGGGCCGGCGCTCGATGCGCGCGGTGGAGGAGGGCGCTGGCGCCGGCTCCGGCAGGAAGCCGCCGCGGGTCGTCTCGGCCAGCTTGTCGCCGGGCACCGCGCCGTTCATTGCCCAGACCGCGCCGCACAGGACGTTCGCGTTCTTCATGAGCAGCGCCACGCTCTCGCGGGTCCCGGCCTCGTCGCCGAAGGAGAGCGGCGCGGTGACGCCCGCCGCGAAGAGCTCGGTGACCATCGTGGCCGCGCGCTCCTTCGAGGCGAGCAGCTGCTCACGCTCGTTCCGGTTCACCTCCAGGTAGGTGAAGGCGGTCACGAGCGCCAGCACCAGCAGCATGGCGCTGGTGAGCTTCGTGCCGACCGAGACGAAGCGTGCTCGCTTCGAGGAGGCCATGACGGCACAACGGCGTGCCCGGCGAGGATCTTAAGTCAGTTGCACTTCACCAGGGGGGCGAGTGGGGCGAAGTCGTAGCCATCGGGGGTGAGCGCATCTACGTCCGTCATCGCGGATCATGGTGAGGCGCACGTCCTTCGGGCGTGCCGCGAGGATGGCCGCGTACGGGTCCGCCGGCTGGCGCGACACCACCATCAGATCCGCGAGCGCGCCCACCTCGACGGTGCCGAAGTGCGCGCCGTCGTGCGCAGCATCGACCGGCGGCACCTCCACGTCGTTCGGGTCCGAAGCGCCGCACGCCGCCACCAACCCGAGCAGCGCGACGAAGGAATGGACGCGCATCCCTCGGCTGATAGCCCTCGAGAACCGTCAGCCGTCAGCTCTCTCCACCGGTCCAGTGCCCTCCCATGTGCAGAAGTGCGCCTCGGCGCGATCGTCCCGCACGTGGATCACGAGGTGCGTGCGGGCGGCGCGGTAGGCGGGGTCGATGACGCGTGGCGGCGCGTCATCGGGGAGCACCGGCGCGTTCTCGTCGATCTCCTCGGCCCACGAGCCGACGTTGATGTAGGTGGTCGCGTCTCCTGCGGGCACCGACACCGGGATGTGGGTGTGGCCCATCACCACGAACGCTGCGGGGAACAGCTTCGCGAGGTGCGCGGCCCGGTCGACCATGTTCTCCGACGCGTCGACGTTGCGCTGGCGCGAGAAGTACACGTGGAGGCCGACCCAGCCGGCGAGCACGGCGCCCGCCGCCCATGCTGCGCGTCCCTGAAAGCCGCCGAAGACGACGATGCCGAGCAGCGCGAGGAGCGCAACGAAGCCGACCGCGAGGCGATCGAGCAGGACGCTCTTCATGATGCCGCCGATGGACGACGTGATCGGCGGGACCTGGAGCTTCAGCAGCGCGCGGAGGCGATCGAGCCCGAGGCGCGTGGCTGCGGCGAGCTTCGCGACACGCTCCTCGTGCTCCACGCGCAGCGCCTTCGCGGCATCGGACAGGTGACCGCGCCGCAGCCGGAACATCTCACGCACCGCGTTCACGAACGCGACGCCGAGCTTCACCATCCCCGAGATCCCGAGCTGCATGCCAAAGGCGAGGTAGAACGCCATGCCGACGTGCTCGTGCCCGTGCTCCTTCATGCCGCGCGTGGGCCGCACCACGAAGCGGATCAGCGTGTCGCAGAAGCCCCGCGCCACCCGCCGCCGGTCGGACGGTGAGATGGGCGACATGATGTTCTGCGTCGCGCAGAACGGGTCGTACTGGTGCCCGTGCTCGATGTAGGCCACGCCGTCACGATAGAAGAACCACGGGTTGAACTCGATGCGGGCCGCGAAGGCCACGCCGTCCTCGTCGAGCCCGAGGCGCGCGGCGTGCGCGGCCAGCACCGCGCGGAAGTCGTCCTTCACCGCGTCCCAGTGGAACTCGATGTCGTGGTTGCCGTGGACGATCGAGAGCGTGTGACCGTCGGCCACGAACGCCGCGAGCCCCTCGAAGACGTCGGCGTGGCGCTCGGCGACGCGCGCGAGCTTGAGGCGTGCGTGATCGGACGCGCTGCCCACGCCGTGCGCCAGCTCCTCCTCGTTCAGCTCGGTCTCGAGACCGCCCGCGGCGGGTCCGATCGAGATCCCGATGAAGTCGATGAAGTCCCCGGCGATGACGATGCGCCAGCGATCGGCGGGCGGCTTCTGCGCGCGGTAGTGGGCGAGGAGCAGGACGAGGTCTCGATCGACCTCGAGCGAGCGGCGCGCCTTGTTGACCGCGCCGTCGTGGATGTCGCTCCCCAGATGGACGTCGGAGAACACCAGGAGGCTCTCCGTGGGCAGCGTTTTCGAGGGGAGGTCCACTCCTCTACCGTGGCTGGATCGACTGTCACGGACAGTCATCCTTCCGTCACGGTGGTGTAAGGAAGAAGGCATGCACCGACCGAGCTCAGCATGGTTCGGCATCGCCTCGACAGTCGCGCTCGCGCTCGCGCTCGTGACCATCGTTGCAGCCTGCGACGAAACGCCGAAGCCCGCGCCGCCCGCGCCGCCCGAGACCTCGGCCGGCCTCGTCCCGCCGCCCATCGCCACCGCCACCGCCACCACC
>JAYTHX010000365.1:0-11620 GCA_043732195.1 Polyangiaceae bacterium
GCTCACCATCTCGTCGAGGAAGATGCGGTTCGAGCCGCGTTCCGTGCCGAACTGCGCGGCGAGCTTCCAGAGACGGTCGAGGCGGTCAGCGGCGATCGAGGGATCGAACATCACCTCTATTCATCACGGATCGCGCGCTGCCTCCAGCCTCGGAACGAACCTCCGGAGGAACGTTGCAAAGCGCCGCTGGTACGGCGGTGGGCGATCGTGCGAGCAAGTCTGGCGCCATCCCCACAAAAGGGATAATCGGAAGAACCTTGTCCGTCGTCCGTCCCAGCACCACCACCGTTTCCCCGGCGGGCATCGTCGATTTCGTGCCGCTGGAGGAGCTCGTTCAGCAAGCGTTCGCGAGCGAGCTCTCGGCGACGCCGATGCCGGGCGGCGCCTCGACGCGCAAGTACTTCCGCCTCGCGCTCCCGAACGACAAGAGCGCGGTCGCCATGTTCGTCCCCGAGGGCGCCAAGCCCGAGGAGGTGCAGCGCGCGCACGACGGCGATCGGTGGCCGTTCCTCGAGGTCCGCGATCTCCTGGCCGATGCCGGGATCCACGTCCCCACGGTCCTCGCCGAGGATACGTCGCGCGGGTGGCTCGTCATCGAGGACCTGGGGGACGACACGCTCGCCAACTGGCTCCTCCGCAACCCCGGCGATAAGGCTGCACTCTACACAAAAGCCGTCAAGGATCTGGCGAAGGCGCAGCAGTCGCTCGCCAAGCTCCCCAAGGGCTGCGTCGTGGCGAGCCGCACGTTCGACTACGACCTCCTCCGCTGGGAGATCGAGCACTTCAAGGAGTGGGGCCTCGACGCGCGAGGCAAGCCGCTCGCCGAGGCCGACGTCCTCGAGTTCTCCGAGATCGCCGACCGCCTCGCCAAGCGCGTCGCAGACCTGCCGCAGGGCTTCGTGCATCGCGACTACCAGTCGCGAAACCTCATGGTGGTGGAGAAGGACGAGCTGCGCCTCGTCTGGATCGACTTCCAGGACGCGCTCCTCGGACCGCGCGTGTACGACCTCGTCGCGCTCCTGAACGACAGCTACCAGGAGTTCGATCGCGCGTTCGTCGAGGCGCGCCTCGCGGAGTACGCCGCCGCCGCCGACCTGCCCGCGAAGCAGAAGAAGACGCTTGCCTCCGAGTTCGACCTCGTCACGGTCCAGCGCAAGCTCAAGGACGCCGGCCGCTTCGTCTTCATCGACAAGAAGAAGGGCAACTCGTCGTTCCTGCGCTTCGTGACGCCCACCATCCGCAAGGTGGATGCGGCGCTCGCCCGCCTCGAGGCGAGCGATCCCGACATGAAGAAGCTGCGCGCCATCCTGAAGCGCACCCTGGGCGAAGAGCTGTCCGCAGGGTAACGTGCCCGCATGAAGCGCCCGTCTCGCCGGGAGGACCCGCGGCCCGCGAAGGCGGTGGAGGTCCATCCGCAAGGCCTCTGGTTGCGGGATCGTGAAGAGCTGATCCCGCTCTGGGCGGGCGCGATGCACTACTGGCGGCACGCGCCCGAGGACTGGGGCCCGTGCCTCGACGCGATGAAGGCGATGGGCCTCCGCATCGTCGACACGTACATCCCGTGGGGCGTCCACGAGACCGCGCACGGCGTGTTCGACTTCGGTGAGCAGTACGCCCGGCTCGACGTCGCGCGCTTCATGCGCCTCGTCCACGAGAAGGGCATGCACGTCATCGCGCGCCCCGGCCCGCACATCAACGCCGAGCTCACGTACTTCGGGCTGCCTGAGCGCGTGGTGTGGGACCGCGAGTGCCAGGCGCGCACGCCGCGCGACAACCCGGTCATCCTGCCGATGGTGCCCGTCGCGTTCCCCGTGCCGAGCTACGCGAGCGACGCCTTCCACGACGAGACCGCGCTCTGGTTCGACGCCGTGGGCGCGGTCCTCGCGCCGCTGCTCCATCCGCACGGCCCGATCGTGATGCTCCAGGTCGACAACGAGGGCGCGCTGTACTTCCGCGACGGCCCGTACGACCAGGACTACCACCCCGACGCCATCACGCTGTTCCGCGGCTTCCTGCGCGACAAGTACTCGAGCGTGAAGGCCCTGCGCGAGGCGTGGAACGACCCGACCCTCACGTTCGCGCAGGTCTCGCCGCCGGTGCGCTTCGACGCGAAGGAGGCGAACGACCTCGCGCGCCACCTCGACTGGATGGAGTTCCACGAGCACCTGCTCGCGGAGGCCATGGGGCGCTTCGGCAACGCGCTCGAGAACGCGGGCCTCACCACGGTGCCCACGCTGCACAATTTTCCGCTCGGCGAGGCGGCGACGCCGCTCAACGCGAGCCGCATGGCCGAGGTGGTCGACCTGATCGGGCTCGACTACTACCACCCGGCGAATCCGCAGCATCATATGACGATCCTGCGGCGCACGGGCGAGCTCGCCACGCGCTGCGAGGGTCGCAAGGTGCCGCCGTTCGGGGCGGAGGTCGGCGCGGGCTTCCCGCCGTTCTTCCCCGCGCTCGACGACAAGGACTCGCTCTACGCGCTCATGTCCGCGATGGCCTACGGGCTGCGCGGCTTCAACCTCTACATGGCGGTCGACCGCGATCGCTGGGTCGGCGCGCCGATCGACGTGCACGGGATCCCGCGCCGCCTCGCCGACGAGTACCACGCGCTCATCGAGGTGCTCGACAAGGTGCGCTTCAACCACCTGCATCGACGCACGCCGGTGAAGCTCGTGGTGCCGCGCGCCCTCCGCCGCCTCGCGCGCGCCACGCACGCGTTCGGGCCGGTGACGCCCACGGCCTTCCACGTGGCGGGCGCCGGGCCGCTCGAGAGCTGCCTCGAGGACGACTTCGGCCTGGGCGAGGTCGCGCCGATCGTCGGCGAGTCCTATGTGCGCGCGTTCGAGCGCGCGCTGCTCGCGCGGGGCGTTCCGTTCTCCTATGCCGGCGGCGAGAGCCTGGAGATGAGCATCGTCGGTGCATCGTGGATCATCTGCGCCACCGCGGGAGGCCTCAAGGCCGACTTCCTCGGCTCCCTGCGCGCCGCGAAGGAGCGCGGGATCTTCGTCACCGTCGGCCCGCGCATTCCCACGCGCGACGGGGCGATGCGCCTGCTCGCCACGCCGCACGACGCGCGCGGCCTCGAGCTCGAGGCGCTCGAGGATCCGGCCCGCGCCGACATCCTGGTCGCGCGCCGCATCGACGAGCTCGAGCTCCCGGCCTACCCGGTCGACCTCCCTGACGTGCACGTGGCCATCCACGAAGATGAGGCGGGCATCCCGCGCGTGGCGTTCGTGATGAACCCGACCGCGAAGCCGGTCACGGCGACGGTCGGCCTCGGCAAGACGCGCGCGCTCGTGGATCTCCTGCCCCGCTCGCGTGCGGTGAACCGCCTCGAGCCCCAGCCGGGCACCGGCGCATTCGTGGTGGAGGTCCCGGCGCGCACGGTCCGCCTCTTCTCGATTCAGAACGCGTAGCGGATCGAGGCGCCCGCATCGAAGGCGAGCGGCGTGTCGTTGCCGCCGCCGCCGCGCTCCTTGAAGCCCGTCGCGTCGCGGAAGCCGCCCGTCAGGCCCAGGCCGAAGTGGCGGTCCACCTGGTACCACTCCACGCCGACGCGGCCCGCGAAGTAGATGCCGAGGCTCTCGGCGTCCTTGAAGCCAATGATGCCGAGCGCGTTCGTGCGGATGTCGGCCTTCATCGCGCCCACGCTCCCCTGGAGATAACCGCCGATGCGGTCGGTGAAGCGCGCCGTGAAGCGCGCGCCGCCGCCGAAGCCGAAGATGGGAAACGCGCGCGTCTTCGGGGGATCCTGCGACTTCGACGTGTCGGTGAACGCGAGCTCGCCCTCGCCGAAGACCATCACCCACTTCAAGATCTCGTAGCCGACCTGCGTGTGGATCCACGGGGCGGGCGGCGCGGTCTTGCCGAACTTCCCGAGGAAGACGAGCGCGCCGATCGAGGAGTCGATCACGACCGTCGCCTTGTAGGGCGGCGGCGGCGGGGCCTCGAGCGGGGCCTCGGGCGCGGTGCTCAGCGCCGCGCTCTCCTTGTCCTTCTCGAGGTCGACCGAGCTCGGCGCGATCACCGGGCCGGCCGGCGCCGGCGGATCATCGGCGAGCGCGGCGCGAGGGATCGCCGAGAGCACGATCGCCAGCGCAAGCCCGGCGCCCGTCTGCGAAAACCACCGCATCCGCCGCCCAGGCTATCCGGTCAAAGGAAGTTCTGCACCGCCCAGATCTGACCGTTCGCCGCCGTACCGAACCCACAAGAGACCTTCGTGTACTTCCCCATGATGGCGTCGTAGTGGCCGCCGCCCGGGCCCTCCGCGAACATGGCCTTCAGGCACTGCGGGATCATCGTGTCCGCGGGGCCGGGCCAGCCAGGGCACTCGTTCTGGGCGTGCTCCCCGCACGTGCCGAACGCGCCGTGCGCCTTGCCGGTGGTGCCGTCGCTCTTCGCTTCGCCGTCGCTGCAGCTCTCCGCGGCGTCCCAGCGCGCGTACGCGGGGAGGCCCTTCGTCGCGCGGTACTGGTTGATGCTCGAGACGCAGATCTCCGCGGCGGTCGTGCCCGTGACGCCAGCGCTCGACCCCGTGTCGCCGCTCGATCCCGTGTCGCCGCTCGTGCCCGTAGCGCCGCTCGTGCCCGTAGCGCCGCTCGTGCCTGAGCGCCGTGCGCTCCCGCTGCTGCCGAGGGTGCCCGAGTCGTCGCTGCACGCGGCGACCGTCGTCAGGACGATCGCCGGGAAACCGAGCCGCATGCGGGAGAAGCCCATCCCTCAGGCTAACGTGCCGCTACTTGAGGAGCCACCCGAAGAGCATGTGCTTCGTGGTCTGCCGCCCGACGACCGCGATCGAGTCGACGAGCGGGATCTCCTTCGGACACACCTCGACGCAGTTCTGCGCCTTGCCGCAACCGGCGACTCCGCCCTCGCCCATCACCGCCTCGAGGCGCTCCGCGGCATGCATCTTCCCGCTGGGATGGAGGTTGAAGAGGCGCACCTGGTTGAGCGCCGCAGGCCCGATGAAGCTCGAATGTGCGTTCACCTGCGGGCACGCTTCGAGGCAGCAGCCGCAGGTCATGCAGCGTGAGAGCGGGTAGGCCTCTTCCTGGTTCTCCTGCGACTGGCGCGGCCCGGGCCCGAGCTCGTGCGAGCCGTCGAGATCGATCCACGCCTTCACCTTCTTGAGGTCCTGGAACATGCGCGAGCGATCGACGATGAGGTCGCGCACGAGCGGGAACTTCGACATCGGCGCGAGCGTGATGGGCTCGAGGTTCGGTGAGATCTGGTCGATCATCGCCGAGCAGGCCTGCCGGACCTTGCCGTTCACGAGCATCGTGCAGGAGCCGCAGACCTCCTCGAGGCAGCTCGCGTCCCACACCACGGGCGCGACCTTGTTGCCCTTCGCGTCGACGGGGTTCTTCCGGATCTCCATCAGCGCGCTGATGACGTTCATCTGCGGGTGCCACGCGACGTCGAACTCCTCCCAGCGCTTCGTGCCTCTGTCGTCCGGGGCGTCCTGGCGGAGAACCTTGAGCCTGATCTGTCGTTTTTCTGCCATGGTCCGCTCGGATCAGGGTGTGGTGGTGGTGACGGGGACGCTGTCCGCGGCCTTCTGCGGCTTCGGAGCGGCCTCGGCGCCGCTCGCGGCGCCTGCGGTCTCGTACTTGCGAACGCGCGGCTTGACGAGGCTGATGTCGACCTCGTCGGTCGCGTGCATCGTCTTGCCGAGGAGCGGGTATTCGAGCGCGCGGACGTACTTGACCTCGCTCTTGCCGCCGCGACTCTCGCCGTACATCGCGAGCGTGGAGCGGAGGAAGCTCGCGTCGTCGCGCGTCTTGAACTCGGGCTTGAAGTGCGCGCCGCGCGACTCGTCGCGATTGCGCGCGCCTTGGGCGATCACCCGCGCCAGCACGAGCATGTTCTTGAGGTGACGGACGAACTGCGCGCCCTGGTTCGCGCGCCCAGCGGTGTCGGTCACGCCGATGTCGAGCGAGCGCTCCTCGAGGTCGTCGATCTTCGCGATCACCTTGTCGAGAACGCCGTTGTGCCGCTCGATGGTGCAGTCGCGCAGCATGACGTGCCCGAGCTCCTCGTGGAGCTTGTACGGGTTCTCCTTGCCGTTCGTCTTGAGGATCGCGTCGTAGCGCTCGCGCTCGCGCTGCGCGGCCTTCTCGAAGACCGAGCTCTTGACGTCGAGCGAGCTCTTGTCGAGGTTCTTCACGTACGTGGCGATGGCAGGGCCCGCGACCATGCCGCCGTAGATGCACGACAGCAGCGAGTTGGCGCCGAGGCGGTTCGCGCCGTGGTACGCGTACTCGACCTCTCCCACCGCGTAGAGCCCGCCGAGATTCGTGGCGTGGTTGCGCGGCGAGCCGGCGACGAGGCGCCCGTCGGTCGACTTCTCGAAGTCGACCCACAGCCCGCCCATCGAGTAGTGGACGGCCGGGAAGATCCGCATCGGGTTCTCATACGGATCCTCGCCCACGAACTTCTCGTAGATCTCGAGCACGCCCGCGAGCTTCTTGCGGAGGATGTCCTTCGGGAGATGCGTGACGTCGAGGTAGACCTCGAGCTCGTTGTTGCTCGTCTTGTCGTTCCAGACACCCTTGTGCTCGTGGAAGCACTTGAGGAACAGCTCGCGCGCGGCGATGTCACGCGGGACGAGGTTGCCGTAGCCCGGGTACTTCGCCTCGAGGAAGTAGTCGCGCTGCCCCTCGGGAACGTCCTTGCCGCGGCGCTTCTCCTTCGCGTCCTTCGGCACCCACACGCGGCCGCCCTCGCCGCGCACGCTCTCCGAGATGAGGCGTAGCTTGTCGGCGCCGGGGATGGCGGTGGGGTGGACCTGGATGAACTCACCGTTCGCGTAGCAAGCGCCCTGCTGATACGCGGCGCTGGCTGCGGTGCCGGTGTTGATGACGCTGTTGGTCGACTTGCCGAAGATGATGCCGGACCCGCCCGTGGCAAGGCACACCGCCTCGCCAGGAAAGGATGTAATCTGCATGGTCTTGAGATCCTGCGCGACGATGCCGCGCGCGATCCCGCCCTCGTCGGTGACGAGCCCGAGGAAGTCCCAGAGCTCCCACTTGCGGACCATCTTCTCGCCGCGCACGGCGATGCCCTTCTCGTTCTCGACTTCGAGGGTCTCGTAGCGACGGACCTGCTCGTCGAGCGCGTAGAGGAGCTGCTGGCCGGTGGTGGCGCCCGCGAACGCGGTGCGATGGAAGAGCGTGCCGCCGAAGCGGCGGAAATCGAGGAGCCCCTCGGGCGTCCGGTTGAACGGCACGCCCATGCGGTCGAGCATGTAGACGATGCCCGGCGCCGCGTAGGTCATGCCCTTCACCGGCGGCTGGTTGGCGAGAAAATCGCCGCCGTACACGGTCTCCTCGAGGTGGACCTCGGGGGAGTCGCCCTCGCCCTTCGTGTTCACGCTCGCATTGATGCCGCCCTGCGCGCAGACGGAGTGCGAGCGCTTGACCGGGACGAGCGAGAAGAGATCGACGGGGACCCCGGCCTCGCAGAGCTTGATGACGGTGGTGAGGCCTGCCAGCCCTCCACCAACGACGATCACACGCCGCACCTTGCCGGAGTCCGTGACGATACTGCTCTGTTTGGCCATTTCGGTTTCTCGAGGATACTGGGGTCAGTGGCTCGCGCTGGGAAGTGCGCTCGGCGCGGGAACCGCAGCGGAGCCGCAGAGCCCGGCGGAAGAGGGCGCCTCGGGTCCGAAGAAGCGCGTGCCCGTGGCAACGGTGATGATGGTCGCGGCCCCGATCGCAAAGAGCGCGATCCCGAGACCACGGAGAAACAGCTGCGCGCGCCGCTCGGCACAGGGACCCCGGACGTAGCCCCACGTCGTGACGAAGCTCGTCAATCCGGTCGCGAGGTGGAAGGCGGTGGCGGCGAGACCGATGAGGTAGCCGAGCGCGGTCCACGGGATGCCCCAGCCGAGCGTGGAGAGCTGCTCCACGAGGCGCGTCGAGTAGCTGCCGACCACCAGCTCGCCCGACCAGGCCGGAACGAGCGTCGCGCGGAGGTGGGCGATCACGAAGAGCAGCACGACGAGGCCCGAGATCCGCTCGAGGGAGAGCCTGACATCGGTCCCGTACGCATGCACCTTCGGGCGCTTCTGGAGCGCGAGCCACGTCCCGTAGCCGCCGTGGAAGGCGAGCGGAAGAAGGATCAGCACGACCTCGAGCGCGACCGTCACCGGACCCCCATGGAGCACGCCGACCTGCCGCTCGTACGTCGACTGGGACGTGAGGAGCGCGGCGGTGGTCCAGAGGTGGAGCAGCACGAACGCCCCGAGCGGCACGACGCCGCTCAGCGAGAACAGCTTGCGCGCGGTGCTGCGGGGCGGGGCGAGATCCTCCATTGGGGAACGCGCCAACCTACCACGCCGAGACGACAAAACAGGGAACAGGGAACAGGCAACCGGCATCGGGGAAGACGGCCGGTCAGTTCCCTGTTTTCTCGTGGTCCTTGTCGCTACGCTTCCTTTCCGCTCTTGCGCCGCGCCCGCATCACGACCGCCGTCTTCCTCACCGCCCTGCTCCTCTCAGCAGCGTGCTCCCGCGGCGCCCGCCAGCCCAAGCCGGTGGCCACGCTCGCCACCACGCCGCCCGCCGCCGAGGCCTTCGCGCTGATCCATGCGCAGTGGGAGAACCAGCAGAAGGTCCAGCCCGACGCCATCCTCGACTTCCTGCGGCGCTTCCCGAACGACGGCGCCGTCGCGCTGGCCAAGGTCTACCTGGCGTTCGCGTACCTCCAGCAGAGCGATCTCATCCGGGCCGACAGCATCCTCTCCACGCTGGGCGAGATGAAGGAGGGGGCGACGCTCGATCTCGTCACCGTCGCTCGCGCGCGCAGCCTGCGCCTCCACAATGCGCCGCAGTCGGCGCTCGATCTGCTGCGGCCGCTCGTGGGCAAGGTGGTCGACGACGCCGACCGCGAGGTGTTCCTCGAGGAGCTCGCGCTCACGGCGATCGCCGCGCACGACGACTACGAGGCGCTCGCCTACCTCGACGCCTGGCTCCGTGGCGTGGGCGAGGACGACCGCGATCGCGTGCGCACCAAGATCGCGCAGATCCTGGAGACACTCCCACGCAGCGTCCTCGAGCAGACGTACCGCACGATGCGCCAGCGCGGCGTCGCCTCGGGCTACTCCACCGATACGCAGAAGCTCGTCGCGGCGCGCCTCGCGCGCGTCGCCGT
Organism: Polyangiaceae bacterium; assembly: GCA_043732195.1. Taxonomy (GTDB): domain Bacteria; phylum Myxococcota_A; class Polyangia; order Polyangiales; family Polyangiaceae; genus Labilithrix. Next base: position 9,160 of record JAYTHX010000365.1, read on the forward strand.
CGAGACCAACGACGCCGCGCTCGCGCGCTGGCTGGTCGACGTCAGCGGCGCGAGCGCGACGCAGACGGGCGGCGACGCGGGGCTCGAGCTGGGCGAGCTCGCGGCGAGCCGCCGCGGCCTCTCCATCGTCTCCGGCAAGACGGTCGGCATCCTCCTCCCCACGCGCACCCGCGAGCTGCGCGACGAGGCGGCCGACGTGGTGCGCGGCGTCTCCTGGGCGCTCGATCTCCCGCGCCGCGCCGGCGCCGCCGAGGGCGTTCGCCTCGTCACGCGCGAGGACGGCATCGACGAGGCCGGGACGCGCGCGGCGATGGAGGAGCTCGCGGGCGAAGGCGCCTCGGTGGTGCTCGCCGGCTTCGACCGCGCGAGCGCCGATCGCGCCAGCGCGTGGAGCGAGGCCAGCGGCCTGCCCGTGCTGCTGCTCGCCGCGCCGAGCGCCTCGCGCATGCCGAAGGTCTCGGCGTTCGTGATCGGCGAGCGCACCGAGCGCGAGCTCGCGATGCTGGGCGAGGCGCTCGTGCGGCACGGCGCGAAGACCGCCGCGTACATCGTCGACACCACGGAGGACGAGGTGGCGGGCCGCGCCGCGGAGGGAGGCGGCGTGGTGCTCCTGCCGCCGACGCGCTGCGACGTTCCGCTATCCGAGGCCGGAAAGACCCGCTTTCCCGTGGCCTCGTGGGTCGCCTCGGGCGCGCAGGGCTGGCTCGTCTCGGGCCCCACGTCGTGCGCGCGGGACGTGCTCCGCGACGTGCGGCGCTTCATCGAATCGCGCACCGCGAGCGGCGAGCGCTACATCGCGGTCACGCTCGAGGCCGGGCTACCGCCCGCGGAGATCCCGCGCGGCATCGTTGCGCTGAGCGCGTCGGCGGGCCTCGTGCCCATCCAGGCGACGCGCCCCGAGGAGGCGCACGATGAGGACGTGCGCACGTTCATGGAGCGCTTCGGCGCGCGCCCCACGTACTGGACGGCGCTCGGTCGCGATGCGGGCGCGCTCGCCGGTGCCGCGATCGCGCCGCTCCCTGCCGACGCCACGAGCGACCCCAAGGGCGTCACGCAGCGCCGCGCGATCGTGCAAGCCGGCCTGCAGGCAGTGCGCGTCCGCCTCTGGACCACCGACGACAAGGGCATGGGCAAGGACCGCGTCCTCCCCCGCGATCTCCGCCTCGCCACGTGGAAGGGGAAATAGCGGGATCCGGTGATCTGGGATCTGGGATCTGGGTCCGGGTCAGGTGTGCTGACGGGAAGCAGGCTCGTCCCGCTCGCAAGTCTGGCTCCGAACGGCTCGGACGCGTACGAACATGATCCGTCGATGACGCTCTCCGCGTCGGACTCAACCCAGCTGGGCACGTTGTTCGACTACCGCGGCCCCACCGTCGACGCTGGAAATGCGCGGATGCAAGTTTGCGCAAAGTTCGGCTCTGACTACGTCGACGATGGAAGGGAGAGTTCCAAAATGGATACGGGCTGCCCGCCAGGTTCGCTCAGGCCACGATTGGAAGGGCCGATCGACTGCCCGATTGGTCCGGCGTCCTGAACGCAGGCGGGTGTACGCCTGACCTGACGTTTGAAGATTACACGGGCTACACCATGATCGTGCGAACCGAACTGGACGACAATGCCATCGGAGGGAGCCATCGAGTTCATGTTCGCGACCTAATTAGGAATGCCGCTCTTGCATACTACGGGGGAAGCACTAGCGACCCCAGGTACGTTGCCTTCCAGCTCGCCGGCATCAACGCCGGCATCGATCACTGAGAGTGGTGGTGATGGAGCTCTCCCGCTTCGCCGCCCTCGCGGCACTGATGGCGTCGATGTCCGCTGGTCTGCTCGGTGCGTGCGTTGCCGACAGTGGCAACGTTGCGCCAGCGCATGACGCGATGGCGGGAGACGCTGACGGCGGGTTGATCGCCCCAGACGGAGGCGATCCGGCAGACTCGGAACAATGTTCGAGTCAGTTCACAAGGACGGAAGACTGCATACACCCTTCCGTATCCAGGAGCTGTTCGGACGGTTGGTGTCGAATCGTTGCCGGTTGTTTTGTCATGGGCTCGCCGAGTTGCGAACTGGGGCGTGCTCCCTACAGCGCGTTCGGTGGGTGTGGTGCTCGTCGATGAAGCTTCGTGGCCGATTCGGAAGGAGGACGACCTTGAGTTTCTGGAATCCATAAGGAACTTCGCCAAGCCGGATCATCTTGCGGTCCTGACGAGGGAAGTAGAGAGCGGCTGTCGACGCATTCAGCCCCAAGAAGTTGTCGGCGCGTGCGCATTTCCTCCAACCGTTCGCTTTGAGGTCAGTCGGGATGGAGGGCTGCGACTGCTCAAGAAGCTGCCGCCTTGACGGGCACGCCAAGCATCGCAGCTTCAGCCGCGCCACGACGCGCCACGACGGGCTGACGCGAGCGATCAGTTCTTCAGCCGGAACGCCAGTGGCAGGAGATCCGCGAGCTGCACCACGCGGCCCG
>JAYTHX010000366.1:0-11542 GCA_043732195.1 Polyangiaceae bacterium
TCTCACCCGTCCGCATCCGCGTGCCGGGCTCGAAGCCGTTCACCGTCGTGCAGTGCGGGCACGTCACGTTCAGCGCGCGGAACGTGAACGGCACCTCGAGCGGGGCGCCGCAGCGCTGGCAGGCGAAGCCGCGACCGATCTCGGCGCGGGCTCGCTCGAAGAAGGCGCGGCCCGCGTCGGCGAAGATGCCGATGCGTGTGTGCTCGCGCTCCACGTCGGGTTCGCGCGCATGGCGTCGCCCTTCGCGCGCTCGTAGGCGAGCGCGTCGGGCGTGGCGCCGGCGCGCTCGAACGCGCCCTCGACTTGGTCGCTCCACGTCTCCTCGATCTTTGTCTCGAGCTGCCTGGCGCGCATCTCCATCGCGCCCCAGGCATTGCCCATTGGCACCGGATCGAAGGCGGCCTGCGCGAGGAGCAGGGGGCAGCCCTCCTGGGCCTCGCGCATGATGGTCGCGAAGCGCTCCTGGACCTGCATCAGGAAGCCGGCCCAGCGCGCGACCACGGCATTCATCGATCACCTCGATGCGTGAGCGGAGACTTGCAGTACCGGCACACGAGCGGCCCCTTCGCGTCACGCTCGCGCGCCGCCCCGCAGCTCCGGCACTCGAGGGTGTGATGGACGCCAGCCTCCACGGCCCGACTTCCGTAGTCGTGCCGTGATGCCAGAGCGTTCGCGAAGACGTTCGCCGCCGTTGGCGGCACTTTCGGTTGCCGGTCGCTCATGCGCAGCTCCGATCAGAAGGAGAGATCGCCATCGGCCGAGGGCGCCGCGAACTTTTGCTTGTAGAAGTCGGAGAGCTGGCTGAAGCGCTGGTGCAGCTCGCCGCCGTTCTTCATCGCCTTCTGCGAGAAGTGCGTCGACCACCAGGCGCTCGCGTTGCTCCACGCGAGCGCGTTGATCCCATACTGCGCGAGCACGGCGTTCGCGTCGCGGCCCTGCGTGGCGGCCGCGCCCTGGGCCTCCATCAGCTCCACCCACTGCTCGAGCGTGATCGCGGGCTGCGACGTGTCGACGGCGCCCGCATTGCCCATGCCCGCGATCCCCTGCGCGGCGGCGTCCGAGAACATGCCCTCGCCGGAGTTGCTGAACGCCATCCCGTACTCGGTGGCGACGGTCGCGGTGGCGTCGCGCGACATGCGCGCCATCCACTCGGCGCTCACGCGATCCCAGGTCGCGTTGTCGATCTGGAGCTTGCCGAGGATCATCGCGAGGTCCTTGCCGCCGGCGAGCGCGGCCTGCGCCGCGGCCCACGTCTTGAGCGCCACCCCCTCGACGGGCCCGAGCTCGCCCGCGAGCTCACCGCTCGCGCGCTGCTTGTGCTGGTCCATGTACACCGACGTCAGCGCGTTCATCTGCATCTGGGCGATGTTGCCCATGTCCCAGCCGAACCTCTCGCGCCGCTCGCGCTGCGGCGCGAAGCGGTAGGCCGTCTGGCGCACGCGCTCGGCCTGGCGCTGGTCCTCGATGGAGTAGTCGCGCAGCACGCTCTCTTCGCCGCGCCGACCATGGTGGGCGTTGCCGGTCCGCGCAAACCCTTGCCGGCACCTCGCCGCCGCTGCCCTTCCGTGGTGGGATGCGCGCATGGCAGCCGCGCATGCGAGGGTCGAGGTCGTCGTGCAGTGGGCCGACATGGACGCGCTCGGCCACGTCAACAACGCCCGCTACTTCACGTGGTTCGAGTCCGCGCGCATCGCGCTCTTCGAGCGGATCGGGGTGATGACGTCCGGCCCTTCCGAGGTCGGCCCGATCCTCGCGACGACGACGTGCGACTTCCTCGCCCCCGTGAAGTACCCGGCCCGCCTGGAGGTCACGGCCACCATCACGAAGGTGGGCGAGACGAGCCTGACGATGACCTACGAAGCGCACGAAGGCGACCGCCTCCACGCGCGTGGCACCTCGGTCGCCGTCCTCGTCGACTACGCCACCTCGACGAAGGTCCGCATCCCCGACCCAATCCGCGAAACCATCCGCGCGCTCGACTAACGGTACGCGCCGGCGGAGCCCGTGGTCTGGATGTTCGTGAGCACGAGGCGGTCGAGGCGGCCGACGCTGCGGTCGAAGTTGAGATGACCGATCGTGTAGAGGAACTGATCCTGGATCGACTGCTTCGAGTTCCCGCTCGAGTCGCTCGTGAGCTCGCCGTCGAGCTCGAAGTCGAGCTGCACGGACTCTCGGCTCGAGAAGTCCTGATGCGAGGACTCGACGCCCTCGCTCTCACCGGCCGGCTCGGGCGCGCGGGTGGGCAACGCCTTCCCTTCGAATGGAGACGGGCTGTTGCGGGCCTGACGGCTGTGCCAGGTCCGGTGGCACATATCGCGCCACGCTGGCCCATTTCCTTGTGATATCAACGCAACCACGCGGCACGCCTGCTGCAGCCGGCCCTGCCATCATGCGCCTCACCGTCCTTCGCCTCGCGACGCTCGCCTCCTTCTTCCTCGCGACGATGCCCGCGCTGGCCGACGAACCTGCGCCCGCCACGCCCCCGGCGGCGGACGCACCCGCACCCGCACCCGAGTCCGCGCCCGAGCCGCCGGCTCCCGCCGCGGCCGTGACCGCGCCGCCGCCCGTCGATGCCGACAAGCCCGTGCCCGACGGCGACGAGGCCTCGCGTCCGATCGGCCTTCGCCTCGCGCTCGACCTCGGCTTCCAGCGCGCGCTCGATGGCGCGAACGATCGCCTGAACAGCGGCTCACCGACGCTCCTCCCGCTCGGCGCGGACGTCTCCTTCCGCACGAGCAAGACGTTCCTCGTCGGCGCGCACGGCTACGCGGCGCTCGCCTCGCGCGACGACTGCATCAGCGCCGACTCGTGTCGCGCGCGCGGCTACGGCTTCGGCGCGCACATCGAGGGCATGGTCAAGCGGGGGCGCTCGTACGTCATCTGGCTGCGCTATGGGCTCGGCTACGAGATCCTCTACCAGGGCGGGCTCCCGCTCGATCCCGCCGGCCACATGGTCAAGGACGCGATCGATCTCGTCGACTTCCGCGTCGGCGCCGACCTCACGATCCATCGCGGCGAGGACGGCAAGACCGCGCGCATCGGTCCCTTCGCCGGGCTCGTCGCCGGCACGATGGTCAACCAGAGCGGCATCACGAGCCGCAACGGCTCGGGCAACCAGCCGAAGAATCTGAACCGCGACTCCGGCAGCGCCCACGTGTGGTTCGCGCTCGGCGTGCGCGCCACGCTCGATCCCTGAGTCAGCCCGCGAAGGCCGCGGCGTACGCCTGCTCGTCGAAGCCGACCAGCACGTGCTTGCCCGCCACCACCACCGGACGCTTCACGAGCTTGCCGTCCTTCGTGAGCCACGTCACGATCTCGTCGTCCTTCGCGGCGGCGACGCGCTCCTTGTCGAGCGCGCGATAGCTGAGGCCGCTCGTGTTGAGCCATTTCCGTACCGGACGCGCGCTCTTCGGGATCCACACCGCGAGCTCGGCGGCGGTGGGCGGCTCGTCGACGATGGGCCGCACGTCGACGGTGACGTCGTGCTCGCGGAGCCACTTCAGGGCCTTCGTGCAGGTGCTGCAACCGGCATAGGAGAGGACGAGCGCTTTCATGGGCGCGGAGTGTACTAGCATCCGCGCGATGGACGGGCGCGTGGTGCTCCTGGGGTGGGGAAACGCGCTGCCGTCGCAGCTGGAGGCGTACGCACGCCTCTACAAGACGCTCGGGCTCGCGAGCGCCAGCGTGATCGCGAACACCATCGCCGGGCTCACCGATCCCGCGGCCTATGCCCGGTCGATCGTCCCCCTCGCCGACGAGCTGAGCGCCGCGCGCGGCGCTCAGCCGACCGTCGTGCACCTCTTCAGCGACAACGGGTTCATCGCGTGGGCCGCGCTGCTCGAGGCGCTCGCCGCGACCGCGGACGGGAGGCGCGCGCGCGACGCGATCACCGGCGTGATCTACGACTCGTCGCCCGGGCTCTGGAACCAACGCGGACCGTTCGACTTCGGGCGCCGCTTCGCGCTCGGCATGACCCCGGCGGTCGCCCGTCGCCTCGGGCTGAAGGCGCGCGAGCGCCTGCCTGTCGTCACGCCCGTGCTCATGGTCGGCTTCGCCGTCTACCGCGCCGTCTTCCCGCGCACAGTCGACGTCATGCTCTCGGCGGCGGATCGCATCACCGCGCATCAGCCGCGATGCCCGCACCTCTTCCTCTACGGCGAGAACGACGTCCTCGTGCCCGCGCGGGACGTCCGCGCGTGGGTCGCACGGCAGCGCCGCGACGGGATCGATGCCGAGGACCAGGAGTTCCCCGAGGCCCGGCACGTCGCGCTGTTCCCCAGGGATCCGCGGCGCTACCGCGCCACCGTGAGCGCCTTCCTCACGCGCGTGCTCGTGGCCTCCGCGATCCTCGCGCTGATCGTGTTGAGCGCGGGGTGCCGGCGGCGCAAGGCCGACCCTGCGAACGTGCGCGAGCCGCTCGCTGCGGGCGGCGCGGCGGTCGAGGACGAGGGCGACGCCGGCGACTCGCTGGTGGAGGACGCGCGGCGCTACGCCGTGCGCACGTGGCCATTCTCGCTGGATCGCTATGCCATGCGCGTGGAGGACGTGGGCATGACCACCGCGCTCGACGCGGTCCTCGAGCGCACCGGCGCCGAGCTCGCGGTCAACGGCGGCTTCTTCGATCCCGAGGGCAAGGCGCTCGGCCTCGCGATGGCCGATGGCGCGATGCTCTCGCGCCTCTCGATCACCGCGTCGGGCGGCGTGCTCACGTCGGACGGCGAGCGCGCGCAGCTGTGGGAGACCGAGAAGTTCAAGCTCCCGGAAGGGACGAAGTTCGCCATCCAGTGCCGGCCGCGCCTCGTCGTCGACGGCGCGCCCAACGTGAAGCGCGACGACGGCCAGCGCTCCGAGCGCACCGCGCTGTGCGTGCGCGACGAAGGCAAGACCGTCGAGGTCGTCACGGTGAAGGGCGAGAGCGGCGAGGTCAGCGGCCCTTCCCTCTTCGCGCTCGGCCGCTTCCTCGCGCGGCGCGGCTGCAACGGCGCGCTCAACCTCGACGGCGGCCCGTCGACCGGCCTCGCGTTCCGGGAAAACGGCGCGATCACGCTGCTCGCGCCGCGGCGACCGGTACGTCACGCCGTCACGTTCACGCGCCGCACGCCGTGACGAGCCAGAGCTTCGACGCCTCGGCGATGACCTCGCGCGCGTGGATGCCGGGGTCGACGGACGGCCACACATGCGCGACCCTGCCGTTGCGATCGACGGGGAACGTCGCGGAAGGCGCACGCCTCCTCGGTGCAGCCCGGGGTCTCGTCCTGCAGGTAGAAGTAGACGACGACGGGCTTGCCGCGCAGCGCGTCAGGCGAACGGCCCCGCCGCCGAGCGCGTGACACGGGCGCAAGGACCAGGACGACGGAGAGAGAGACGGAGGTCGCTTTGGTCACGGGGCTGAGAGCTCCACGCACCGGCCCGCGGCCCGGTTGCATCGCCGATCACGGCGCGCGGGCCCTTCACCCCCACCTTCATCCCCACAGCGTCCCCAGGCTGCGCCGCAGCGCGGTCGCGTCGCCGCCGACGGCGAAGGCCGTGAGATCCCGCGCGATCGGCCGGGTGAGGACCCCGCCGAGCGCGATGCGGCCGGGGGTGCGCATGGCCTCGGGGAGACCGGCATCGAGCGTGCCGAGCGCGGCCAGCGACGCGCGCAGATCTCCCGACAGCAGGAACGCCGCACGCGCCTCGGTGCGCAGGACGGCATCGGCGAAGACGTCGACCTTCATCGGGCGCGATTGCGACAGCGTTGGCTCGAGATCCTCGAGCGCCTTGCGCCGCTTGCGATCGATGGCGCGGCGCGCGCGCAGCTCGTAGTCCGCGACCAGCGGCTCCACGCGCTCCTTCGGCGCGCCCTCGAACGCCGGTGCGGCCTGCCGCGCGACCGCGACGAGCACCGCGAGCGTCTCCTCCGGCGGCATCGCCGCGAACCACGGCACGCCCAGCGCGATCCGCGCGAACGGTCGCGCAAGCGCCGCGATGGCCTCCGGCTCGGGCCAGTCCGCGAGGCCGGCCGGCGCGATGATCCACGTGACGTCCTCGCAGGCCACGAGCGGCACCGTGATGCTGTCGTTGACCGCCAGCTCGAGGCCCTCGATCCCGAAGGTGCGCGCGAGGCGATCGAAGAGCTGCCGCACGGGATGCACGACCTTCGGCTTCACGCGTTCCTTCGTGCTCGCGCCCTGCTCGGCGAGCCCGACGCGCGCGAGCTTGCCCGAGAACGTCGCGGCGATGGTGGCGACGTCCCACAGCGCGTGCTTGCCGATCGCGCCGGGCATCACGAACGAGCGGAGCACGGTACCGGAGAGCGACTCGCCGCTCGTGACGTGCATCGGCCGCCGCGCGGCGAGCGCCGCGACCCCCGGCGCATCGAGATCACCCGCGATGGCGCGCAGCTCCTTGGCCACGAGCGCCTGCTGCGTCCGTCCGGCGCCGGTGAGCGCCTCGTCGAGCTGGCGCGTGAAGCTCACCTCGAGCAGACCGCCGCCAGGCTCGAGCAGGGGCGTGAGCGTGGCCGCGGCCGCCTCGTGGCTGCCCTTGCGGGACAGCGCGCGCGCGAGCGCGACGCGCACCGCCTCGCGCGCCGGCTCGAGCTCCAGCGCCTCCTCGAAGTGCTCGATGGCGGCGTCGAGACGACCGAGCCCCAGCTCCAGCTCGCCGAGGCTGACGAGCCACGGCGCGCCTGGCGACGCGCCGCCCTCGCGCGCGCGCGTCAGCGCCCGACCGAGCACGCGCGCGGTGGTCTCGGCATCGCCGCCCGCCGCCTCCCGCAGCCGCGCGAGCATCTTCGCGTCGGGCGAGAGCGCCGCCGCCTCGACGAGCGCCCCCTCCGCGCCGGCGTGATCGCCGAGCTGCTGGCGCGATCTCGCGAGCTCGAGCAGCGCCGCGAGCCGCGCCGGCGGATCGGTCTCGGCGATCACCAACCGGGACAGCAGCGCGGCGCGCTCCGTCTCGTCGAGCGGCACCGCGAGGCCGAGCAGCCCGCGCAGCGCCCGCGGGTCGTGCGCGTCGACGACGAGCGCGGCGCGCAGCTCCTGCTCCGCGTCTGCCGGGCGCCCCAGCACGCGGCCGAGGATGCTCGCCCGCCCCACGAGCGCCACGAGCTTCTCGCTGCGCTCGGTCGTGCGCGCCACCACGTCGCCCAGGGCGCGCAGCGCCTCCTCCCAGGTCCGCTGTCCGATGTGGAGCTCGGCGAGCAAGAACAGGGCAGGCACGTGCTCGGGCGCGACGGTGCGCGAGCGCTCCAGCGCCTCGATGGCGAGCTGCGGATCGCGCAGGCGGTTCTTCGCGACGTCCGCGAGCTCGGCGGCCATCGGCACGACGGCCTCCTTGGACTGCGCATGCTTGAGGCCCCGGCGCAGCACGCGCGCGAGCTCCGCCCACGCGTTCTCCTTCGCCTGGATCTGCGCGAGGCGGGCCGCGATGAGCACCGCCTCGGGATCGGCCTCCAGCGCGCGCTCGAGGAGCTGCGCGGCGGCGGCCGGATCGCCCGCGGACGCCGAGAGATCGGCGGCATCCCGCAGGAGCGCGGCGCGCGCCTTGCCGGAGCGCACGAGGTCCGCGAGCGCGGTCCCCGCGACGATCGCGCCGGCGCGATCACCCATCTCCCCGGCCGCGGCGGCGAGCACGAGGGCTGCGCCCGCGCTCGCGGGATCGATCGCGAGCGCCGCACGCGCGTTCTCGGCGGCGGCGCGCGGGGCGCCCGCACGGCGCTGGAGCCGGCCGAGCGCGCCACGCAGGACGGAGCGCTCGGTATCGTCCGCCGCGCCCTCGAGCCGGCAGCGCAGGGCCTCCACCGCGAGGTCGAGCGCCGCGCGATCGCCCGCGTGCACCTTCGGCAGCGCGCGCCGCACGAGCTCGTCGAGCACGACCGCGTCGCGCGAGCCGATCGCGAGCAGGCGATCCCACGGGGCGAGCTCGTCGCTCTCGGGCAAGCGCCACGCGACGATCGCCGCAAGGCCCGAGAGCGCGCGCTGCGCGGCGAGCCCGCTCGTCGCCTCGGCCGCCAGCGCCAGCGCGTTCGCGAGCTGCGGGGCGGACCCCGACCGCCGGGCGAGGCGTTCGGCGAGGCGCAGCGTGGCGAAGTCGGAGGGGGCGCCAGCGAGGAGCGCCTCCGCGGTCGCGCGCGCCAGCACCCGTTCGGTCTCGAGCGATCGCAGCGCGGCGAGCGTGGGGGGCACGAAGTCTGCGGGAACGTCGGCCCGCGCGCCGAGCCGGCGCAGGCGCTCGGCCACGAGCCGCTCTGCCGGCAGCGCCTCCCGCGCGAGCGCGTAGAGGCGCACCGCATCGACGTCACCGCTGCTGCGCTGCTCGGCGATCTCCGCGGCCCGCACCAGATGCGCGGCCTGCGCCTCCGGATTCGCGGCGTCGCTCGCGAGCGCCTCGAGCTTCGCCTGGAGCGCCTCGTCGTCGCCAAGCTGCTCGAGCGCCGAGACGATGGCGCTCGCGAGAGCGGGATCGCTCGCGCCGTCCTCGCGCGCGGCCTCGAGCGTCTCGAGCGCGCGGCGCGGCGTCCCGAGCCGCTGCGCGTGCACCGCCGCCTCGGCGAGCGCGAGGGCGAGCCGCACCGGCTTGCGCTTCTCGACCAGCGCGCGCGCCGCGAGCGATCGCGCGACCAGCTCCCAGCGCCCCGCGCCCGCGTGCAAGCGCGTCACGAGCTCGCGCGCGCGCAGCGCGACCGCGTTCGGGCGATCCTTCACGATCTCCTCCGCGAGCGCGAGCGCGCGCTCCGGCTCGACCTGCGCCAGGACCTCGGCCGCGCGCAGTCGCACCTCGCCTTGCGCGTGCGCATCGGGCGTCACGTTGGCCTCGGCGAGGAGCGCACGCGCGAGGCGACGCTCGTCGTGCGCGCGCGTCGCCGCCGAAGCGAGACCCGCGATCGCGCTCCGCCGCTGCGGATCGATGGCGAGCACATCCTCGTAGGCGCGCGCAGCGAGCGCGGCTTCCCCCGCGACGTCGTCCCAGAGCCACGCGATCTTCTCGGCAAAGTGCAGGCGCTTGCCGGGGTCGCGCGTTCGCTCCGCGGCCTTCTCGTACAGCGCGACGCGCGCGGCGACCGTCTCCCGGGACGAGGGCGGCGCGAGACGCTCCGCGAGCGCATCGAAGACGCCGGGCGCTTCGGGATCGGCGATCCACGCGGCCTCGCGATGGCGCGCCGCCTCGAGATCCCGACCGGCCGCAGTCGAGGCCTCGGCCGCCAGCAGGAGCGCGCGCGTCTTGGTGCGCGTGTCGTCGGCGAGCGCCGATTCCCGAAGCCACATCGTGGCGCGCGCCTCGTGCCGTCCGCTGCACACGAGCAGCCGATCGAGATCCTCGAGGATCGTGGGGTCGTCCGCGTCGAGCACGCGGGCACGCTCCATCGCGAGCACGGCGTCGGTGGTCTCGCCGGCGCGCTCGGCAGCCGCGGCCACGCCACGCAGCGCCAGCAGCTCGGCGCGCGGATCGGCGACGAGCCCGAGCGCCGCCTTGCGCACGCGCAGCACGTCGGCGTGACGGCCCTCCTTCTCGAGGAGGCGCGCGAGCTCGTCGGCGACGCGCCCATCGACCACCTTCGAGGTCCGCGGACGGCCGTTCGCGCGCTGCAGGAGCTCGAGGGCGCGGGCGCCCTGACCGCCGCGCAGGTACGCGAGCGCTCCGTCCAGCTCGAGCGCCGAGGCGCGCGCCGGATCCTTCTCGATCGCCGCCTCGGACGCGAGCAGAGCACCGAGCCGCGCGTCGTCGCGATGGACGAACGCGTGGTCGACCGCCGCCTGCCGCACCGGACCGATCGCGGGCGCGAGCTCCAGTGCGCGATCGAGCGCCGAGCGCGCCGTCGCCGCGTCCCCGAGGCGCCGATCGTAGACGAGCGCGCGCTCGACATGGAGCCACGCCGCCGCCTGCGGCTCGCCCGCGAGGCCGGCGAGGCGACCGAGCAGCGCCGCGAGCTCGGGCCAGCGCGCTGTCGTCTCGAGCGAGGCCTCGAGCGCGACGAGCGCCCCGGCATGATCGGGCACGAGCGCGAGGGCCGCCTCGAAGGGCGCGGCCGACGCCGCCGAGGCCCCGCTCTGCGCCTCGAGCAGTCGTCCCTTCTCGACCAGGAAATCCGCGCGCACGAGGGAATCGGAGACGTGGTCCGCGAGGTGTTCGACGTGCGCGAGCTGCGCGGCGAGTGCCTCGGGCGACCGTCCGTTCGACAGCATGCGGAGGAGCGCGTGCGCTGCGGGCGCGTGCTCGACCGCGGCGCCCGCCGCCTCGGCGGAGGCTCGGGCCGCGGCGCCGAGCCCGTCGTCGAGCTCGGCCCACGCGAGCTCGAGGTTCGCGCGCAGCCGCCCCACCGGATCTTCGGCGGCGATGGCCTCGACCCGCGCGCGCAGCAGCGCGGTCGCCTCCTTCTCGCCTTCACGGTCCTCCCACAGCGCACCGGCCTCGAGCAGATCGAGCGGGCGCGGCAGCCGCACCACCGCCGCGTCGAGCGGCGGCGCGACCACGCCGTGGGTCCCCGTGAGCATCGCGTTGCTGCGAGCGTTTGCGGCCGCGTTGAGGAGCGATGCGCGCTCTCCGGGGTCGAGGGTCTCGTTGCCGTCCATTATGACGTAGCCTACTGGAGACAAGCGCACAGCTGGCAGCTCACGTCTGTCGGTTCGGCGCTAGGCTATGAGGACATGAGGCCTCTCCTGCGCACCTCCGCTTTCGGGCTCCTCGGTCTCGCGCCCGTGGCGGCATGCAGCGGGGCCAGCGGTCAGGACGTCTTCGAGCCGAACGGCGGGGCGTCGAGCAGCGGGACCAGCGGCACCGCCGGCACGAGCGGCGGCGTCGCCGACGCCGCGGTCGACGCGCCGACCCCCTGCCCCGCAGAGGCCGAGCCGAACGACAGCCGCGACAGCGCGAACACGATCGCGCCCACGCTCTGCGGGATCATCAGCCCCGAGAGCGAATCCGACTTCCTCGCGTTCCAGCTGAAGCCCGCATCGACCACGCTCGCCATCACCTTCACCGGTCAGGTGACGTTGAAGGTCTCGGTCGCGGGCCAGAGCGTCACGCTCGCGGGCATGAACAACGTGAAGGTCCCGTTCTTCAGGAACCAGCGCTACACGGTCGAAGTGAAGGCCGCCCAGAAGCTGCCGAACATCGCGTGGCGCGTGGACGTGATCGAGACGTAGGGTCAGCGCGCGTCGAGGAGCGCCCGTACCTTCACGAGCAGCTCGTCGGGCAGGCTGGGCTTGGCCACGAGGTGGTCACAGCCGGCCTCGCGCGCGCGCTGCGCGTGCGAGTCCTCGGCATGCCCGGTGAGCGCGAGGACCACGATGTGCTTCGTGCGCGGATCCGCCTTCAGGCGCCGCGTCGCTTCCCAGCCGTCGATGCCTGGCAGCGACAGATCCATCACCACCAGCGCGGGCAGCAGCTCGGTGGCCTGCGCCACCGCGTGCTCGCCGTCCACCGCCTCGGCCACGCGGAAGCCATTCAGCGCCAGGTACTCGGCTCAAGCACGCACCTCCAGCCTCCTCCAACCGGCCCGCGAACGCCATAGCGGGAAGCCTCTAGGCCGCCTTGACGCGCCGGTTCACGACCGCGGAGA
>JAYTHX010000367.1:0-11530 GCA_043732195.1 Polyangiaceae bacterium
TACTCCCGGATGGCCCCCGCCGGCGTGCGGATCGAGAACGGCAACCGCGACGCGGTGGGGATGCCGTAGCGCGTGCCGTGGACGGGAAAGACGCTCGAGTCGTACTGGAAGCCGAGCTCAGCGAGCACCTCGAAGCAGAAATGCTCTGTCGACTGCACGGAGAACTCAGGCGCCCGGAAGCCGATGACCGGCGTTCCAGTGAGGTCCTCAAGCTGCTTCTTGCTGCGCTCGAGATCCGCCTTGAGGTCGCTGCGGCTCAGCGCGCTCACGAGGCGGTGCTGGTACGAGTGACTGCCTATCTCGTGGCCTTGTGCCGCGATGTCGCGCACGAGCTCCGGATAGCGCTCGGCGAGCAGCCCCACGACGAAGAACGTCGCGCGCGTGTTGGTCTCGTCGCACACCTCGAGGAAGCGATGCACCATCGCGACGACCGACTCGTCCGCGGCGCGGGTCTCGCCGGTCACGCGGCGCCGCACGAGCTGGTGCCACGACTCGAGGTCGAACGTGAGGCCGTGCGTCGTCATCGGGCAGCTCGCGCCTTTTCACGGACCTTCCGCGGAAGCCCCTCGAGCAGGCGGTCATAGGCCGCGAGGATGCGGGTGATGACGGTGCGCTCATCGAACTCGGCGACCGCCTTTTTGCGGGCGCCTGCGCCAAGCGTACGGCGGAGCGTCTCGCTGTCCACGAGCTTCAGGAGGGCGGCAGCGAGCGCATCGGGCGCGCGCGCCGGCACCACGAACCCCGTCACGCCGTCGTCGACGGTCTGCCGGCATCCGCGCACGTCGGTGACGACGCAAGGGATGCCCATTGCCGAGGCCTCCATCGGGGCGCGCGGGAAGCCCTCACGGTGGGAGGGCAGCGAGAAGATGTCCATCGCCGTGTAGAGCCGGTGGACGTCGGTGCGGTGACCGAGGAACTGCGCGACGTCGTCGATGCCGTGCTCGCGAAGGGCCTCCGCGCGGATCGCGTCCCTCTTCGCGGGCTCGAAGCCGCCAATGAAGACGAACCGGACGCGGGGGTCCTTCGCCTTGAGGATGGCCGCAGCGCGCAGCATCTCGAGCCAGCCCTTCTCCTCGACGAGCCGCGCGACCATTCCGATGACGATGTGCTCGGGCGTGAGGCCGAGCTCCGCGCGCGTCTGCCGGCGCTGCTCCGCGGAGTAGAGCGAGGCCTCGAAGCGCCGCAGGTCGATCCCGTTGCCCACCTGCTCGATGCGGTCCGCCCTGCAGATGTGCTCGGCGATCGCGACGGGCACGTCCTCGGGGTTCTGCGAGAAGTTCAGCTGCGAGAACTGCATCGTCGCGCGCTCGAGGAGCACGTAGAGGAAGCGCATCTGCGGCTTCATGAATCCTGGAAAGTAGAGCCCGTGGATGGTGTGCACGCGAAGCGGCACGCGCGCGAAGAGCGCCGCGTACTGACCGAGCAGCCCCGCCTTCGGCGTGTGCGTGTGCACGACCGTCAGGTCTTCTTTTTGGAGGATGCGAAAGAGGCGGTAGAGCGCCACGAGATCGCCCATCGGCCCGATGCTGCGGCTGAGGGGCGCCTCGATGAAGCGGATGCCGGCGGCCTCGAGCGCCGCTACGTCGGGCCCGGAGCGCGAGATGCCGATGACCTCGTATCCCGCCTCCTGGTAGTGCGCGAGCTGGTTCAGCAGCAGGTAGCGGAGCGACGCGTCCGACGTGGCGATGTGCGCAACGCGGATGGGCGCCTGACGCGCGGAGCTGCTCGCGGCGGCGAAGGGAAACGGGAGGGTGGCGCTGCCAGACGTCAATTGAGTGTGATCCTCGCCGCGGAGCGCTCGGCCTGCACGACCTTGTCGACCTTCTCCAGCTTGGACGGACGATCGAGCACCGGACGGTACTCGGGGACGATCGCAGAGAAGCACGCGCGGATGCGGTCGCCGTCGGTCTCCTGCGAGGCGTCGTGCAACGCGTGGAGCGCCTTCTCCACCTCGTTCCACGAGTGAGGCAGGAACTTGCCGACGAAGATCTTCGGGTGCTTCGTCTTGTCGACGTCTTCTCCGTCGATCGCGAGCTCCTCGAAGAGCTTCTCGCCGGGACGCACGCCGGTGAAGACGATGTCGATGTCCTCGCCGACGACGAGGCCGCTCAGCTTGATGAGATCGCGCGCGAGATCGACGATCTTCACGGGCTCGCCCATGTCGAGTAGGAGGATGTCGCCGCCGCCGCCGATGGTGCCGGCCTGGAGGACGAGCTGGCACGCCTCGGGGATGGTCATGAAGTAGCGCTTCATCTCCGGGTCGGTGACGGTGATGGGGCCGCCCTTGGCGATCTGCTCCTTGAAAATCGGCACCACACTGCCGTCGCTTCCGAGGACGTTGCCGAAGCGAACGGTCACGAAGGCGGTCTTGCTGCGCTGCGAGAGCGCCTGCACGTAGATCTCGGCGGTGCGCTTGGAGACGCCCATCACCGAGCTCGGGTTCACGGCCTTGTCGGTCGAGACCATGACGAACTTCTCGACGCCGTGCTCGTGCGCGAGGTCCGCCACCTTCTTGGTCCCGAACACGTTGTTCTTCACGGCCTCGGCGGGGTTCCACTCCATCATCGGCACGTGCTTGTGCGCGGCGGCGTGGAAGACCACCTTCGGGCGCTCGGCGTCGAAGATGGCGGCGATGCGCCGCGAATCACAGATGTCCGCGATGCACGGCACGATCGTGAGCGCCGGATAGGCGGCGATGAGCGTGCGGTGCACGTGGAAGAGCGCGTTCTCCGCCTGCTCGACGAGGATCAGCCTGGACGGCTTGAACTTACCGATCTGGCGACACAGCTCCGAGCCGATGCTGCCGCCCGCGCCGGTGACGAGCACCACCTTGCCGTTGATGAAGCTCGAGATGGCATCGGTATCGAGCACCACCGGCTGGCGGCCGAGCAGGTCCTCGATGTTCACGTTGGAGAGCTGGTTGATGGTGATCTTGCCGTCGATCAAGCGGTCGACGCTCGGCAACGTCCGGATCTCGACACCCACGGACTGGCACGCGTCGACGACCTTGCGCAGCTCGCGCCCGGTCATGGACGGGATGGCGAGGATGATCTCCTTCACCTCCAGGCGCGCGACGAGCTCGGGCACCAGCGAGAGCGGGCCGAGGACCGGCACGCCGTGGATGTGCTCGCCGACCTTCGCGAGGTTGTCGTCCACGAAGCCGACCGGGTCGTAGCGGCGGCGGTTCTGCGGACGCCCCATCTCGCGAATGAGCATCTCGCCGGCGTCGCCCGCGCCGACCACGAGGATCTTGCGGCGCCCCTCGGGGCCGACCGCGACCTGCGCCGCGACCTCGCGCAGCGTGCGGATGCCGAGGCGGAGCCCGCCGACGATCATGATGCTCGCGAGCCAGTCGATGATGAAGATCGAGCGCGGAAAACCGCGCGGCCCGAAGAACGTGACCGCGGCGACGAAGAGGACCGCCGAGACCGCGGACGCCTTGAGCATGCTGACGAGGTCGCGCGTGCCGGAGTAGCGCCACAGCCCGTGGAACAGCCCGAACTGCCAGTTCACGACCACGCGCACCAGCAGCAACGTGAGGAGCCAGAGCGGGAACTTCTGCGAGAAGACCGGCGCGACGTTGAAGTCGAACCGGAGGAGGAACGAACCGCCGAACGCCACCGTCCAGAGGGCGAGGTGTACGACGATCACGAGGAACCGACGGTTCGCGATGATCAGCCCTCGCATGGGACGCCCTCCTCGATCCGCGCGGCCTTCGGGCGGGCGAGCCCGCGGATCACGCTGACCACCCTGCGTTGCTCGTCGCCCGAGAGGCTGCTCGAGCTCGGAAGACAGATGCCGCGCGCGAAGAGATCCTCTGCCACCGCGCCGCCGTAGCGGGGCGCGTCGGCGAAGAGCGGCTGGAGGTGCATCGGCTTCCAGACCGGACGCGCCTCGATGTTCTCCTTCTGGAGCGCCGCGATGATCGCGTCGCGCGAGCAGCCGAGCAGCGACTCCTCGACCAGGAAGCAGCTGAGCCAGTTGGTGTGGCGACCGTACGGCGCCTGCGGCATGAGCTCGAGGCCCGCCAGGTCGGCGAACGCCTCGCGGTAGCGATGCGCGACAGCCCGGCGCTGCTCGACGCGATCCTCGAGGACCTCGAGCTGGCCACGGCCGACGCCGGCGAGGACGTTCGACATGCGGTAGTTGAACCCGACCTCGGTGTGCTCGTACGCGACGCCGGGATCGCGCGCCTGCTGGGACCAGAAGCGCGCCTTCTCGACCCACGCCCGGTTCGGCGAGCTCAGCATTCCGCCGCCCGAGGTCGTGATGATCTTGTTGCCGTTGAACGAGAAGATCCCGATCGGCGAGCGGGTGCCGACCTGCCGCCCCTTGTAGAGCGTACCGAGCGCCTCGGCGGCGTCCTCGAGGATGGGCACGTCATACTCGGCGCACGCAGCGAAGATGGGGTCGAGATCGGCGCTCTGGCCGTAGAGATGCACGACCACCACGGCGCGAGGGAGCTTGCCGCGCGCGGCGCGTTCGCGGAGCGCGGCGGCGAGGAGGGCCGGGTCGAGGTTCCAGCTTGAGCGCTCACTGTCGAGGAATACGGGCCGCGCGCCCAGGTAGATCGCCGGGTTAACCGACGCGACGAACGTGAGGGTCGGGCAGAAGACCTCGTCGCCCGGGCCGACGCCGAGCAGACGAAGGCCGAGATGGAGCGCTGCGGTGCCGCTCGACAGGGCGACGCACGGCAGCCCGTTCGTCTTCGCGGAGAACGCGGCTTCGAATGCGTCGATGTTGGGCCCCACGGTGGAGACCCAGTTCGTCGAGAAGGCCTCGCGGACGTAGGTCTCCTCCGCCGAGCCCATGTGCGGCACGGAAAGATGGATGCGCTTCATGCTCCGCACGCTCGGATCACTTGGAATCTCGTAGAACTGGTGACGCGGGGGCCGAGAACATTCATCAGGCCCGCAGAATCGGAAGGTGTAGCAGCTCGCGTGCGAGGCGAAAAGCCGTCAGGAGGGCCCGATGGTGGTAGACAGCCCGACCAGATGTGCGGGATTGCTGGAATCCTCGGTGTCGAGACGTCCGCCCAGGAGCAGGAAGGCCTCGTCCTCGCGATGAACGCCGCGATGCTCCACCGCGGGCCCGATGGCGGCGGCGTCGCGCCGCACGGCGAAGCGACCCTTGGCATGCGACGGCTCGCCATCGTCGACCTCGCCGGAGGACGCCAGCCGATGTTCAGCGACGACGGCGCGATCGCGCTCGTCTACAACGGCGAGGTCTACAACGCGCCGGCCATCCGCGAGCGGCTCCAGGCCGAAGGCGTACGCTTCCACACGCGCAGTGACACCGAAGTGGTGCTCCGGCTCTACGAGCGAGACCCCGACCACGTCGAGCAGGAGCTCGTCGGCATGTGGGCGTTCGCCGTGCACGATCGTCGGCGGCGTCGCGTCGTCCTCAGCCGCGATCGGTTCGGGATCAAGCCGCTCTTCGTCGCCGACACCGGCGGTCCCCTCGCCTTCGCGTCCGAGCTGCGCTGCTTCGAGAGCGTGCGCAGGCGCCATTCGCGCTTCGACGCGCTGTTCGCGCTCGACCCCGACGCTGCGCACGCGATGCTCGCGTGGTCGTACGTGCCCGAGACGTTCACCATCCACCGTGGCGTGCGGCGGCTCGCGCCGGGCACGCGCCTGGAGATCGATCTCGCGACGGGCGCGCGCACCACGCTCCCTTACTGGACGCTGCGTCCGTCGCCCGAGGCGCGGCGCGTCCGCTCGCTCGACGACGCGATGACCTACGTGGAGCCGATCCTCCGCCGCGCGGTGAAGGAACACCTCGAGAGCGACGTGCCGGTCGCGTCGTTCCTGAGCGGCGGCATCGACTCGTCGCTCGTGACGGCGTACGCGAAGGAGGCCTCTTCGCAGCCGATCACCGCGTACTCGGTGGGGTTCCGCGAGGAGCGCTTCGACGAGTCGCCCTACGCGCGCGCGACCGCGGACATCCTCGGGGTCACGTGCAAGGTCGCACTGCTCGACGAGCAGAACGCGCTCGACGCCGCGGCCGATGCGCTGCTCGTGTACGACGAGCCGTTCGGTGACTCCTCGGGCATCGCGACCTACCTGCTCTCGAAGACGGTCGTGGCAGACCACAAGGTCGCGCTCGCCGGCGACGGCGGGGACGAGGTCTTCGCCGGCTACAAGAAGCACAAGATCCTCGAGCTCCGTCGCCAGCTCGCGCGCGTTCCGGGTGCGCGCCCGCTCCTCGCCGCAGCGCTGCGCAGGATCCCAGCGCGCACCGACCGTACGAGCCGGACCTCCGATCTCCTGCGCACGGCGGCGCGCCTCGCCCGCGGGCTCGACGGCTCGGACGCGGAGGCGCACCTCGCGCTCACGCAGGTGGTCTCCCTCGCGCGCGCCGCACCGCTGGTGCTGCGCCCCACGGACGGAGACAAGTTCATCGCACCCGGCCGCCAGCGCTTCGCCGACGCGACCGGGGACGACCTCGCGAAGACGCTCGCCTGCGACCTCGCAAGCCCCCTCGCCAACGACATGCTCACGAAGGTCGACCGCGCGACGATGGCGGTCAGCCTCGAGGCGCGTGTCCCATTCCTCGATCATCGCGTCGTGGAGGCCGGGGTCGGTCTCCCTCGCGCGTACACGTTGAAAGGCGGCAAGCGCGTGCTCCGCGCGCTCCACGAGAAGCGCTTCGGCCAGGCGCTCGCACGGCGGAAGAAGCAGGGGTTCGGCGTGCCGGTCGAGAAGTGGCTGCGCGGCGCGCTCGCCCCCGCCGCCGACCGGCTCTTCGAGACGCCGCGCCTCGAGCGGTTCGGCCTGCTCTCGAGCAAGCAGCTCGGGGACGGTCGCTGGCGCGCCTGGGCCGCCACCGACCCGCAGCTGCTCTGGCACGCCTTCGCGCTCGCAGTGTGGTGCGAAGCAACGATCGGCGACGGCGCGCCGTTCGTACGAGACGTCTTGCAACGGCGATGAGGCGGCCATATGCGAGGTGAGGGCGAGGCCAAGCGCGAGATGAGAATCGGGATCGTCCTGCTGAGCGTGAGGATGGGCGGCGCCGAACGGCGCCTCGCCACGCTCGCGCAGTACCTCGCGGATCAGGGCCGCAACTCCTACTATCTGGTAGCGCCGGATCGGCTGCTCCGTTCGCTCACCCAGGTCGGCATCCTCACGGGCGGCGGCCTCGAGCTACACCCGATTGGGCCGGATCCGGGAGGCGAGCACCTCGAGCGCCTGCGCGGCACCTACGTCACCGCGTTCCTCGCGTGGCGCCGGCTGCTCCGAACGGCGCTGACCGAGGCCCAGGCCGTCGCGCCGACCGACGCCCTGCATCACCTGACGCCCATGAGCTACTTCATGGCTCCCCTGCCCCTGCGCGCGCGATCGGTGGTGGAGGCCGTGGCCACGGGCGAGAGCTGGCACCTCGAGCTGCTCCTCCGCCAGGCGTGCGAGAGCGGCGCCGTCGTCAATTGCCTCTCGCGGCCCATCCAGCATGCGCTCGCGCGCGGGCTGGCTCCGAAGGTCGTCCGTCGCCTGCACGTGAGCCCCGGCTCGATGCTCGGTACTACCGACGTCGACGCCGTGGCCAAGCAGCGCCGGGTGGTCCTCCTCGGACAGCTCGACGAGGTGAAGAACCCGCTGCTCTTCATCGAAGCCATCGGAGTCGTTGCGAGAACGCAGCGCGACTTCCGGGTCTCGCTGTTCGCCGAGGGCGCGTTGAGAGACGCCGTGGCGGCGCGCGTGAAGGCGCTCGGCCTCGCCGACCTCGTCGACTGGAATCGCGAGCGCCGGGCCACCGAGTTGTTCGCGGAGTCGTCGATCGCGGTGACGTTGAAGACGACCGACAACTTCCCTTCGCAGTCGCTCCTCGATGCGATGATGTGTCGCAACGCGATCGTCGCATCCGACGTCGGGTCGACGCACCGCCTCGTCACGCTCGACACCGGTCTCCTCGTCCCGCCCGATGCCTCGGCCGTGGCAGCGGCCATCGCCTCGCTGCTCGCGCAACCGGCGCGCGCGCAGCGGATGGGCGAGGCGGCCCGCGCCCTCGTGGCCCGCGAGCATCGGGTCGAGGTCTACGCCGAGTACATCGAGCGCCTGTATCGCGGCGTCGCCGGAGGCGCGGCATGAAGATCCTCCTCGTCATCAACAGCCTCGAGGGCGGCGGTGCAGAGCGCGTCGCCTGCACGCTGGCGCAGCACTGGAGCGCGCAGGGCCACGCCCTCACCATCGTCACGTTGCACGGCGGGCCGATCGTCTACGACCTGCCGCCCGAGGTGAAGCTGCACAGCCTCGAGGCGCGGCGCCTCCTCCGCGGCCCCGGTCGCCTCGCGCTCGTTCCGGTGGGCGCCTTCGAGCTCGCGCGCTTCCTGAAGCAGCTCCAGCCGGACGCCACCATCAGCTTCCTCACCCGCGCGAACCTCCTGCACATCCTCACGCGCTGGTTCGGCAACCGGAGCCCCGTCTACATCTCGGAGCGTTCGTTCTCCGAGGCCGAGTACGTCGGGCCGCGGCGTGTCGTGGGGATGATGGTGCAGCGCCTCTATCCGCTGGCAACGCGTATCATCGCCATCTCCGACGGCGTGAAGAACAGCCTGGGCCGGATGGGCGTTCCTCTCGCGAACATCACGACCATCTACAACCCGCAGAACCTCGACGAGATCCGCGCGGAGGCGAGGCTCTCTTCCGACAAGCCGCGCGTCGGCGGTTCGTTCCGCATGGTCATGGCGGGCCGGCTCGCGGAGCCCAAGGACTACGCGACGCTCCTCGAGGCTCTCGCGGTGCTGGTCGGCAAGCGCAAGCTCGACGTGCGCCTCGTCGTCCTCGGCGAAGGCACGAACAAGGCGATGCTCCACGACAAGGCGCGCGCGCTCGGCATCGCGGACTGCGTCGAGTGGATGGGCTGGGTCGACAACATCCACGCGGTCATGGCCACGTGTGACGTGTTCACGTTCGCATCGACGTACGAGGGCTTCGGCAACGTGCTCGTCGAGGCGATGGCCTGCGGGCTCCCCGTGGTGAGCACGGACTGTCCGGGCGGCCCGCGCGAGATCCTCGAGGGCGGCAAGCACGGCTTCCTGGTGCCCATCCGCGACCACGTCGCCATCGCGGACGCGGTGGAGTCCCTCGCCACCGACCCCGCGGTGTATGCAGACTACAAGAAACGCGCGCTGGAGCGCGCCGAGAGCTTCGATGTGGCGAGCGTCGCCGAAAGGTATTTGAAGATCCTGAAGGAAGCGGTCTGAGCGGCCCCGGCCGTCTTCAGCGATAGGAACGCCACGGCAGCACCTCGAGCGCGTCGCGCGAGGGGGGGCGACGACGGCCTGCACGACCGCGCGGGCCAGCATCAGGTCCGTGATGAGGGGCACCTCGAGGTCGACCGCGAGCCGCCAAATGAGCGCGCCATCCGGCAGGCCGTGCGCGTCGTACTCGCGCGCGACATTGATCACGAGGTCGACGGCGCCCTCGCGCAGCAGCGAGAGGGCGCTTGGCCCCTCGCTCGTGGATTCGCCATTCGAGACGCGGATGCAGCTCACCCCTTGCTGGCGCGCACGTCGGCGGTGCCTGACGTCGCGTACCGCGCGAGCCTTCGCGCGAGGAGAAGCTGCGCCTCGCGCGCAAAAGAAGCCGACGGAGTTCATCCCCTTGAGCAGGACTGCAGACGATCTAGTCGAGGGCGGGCTCGAAGAACGCCGTCGTCATCCCGCTAAGGATCTCTGGCAACGTATAGCCGAGCGCGATCTTGGCGGCGGCGTACGCGAGGGGATAGCCAGTCGCCTTCGACGCGAGCGCGCTCGACCGCGAAAGCCGCGCGTTCACCTCGATCATCCGTTAGTCCGCCGTGGCGGGACAGAGCGCATAGTGGATATTGCACCCACCCACGATGCCGAGATGCCGTGCCGTCTTCAGGGCGATGTTGCGCAGCAGCTGGTGGTCGGAATCGTCGAGCGTCTGGGTCGGCGCGACCACCATCGACTCGCCGTGTGGATCTCCATCAGGTCCACGTTCTCCATGTTGCAGATCGTGAGCGCGTCGTCCGCGCCGTCACGAACGATCTCGTACTCGATCTCCTTCCAGCGGGAGAGGCACTCCTTGACGAGCACGCCGCGGCCGCCTCCCAGGGCGCGGGGAGCCAGGCGCACGACCTCGTCCTCGGTACGGGCGGTCGCCGCGCCCTTGCCGCCGAGCGAGAAGCCCGCGCGCAGGATCACCGGCAGGCCGATCGTCCGGGCCGCCTCGATGACCTGCTCCGCGGTGTCGGCGTGGCGGCTCCGAGCGACCTGGACGTCGATCTCAGCGAGCCGCGCGTTGAAGATCGAACGATCTTCGGTGGCGCGGATCGCGTCGATGGGAGTGCCGAGCACCGTCACTCCGGCCTCGATGGGGAGGAAATAAACCTCGTCGACCACGTCGTGCGGTCTGCACGGTGGCGATGTTGGGATTCACGAGGACGGTGCGAATCCCCTTCTCGCGCAGCGCCTTGAGCGCCTGCGAGCCGGAGTAGTCGAACTCGCCGGCCTGGCCGATCGGGAGAGCGCCCGACCCGAGCACGAGTACGCAGCGCGGCTTGCACCGCGCGGCGACCATGGACCATCGCTGCGAAGCGATCGAACGTGCTGCGTGTCGTGCGGCCCGGAGGCGGCCTCGGGATGGAACTGCAGGGAGAGGATTGGCTTCGCCCGGTGGGCGATTCCTTCGTTCATGGCGTCGTTGATGTCGTGAACGACGCGACGAAGTCCCCGCCGATCGACGCCCCATCGACCGCGTGGCGGTGGTTCTGCGACGTCAGCTAGGCGCGGCGGGTGTAGAGGTCGAGCACGGGCTGGTTCTGCGAGCGGTGGCCGAACGGGAGCCCCACGGCTCGGAGAAGGCGGCTCGCACGACCGCCAGCCCTCGCTCGCGCAGCGACGCGACGATGCTGCGCTTCGTCCCGCAGTCGATGACGAGCACCCGGCGCGCGCCCTCGGCATCCTCGGTGATGCCCGCCGCGGTCACCTGCTGGGCGACGGTCGTCATGTCCACCACGGGCGCGGTACCCGCGTTCGACCACGCCCCGCGCAGCCCGCCGCGCATCGTAGCGCTGGCCCGGAGCCGGCGCGTGATGGCCCTCGTGTCGACGCCCTCTAGCGCCGGCACGCCCGCGGCACGGAGCCAGGCCGCGAGGTCCTGGCGCATTCCCTCGTGGGTGGGACGGACCGCGAGCCGCGCGATCACGAGACCTGCGACCTGCACCCGCTCTGACTCGCACGGCCCGGCGGGGACGCCATGGTTGCCCTGCATCGGATACGTGAGCACGAGGATCTGCCCGCGGTACGACGGGTAGGTGGTGTTCAACACGGGGATGACGGGCTACGTGGAGGCGCTGACCGATGGTCCGATCCGAGCGTTCACGATGGTCCGATTTCCGCGGATACCGACGTCGCGGGCGACGAGCCGACGATCCAGCGGACGTACGGCGACATGGCGAGGCACGCGAGTAGCATTTCTCTCTGGTGTCGTTGAACGCGCGGATCCGCGAGCTGCTCGACGATCTGAACCTCCGGCCGATGAAGACGCTCGGCGGCGTGAGCCGGCGG
>JAYTHX010000368.1:0-3561 GCA_043732195.1 Polyangiaceae bacterium
TTTCGCGCGGCCGGGCGTCGCGCGGTACCTCGCGAATGGGACTCTGCCCCGTCGCTCAGGATTGGCGCGTGCACGCGCGCGCACGCGCGAGAAGCATCGCTCGCTCGCGCTCGTTCTGCGTGAGCTTCGCCGCGCGTTCGAGCTCGATGCGGGCAGCCTCGAAGCACCCGAGCTTCGCGAGGAGGTCCCCCCGAACCGCGGGTAAGAGGTGGTAACCAGCGAGCGCAGGGTCCTCGGCGATCGCATCGATCAGCTCCAGCCCTGCCGCGGGGCCGAATGCCATGCCGAGCGCCACCGCTCGGTTGAGATCCACGACTGGTCCCGGCATGACCCGCCCGAGCGCTTCGTAGAGGGCAGCAATCCGCGCCCAGTCCGTGTCTGCCGCGGCCTTCGCCCGCGCGTGGCATGCCGCGATCTGCGCCTGGATGACGTACGCCGTTGGCTCGGGTGCGATCTTCTCCGCGCGAACGAGCGCGGAGAGACCGCGCGCAATGCGATCGTGTTCCCACAACGAGCGATCTTGCTCGAGCATTAGCACCGGCTCGCCGCCGGGCCCAGCGCGCGCAGCGGTGCGCGACGCCTGGATCTCCATCAGTGCAACGAGCGCGTGAACGTCGGGATTTGCGGGAACGAGCTCGCTCAGCACACGACCGAGCCGCAGTGCGTCTTCGCAGAGCGCAGGACGCATCCAGTCCTCGCCCGCCGTCGCGGAGTAGCCCTCGTTGAAGACGAGATAGACGACCTCGAGGACCGCGGCGACGCGCGGGCCGAGGTCCTCGGCCCGCGGAACCTCGAACGGGATCTGCTTCTCCGCGAGCGTCTGCTTCGCGCGGACGATGCGTTGCTGAATCGTGGTCTGGGGGACGAGAAACGCCCGCGCGATCTCGGCCGTCGAGAGCCCGCCGAGCAGCCGCAGCGTCATCGCCACCTGTCCCTCGCGGGGTAGTACCGGATGACACGCGACGAAGACGAGCCGCAGGAGGTCGTCACCAACGTCGTCGTCCAGGTCCTCGTCGAACGACGGCATGGTGACCGCGTCGAACTCGTGCGCGATCGCCTCGTGCTTCGCTTGCACACGCCGCGCACGCCGCAGCTCGTCGATCGCACGATGCTTCGCGGTAGCCATGAGCCAAGCTCCAGGATTTTCGGGTACTCCGGTCTCGGGCCACCGCTCGAGAGCGGAGACCAGCGCCTCTTGGGCGATCTCCTCGGCCAGGTCCACATCGTGGACCATCCGGACGAGCCTCGCGGTCACCTTGCCCGCCTCGGCACGCCAGATCGCGGAGGCGACGAGATGGGTGGGATCCGGAGCCTGCACGGCTCCGGATCATAGCCAGGTTCACTGCGGGAACGTCACCACCTCGCGAAGCTCGACGCTGCCGTAGAGCGCGCCCGGGCATTTGGCGGCCCATTCGACGGCCTCCTCGCGGGTCTTCACGTCGATGAGGTAGAAGCCGCCGACCACTTCCTTCGCCTCGGCGAACGGCCCGTCGAGGACCACGCGGCGGCCCTCCTTGTGAGAGATCCGAGCGGAGTGCTTCGACGAGGGATGGAGGGCCTCGCCAGCCTTCATCGCGCCCGACTTGCCGAGCTCGTCCGTGTACTTCAGGTAGGCGTCCATGACCTCCTTCTGCTGCCCAACCGTCGCGTTCGCAGCCGCCTTCTCGTCGCCCGTGATCAGAATGAGAAATTGCATCGAAGTACTCCTTTGCGGGAGGCCCATGGTGGGCCCATCTCCACGACGAACCAAGAGGCGCCGATCGACAAGGCGGCAGTCGATTTCTTTTTTTTCCCCTCGACCGAGCTAACCCGTCGAGATCTCAGAGCTCGCGGAGGTCGAGCGGCGGTCGCTGCATCGCGCCGAGGGCGGCGACACGCGCCCAGCCGGGCGCGAGGGCTCGAGCCGCGGCGGGATCGTCGCTACCGAGCGTGACCACGCCCTTCGCGAAGTGCGCCAGCAGCGCGCTGCCGAGCGCAGGCGACGGGCAGGCGACGAGGTGGAGATGGCGGTACGGCGGAGGCAGGACGAGCGCCGCCTCCGGGGGACCGATGTCGAGCCCGTGCTGCGAGCCGACCAGTGCCCGTCCGGCGTAGGTCATCGTCGTGAGGTAACGAGCGGCCTCGGCGCGCGCATCGGCCGGCACCTCGCCGCGGGCGACGAGCGCGGTTCGTCGTTCGAGCTCCCGGTGAAGCGCTTCGGCAAAGAGCGCGGCGCGCGCCTCGCCGGCAAACGCGAAGGTGCGGCGCCGGCCACGAGCTCGACCACCGAGACGCGCAGCGGATCGAAGACCGAGGCGTCCACGCCGGCCTGGCGCGGGCAGGCCTCGACGTAGAGAAAGCGCACAGCGTCGGCGAAGGAGACGTCGCACCCCGGGGTCACCGCGAGCAGCGCGAGGAGGACCACGAGACACGACAGCGCAGGCAGCTACATCATCGCGAGACTCCGGGTGCGGGCTGCGACGGGCCTGTGAGCCGA
Organism: Polyangiaceae bacterium; assembly: GCA_043732195.1. Taxonomy (GTDB): domain Bacteria; phylum Myxococcota_A; class Polyangia; order Polyangiales; family Polyangiaceae; genus Labilithrix. The sequence continues at coordinate 2,477 of JAYTHX010000368.1, forward strand.
AGCTACGCCGAACAGCGATGGCTGGACACTCTGTCGACTTCCCGTACAGACCGATCCTCAGCCCTTCGCGGAGGCGCGGATCTTCGGGAGCGAGAGCGTCGGGTCGTCCATCGCCGCTTCGCGCGTGACCTTGCCGCTGTCCATGAGCACCACGCGGTGGCCCAGGGCCGCGGCCTCCTCCTCGAGGTGGGTCACCAGGATCGCCGGCACCGCCTCGCGCGCCAGCCACTCGCCGACCTCCGCAAGCAGCTCGCGCTTCACGTCGGCGTCGAGCGCCGAGAACGGCTCGTCCAGCAGGAGCACGCGCGGCTGCATCGCGAACGCGCGCGCCAGCGCCACGCGCTGCGCCTCGCCGCCCGAGAACGTGGCTGGCTTGCGATCCGCGAGGTGGCCCACGCGCATCCGCTTCAGCATGTCGTGAGCGCGCGCCCGCCGGTCCGCAGCAAGCACCGAGCGCGCTACCCCGTAGGCCACGTTGTCGGCCGCGGTCAGGTGCGGGAACAGCGCGAGCGACTGGAACACGTAGGCCACCCGCCGCTGGTGGATGGGCAGCTCACGCTTGTTCGCGTCGTCGAACCACACGTCGTCGCCGAGCGCAATGAGCCCGCGATCGGGCCGCACGATGCCCGCGATGCATCCCAGCGTGCGGCTCTTGCCCGCGCCCGAAGGCCCGAAGAGCACCGTCACGCCCGGCGGCACCTCGAACGCCACGTCGAGCGCGAACGACGTCGTCGCGAGCGCGAGGCGCACCTTCAACGTCCTCATCGCGGCCGCCGCGCGGTGAGCTTGCCAACGGCATAGAGCAGCGAGAGCACCAGGAACGTGAGCACCACCACCATCGTCGTGGCCTCGCCCTCGCGCTGGCCCTGGATGGCGCTGTAGATTGCGAGCGAGGCGGTGCGCGTCTTCCCCGGGATGTCGCCCGCCACCATGAGCGTCACCCCGAAGTCGCCGATGGCGCGCGCGAACGCGAGCATCAGCGCGGCGACGATGCCACGCGTGGCCAGCGGCAGCTGCACCGAGAAGAACGCGCGCAGGCGCGTGGCGCCGAGCGTCCGCGCGGCGAGGATGAGCGTCGCGTCCGT
>JAYTHX010000369.1:0-3548 GCA_043732195.1 Polyangiaceae bacterium
TGCTGCGTCCGGCCGCACCGCTGCCTCGCGCGGTGGAAGCGTGGATCGGCCCGGCGGTCGTCTACGGTGCGCTCGCGCTGGTCGCGGTCGGGGCCGCCCTCGCGCGCGGGCAGAGCCCGATCGCGGTCGACGAGGCGGATACATGGTTACCGCTACCGGTCGCGTTCGGCGGGATCGTGGGTCACGTGCTGAGCGCCATCGGCGGCATCGTGCTCGCGGTGCTGACCATCCGGGCCACCCGGCATTTCGTGCGCCGCTGGGGCTGGGCGCGCGCGCTCCACTCCGACCTGCGACCCGCGATTCGCGGCAAGGGCAACGGCACGCTCCTCATTCTCGGGATCGCCAGCGCGCTCGGGGAGGAGCTCTTCTTCCGCGGTCTCCTCATGACGACATTCGGGATCATCGCCTCGTCGCTCGCCTTCGGACTGCTGCACCAGATGCGCGGCCGCGTGCGGTGGGCCTGGGCGGCCTGGGCAACGGTCATGGGGCTCCTCTTCGGCGGGCTCTTCCTCGCGACGGGCAGCCTGATCGGCGCGCTGATCGCGCACGCGGCGATCAACGTGACGAACCTCCGCTTCCTGCGCGACACCGACGTCGACGTCCCGAAGCGCCGGCACCTGGGCGGCCTGCTCGGACGCGGCTGACGCGCGTCAGGGGTCGCAGGCGAGAGGCTGTCCGCAAGGCGACGCGTCGGGGTCTCGCTCGGTGCCGACCTTCGCTTCGAGAGCCTGGAAGCCGATAGCGGCGACGGTCTCACCGGGGCCGGGAAGCCACTTCGGGCGCGGGGCTTTCACTGGCGACGTACCCTGAGCCGAGCGGCCCGCGCATCGCATCGAAGCCCCGGCGCGGAAAGGGCGCGCCGGCGGATCTCCGAGCGCGAGCCCTGGCGCGGACGGGGCGCGGTCGCGAGAACCGGGCGGGCTCGCGCTCGTTGTTGGGTTGCGCTACCAACGGGGGGATGCGTCGTCCGTTCTTCGTTCCCTCCGGAATCGCTTTGCTCTCCGCCGCGCTGTCGTTCGGCCTGCTCGTCGGCACGGCGATGGTCATCGGCCAGGTGGCGCCGCGTCTCGTCGAGCTGCTCGAGACGTCGCCTCGTCTCGCGATGCTCGGTTTCTTCGGGCTCGTGGTGGCGCCTGGGGTCGTCGTCACGATCGTGCACCACGCCGCGCATCGCACGCTCGACACGGAGGAGGAGGCGGGCCGCCGCAGGACCGCGGTGCTCCCCCGGCTCGAGAGCTGGTGGGCAGGCGTGAACGCGTGGTTGATCATCGGCGGAGCGAGCGTGCTCGCGCGGCTCGTGCTCCTCGTCGTGACGCCGCCCAAGCTCGATCCCGGCAGCTTCGTCGCCACGCTCACGAGCGAGGCGAACGACGTCGGAGCGCTCGCGAACGTGATGAGCCTCTACCCGGTGATCTGGATCGTGATCGCGGCGCAGCTGTTCGAGCTCGAGCGCCGGACGCGTCGTAGGCCGAAGGGCGAGTGACCCGGGCGCCGGCGCTGCGCTCGCTCGGGGAGAGGCGCGCGTGGCGGCACTGCTCGAGGCCGCACGGCAGGACGGGACCCGACGCCCACCGCGTGCGCGACGCCGTCAGCCCGTACGCTGGAGGATGCCGATGCCGTCGTCGATGGTGCGCACGATCTCCGACGTGAGGCGGCGCAGAGCCGAGAGCGAGCCTTCGAGCTGACCCGTCGCCTGGATCAGCTCGCGCTCGAACTCCTCGTTCTTCGCGTCGAGCTGTGCTTGGAGCGCGTCGAGCTGGAACGCGAGGTCGGCGTCGGTCTGCGCCGCGCGCTTCTCCTCGGCGAGCAAGGCCTCGACCTCCCACGCGCGCGGGTCTTGCGAGGGACCGGTGAGCGGCGCCAGCGGCGCGGTCTCGTTGTAGCCTTGCGGGCTCGAGGACGGGATCGGTTGGCCCGCGCCCTGGATCGATCCCTCGAGCGCATTGCGCCGCGCCCTCATCTCGTCGAGGTGGGCGCGCTCGCGCGAGCGGTCATGGACGAGCACGTCGATCGCGTGACCGAGGTTCGTCCGGAAATCGCGGCCCGTCGCCTCGAGGCGATCGACCTTCGCCTGGAGCTCGCCGACCCACTTCGCGGCACGCGCCACGCGCGGCACCATCTCGCCCGCCACCATCGCCAGCTCCGCGGCCCGAGCGGCGGCACGCGCGTGGGTGCCGCCGAGCTTCCGCGCCTTCGCGATGTGCGCCTCGAGGTCGGCGAGCGCCGTGGACCAGCGCGAGCTCATCTCGTGCGTGACGGGGCCGAGGTTCTCGGCCACGTGGCCGGTCGGCACGGCGGCCTTCATGTCGACCACCGTCTCGCTCGGCTCGCGCGGGTTGTCCGGCGGGCTCTCGGAGACGCCGCGCGGCGGCGCGATGGTGGCGCTGGAGCTGAAACGCCGGACGATGTCCGCGAAGGCGTCGTGCACTGCGAACGCGTCGTGCGGGCGCTCGTTCGGATCACGCGCCAGACAGCGGAGCAGGAGCGACTCGAGATCGGTCGGGAGGCCCTCGATGCGATGGCTGGGCGGGATCGGCGCCGAGGTCAACGGCTTGAGCAAGAGCTCGGACTGCCCCTTGCCCTCGAACGGCAGGACGCCCGTGATCATCTCGTAGACCACCACCGCCAGCGAATAGATGTCGGAGCGACCGTCGATGCCGAGCCCGCCCACGTACTCGGGGGCGATGTAGCCTGGCGTCCCGAACAGCTGCTCGTTCAGCGTGAGCGAGGGCTCGCCGGTGACCTTCGCGATGCCGAAGTCGGTGAGCTTCACATGCTCCGAGTCGTTGTCGTCCGCGGAGCGCTTCACGAGGAGGATGTTCTCGGGCTTGAGGTCGCGATGGATGACCCCCATCTGGTGGGCGCGGGCGAGCGCGCTCGCCACCTGCATGCCGATGCGCAGGGCGCGCGGCCACGGCACGCGGCCTCGCTGGATGGTGACGAGGAGCGTCTCGCCCTCCACGAACTCCATCACGAGGTACGCGATGCCGTCCGACTCGCCGACATCGGTGATCTCCACGATGTTCTCGTGGTTGATGCGGTTGACGGCCCGCGCCTCGCGCAGGAAGCGCTCGCGGTGCTCGGTGATGAGCGAGAGCTCGGGCCGCAGGATCTTGATCGCGCTGAGCCGCGAGATGAGCTCGTGCCGAGCGAGGTACACGACGGACATACCGCCCGAGCCGAGCCGCCGGATCAGGCGATAGCGCGCGGCGATGGTGCGCCCGAGGAAGCGGTCCTTCACCTTCTCGAGGCCGAGCCCGTCGTGCGGGCAGAAGGCCGCGTCGTCACCGAACAAATCGGAGCAACGCGGACAGATCTTCACGCCCGGGAGGCTATCAGATTGCCTCGCCTTGCTCGACCAGGAACCGGCGACGTCGCCGGGGTCCTGCGACTGCGTGATGTGCAGCAAGGGGAGCGCGCGTGGGCTACCTACTGGAGAGCCGACCAGAAGGCCGCGACCGCGCGGGCGACGAGGTCGGGCGCCTCGACCTGCGGGTAGTGGCCGAGGTCGTCCCAGATCGTGAGCTGCGCGGCCGGGATCTCGCGCG
>JAYTHX010000370.1:0-29127 GCA_043732195.1 Polyangiaceae bacterium
CGCACCAGCAGCAATTGCCGCCGATGCTCAACCCGGTCGGCTATCCGCAGATGCAGATGCAGCCGCCGCAGCCAATGCATCCGCACCTTCCGCAGCACAGCAGCAGCGACTTCTCGTTCAACGAGACCATCGGGCTCCCGCAGCCCGGTCACGTGAGCGCGCCTCCGCACGACCCGAACGACTACGGGCGCGCGATGTCGAATCCCCCGCTGCACGACTACGTGCCGCGGAGCGGCCCGCACCCCACCGGACAGAGCGGCGAGTTCATCCCGCGCACCTCGGCGCGCCAGCTGCCGACGATCCGCGGGAACATGCCGCCCTACGACAACCGCACGATGACGGCGCAGCGCTACAAGCGCCGGCCGCCGATGTGGGTCGTCGCCGCGCTCTCGTGCTCCATCGCGCTGCTGATCGCGGGCGTGGTGATCGCCATCATCTCGTCGACGAGCTCGCCGTCCGCGCCGAAGGGCACGGCTCCCAGCCCCACCGCGGGAAGCGTCGCGGGGGCGAGCGGCACGGGCGTCGGTCCCTTCTCCAGCGCTCGCACGGCGTTCAACAATGTCGTGAATCAGCCGGGCTCGACGCTCGTTCCGCCGGGCGCGCCGCCTTCTGCGGTGACGGCGCCGCAGATGACCGCGTCGGCGCCGGTGCAGGCCACGCCCGACACCGCGGCGGCTGCGCTCCAAACGCCGCCCGGCGCTGCGCCGCCCGCCGCCCCGCCACCTGCCGTCGCGCAACCTGCCGTCGCGCAGCCCGTCGTCCTGCTGCCGCAGCCGCAGCCGGCCGCGCCCGCGCCGACCGCGCGCCCCTCGCCCGTCGCGGCGGCGCCCGCGCCCGCTCCTGCGGCCCCGCCGAAGCCGACGGCCGCGAAGCCGACCGCGCTCGGCGCGATCACGGTGGTGTGCATGCCGAAGTGCGATCAGATCGTCGACAACGGCACGCCGCTCGGCGCGGGCCACATCTTCAATCGACCGGTACCCTCGGGACGCCATGTCCTCCAGCTCTCGGCACCGAACGGCGCCCGCAAGAACCTGATCGTCGAGGTCGCCCCCGAGCAGACCAAAGAAGTCCGCATGTCGATGGACAAGTAGTCGTCCCGGGCGGCCGATGAAAAAGCCACGGTGTGGCTAGTTCGCACGGCACGCCGGGACGACAGAACGCGGGGAATTACGGTGCGCGCGAGCGGCACGGGCGCTGCACCTGACCCGCTTCGTGAAGCACGAAGCGGGTCAGGTGCTGTCCGGCACGTTGCGGCTGGTGCGGAGGGTGGCCGACGGCGGCATGGGCTCCGTCTGGGCCGCGGAGCATCTCGTCCTCGGGACCACCGTCGCCGTGAAATTCATGGCCGGGCCCTGGGCTGCCGTGCCGAGCGCGCGGGCGCGCTTCCTGCGCGAGGCGCGCATCACCGCGAGCATCGCCAGTCCCCACGTCGTCGAGGTGCACGATTGCCGACCTGACGAGGCGGACGAGCCCTACCTCGTCCTCGAGCTCCTCCACGGCGAGACGCTCGAGCAGCGCGTTCGCCGCCACGGCGCGCTGTCCGTCAGCGAGGTCGTGGAGATTGTCTCGCAGACGTGCGAAGCGCTTGCCGCGACGCACGAGGCGGGTATCGTCCACCGCGATCTCAAGCCAGAGAACGTCTTTCTCGTTGCCGGTGCGGGCACGTTCGTCAAGCTGCTCGACTACGGCGTCGCCAAGCCAACCCGCAAGGAGGACTGCCTCGAAGCAGATCACCTGCCGGCGGGTACGCCGAGCTACATGAGCCCCGAGCACATGTTCGAGCCCGCGCTGACCGACGCGCGCTCCGACCTCTTCTCGCTCGGCGCGGTCGCGTATTTCGCGCTCACGCGCCGCACGCCCTTCGGCGCCGATTCGCTCGAGGGTCTCTACGTCGCGGTCGACGGGGGCTCGTTCGTGCGGCCGAGCGCGCTGCGGCCCGAGCTCCCGGCAACGCTGGACCGCTGGTTCGCGAAGGCGCTCGCGCACGACCCCGACCGACGCTTCCGCGACGCGCGCGCGATGGGCGCCGCGCTCCACGACGCCGCTCGCGAGCTCTACGCCGATCTGCCCGATACCGCGCTCGACGTCGCGCCCGTCTCACGCCGCGATACGACCCTTCCTGAGCTCCCGCTCTTCCGGCCGCGCACCTCCCGCATCCGCGCGGCGCTCGCGCTCGCGCTGAGCGCAACCGCGGCGGTCCTCGTCTGGCTGGCGACCGCGGCCGCGGGGCATCGCGCGGAGAGCGACCCAGCGGCGGCCAGGGTTCGCGAGCTGTTCCGAGGGGATTCGCCCGCCGGGACCACAGCGGGCAAATCGCTGCTCGCCGGCGCCGCCGCGCCCGACGGCGCGCTCAGTACACTGGCTGGCGAATCCCAGCCATAAGCGACGTTGCTCCTCCGGCCGGATGGGCCCAGTATTCGGCCGTGAGTCGCGCTCCTGGTGCGTTCGTGCCGCTTCTGGCGCTCGTGGCCTCGGTGGTCGTCGCCGCGGCTTGCAAGACGAAGTCCGACATCGCGTTCGATCTCCGGGTGCCCGCGGATGTCGCGGCCGCATCCGTGTGGCTCGAGATCGGCGCTTACGAAGGCGCGAGCTGCGCCGCACTCGCGCCGATGCTCCTCGACGGCGTTCCCGACAGCGCGAGCGCGCGCGCCGCCTTTCGTCGTGACGCGGCGCAGACCCCCACGTTCGGCGGCCTGGACACCGGAACCTATGCATTCGCCGCGGTCGCGCGTGGAGAGGACTGCGGCGTGCTCGCGACCGGCTGCGCGGAGGTCGACGTCGACGACACGAGGAACGTCTCCATCGCATTGACCGTGAACGCGACGCCCTCCGGCGCGTGCACCGCCGGCGCAGTGTGTCGCGCGGCGCGCTGCGTCCCGGCGACCGACAACACGAACCCGAGCGTCGGTGCGCAGTGCTCCCTCCAGCTCCTCGGCGCTGGCCCGCTCGCCAACCCGGTCGGTGGCGGCGGGACGACCGTGAGCGCACCCGCGATCGCCGCGACGCCGAGCGGGTTCGTGGTGGCGTACCGCGAGCTGGACCCGAACGGCGTCGCAGCGCGCGTGACGATCCTGCCCCTCGACTCCTCCGGCGGCGCGCTCGACCCCGCGCGCCCGCTACTGAAGGGCCGCTGCGCCGACGCCGACGAGACCGACGGCATCGGCCTCGTGATGAACGGCGCGGCCGGACAGATCGTCCTGGCGCGCTCCGCGTGCGGGCAGCGGCCCGGCCTCGAGCTCCTCAGCTTCGCGTCGAAGCCGCTCGTCGAGATCGATCCGAGCTTTCGCTCGTCGGACTCGCCCACTGCGCAGAAGCTCACGCTCTCCGGCGGCCACGTCGCGGCGCGGACCGCCTCGCGGGCGGTGGTCGTCTTTCGCGAGGACGGCGCGACGCGCATCTCGACCATCGTTTCCGGCACCGGAGTGGCGGCGCCGACCGGCACATTCGGCGGGGCCGCGAACATGACGGGCGCATGGGTGGCCACGAGCGACCAGGTGCTCGCGATCCTCTCCGCGGGGCCGGGCTCGACGAGCGCCGATGCCGGCGCCGACGCGGGCGCCAGCGCACCGCAGCTCGCGCTCCTCATGGTGCCCGTCGCGACCTCGGCCGATCAGTTCGATCTCGTCACGCGCAAGCCGCGCGCGCCGCTCACCTTTCCCGGGACCTGGGGCGCCGTCGCAGCGCTGGGCTCCCGCGTCCTCGTCGTGAGCGATGGCGCGAGCCCGACTCGCTCCCTCGCCTACCGCACGTTCGACCTCGACCGCCCCGGCGGCGGGCCCGGCGAGGAGGGCGGCTTCCCGGTCTCCGGGGGCACGGGACCGGTCGCGACCGCGGACCTCGCGCTGCTCGACGACAAGGCTTATTTCGCGGTGCTCAAGCCCGGCGGCATCTCGCTCCACGTGTTCGCGGGCGCGACCACCACGCCGCGCGCGCTCGGCGAGGTCATCTTCGGGAGGCAACCGCGCATTCCATCGGTCGCAACGGTGCGTGATACGGGCCGGATCGCGGTCGCCGCCACCGCGACTCGCGTCGCGGTCGCCTGGACCACCGCAAAGTCCCTCACCAACAGCGACCCCACGGGCGGCTATGCTGTTTTTGCCTGCACCCCATGAAGACTTCGCGACAATCGCGTGGACTGCTCGCCGCCATCATGGTGGTGGTCCTCGCCGGAGGGGCCTGCTCGGGCAAGAAGAAGGTCGGGCTCGAGATCCAGCTCGACAAGGCGCTCGTGGCCGACGTCGTGTGGTTCGAGGTCGGCGCCTTCCGTGACGCGAGCTGCACCGCGGTGACCCCGATGCTCGCGGACGGGATCCCGCAGACCGCCAGCGGGCGCGTCGCTTTCCGGAGGGATGCGCGCTCCACGCCGGTGTTCGGCGACCTCGATCGCGGCAAGTATGCGTTCGCCGCCGTGGCGCGCGCTGCGGACTGCGGCGTGCTCGCCACGGCATGCTCCGAGGTCGACGTGGCCAGCGCGGACAGCGTGTCGCTCGGCATGCGCGCCACCGACGCGCCGAGCGGTGCCTGTGGCAAGGGCGCGGTCTGCGAGGCCGCGTGCTGCGTCCCCGCGACCGACAATCAAGATCCGAGCGTCGGAACGCAGTGCTCGCTGGAGCTGCTCGGCGCCGGACCGCTCGCGCTCTCGCTCGGCGCGGGCTCGTCCCTCAGCGCGCCGGCCATCTCGAGCACGCCCAGCGGGTTCGTCATCGCCTACAAGGAGATCGACTCGAGCGGCGCGACCGCGCGCATCACGGTGCTCCCCATCGATCCTGCGGGAGGAGCGCTCAGCCCCGGGACCGCGGCGCTCAAGGGCCGTTGCGCGACCGACGAGACGGACGGCGTAGGCCTCGTGTTGAACGCCGCCGACGGCAAGCTCATTCTCGCGCGCTCGGCGTGCGGCTCGAAGCCGGCGCTCGAGGTCCTGAGCTTCAAGACAACGCCCGAGGTGACGATCAACCAGGCGTTCCTGCCGGCGGAGTCGTCGACGGTGCAGCGCTTCGCGCTCTCCAACGCCCACGTAAGCGCGGCGCGATCGGGATCGAACGTGGTGGTCTACACCGAGGACGGCGCCGCGAAGATCGCGTCGATCCTCCCCGGCGCAGCCATCGACCTGAAGGCGGCTGGCACGTTCGGCGGTACCACCGGCATGACGGGCGCGTGGGTCGCCACCAGCGACAAAGTGCTCGCCCTCCTCGCCGCGGGCCCGCCGCAGTCCGCGCCCGTGGTCGATGCCGGGCTCGACGGCTCCGGCGAAGGTGGCGGTGGTGGCGGCGGGGGCGGGGATGCGACGCCGACGCTCAGCCTCCTCATGGTCCCGCCCGGGACCGCAGCGAGCGCGTTCGACGCGAGCGCCGGCCTGCCGCGCGCGCGGCTGACCTTCCCCGGACTGTGGGGCGCAGTCGCGGCCCTCGGATCGCGCGTCATCGTCGTGAGCGACGGCGGCGGGCCGCGCTCGGTGTCGTACCGCACGTTCGATCTCGATCGCACGTCGAGCACCGACTCCAACGGGTTCTCGGTGGAAGGCGGCGGCGTCGTCACCACCGCAGACGTCACGATGGTCGACAACAAGGCGTACTTCGCGGCGCTCAAGCCGGGCGGCGTCTCGCTCCACGTCTTCGCGAATGCCGCCACCACGCCGATCCCGCTCCGCGAGATCGCGTTCGCGAAGGAGCCGCGGATCCCGTCGGTCGCGGGCGTCCGGGAAAGCGGGCGCGTCGCCGTCGCGGCCACCTCCTCGCGGGTGGCGGTCGCATGGACCACGGCCAAGACGCTCACGAACAACGACTCGACCGGCGGCTACGCGGTCTTCGCCTGCACGCCGTGATCGTCCGGAGAGCGCGCTGAGCCCCGCCCTCCTCACGCTCGCGCGTCGCGCGCTGCAAGGCGAGGCGAAGATCGGCGGGACTGCGGTGGTGCTCGCCGCAGTGAGCGGCGGACCGGACTCGATGGCGCTGCTCCACGTGCTGGCGCGTCTCGCACCGAAGCTCGGGATCGTCGTCCATGCCCACGGCGTCGATCACGGGCTCCGCCCGGCGGCGCGCGCCGAGCTCGATGCCGCTGCGGCGTTCGCGAACAGCCTCGGGATCCCGTTCAGCCGCACCGAGGTGACGGTCGCGCCGGGCGGGAACCTCCAGGCGCGGGCGCGGACGGCGCGCTACGACGCGCTCGCCGCAGCGGCGCAGGCGGTCTCGGCCTCGGCGATCGCGACCGCCCACCACGCCGACGATCGCGCGGAGACGGTCCTGTTACGGCTGCTCCGAGGCGCGGGGCCTCGCGGCCTCGCGGTCCTGCCCGCGCGTGCTCCGCTCGGTGAGACCGGCCTCGACCTGGTCCGTCCGCTCGTGCGGGCGCGACGGGAAACCGTGCTCGCCCACCTCGACCGGCACGGCGTCCCCTTCGCGACCGACCCGTCCAACGGGGACCCGCGTTACCTGCGGACACGCGTCCGGCTCGAGCTCCTGCCGCTCCTGGTCGCGCTCTCGCCTGCGATCGTCGAGCACCTCGTGGCCCTCGCCGACCAGCTCGGCACGGCGGACGAGGGGTTGACGACCGCATTTCCGCTCCCAAGGTCCACGCAGACCGCGCTTACGGAGCTCATGCGGTCGCGTTCTGCGACGGCCCGGGTCTGGCTTCCGGGCGGCCTCGTGGCGACCGCCGACCCGAGAGCGCGCTTTCGCTCACCGTAGCGCGTGGTTATCGTGTTCTCTGGAGACGCGCAAAGGCGCAGCACCGAGGCAACAGCGCTAATCGCTCAGCCTCTCGAATCCGGCCCTCGATGAAGGGCATCTGACGTAGTAGCCTAAAAGGTTCGAGGCCAACGTGAAGCAATCCCACAAGACGCTGCTCCTCTGGGTCGTACTGATCGTGATGTTCCTCACGATCTGGCAGTTCTTGACCCCGGCAGAGCGCAAGGTACCTGTCGCCTTCAGTGATTTCGTGAACGAGGTCCATGCGGGCCGGGTGGACGAGATCCGGGTCAAGGACCGCGAGTACACCTACCGCATCAAGGGAGCCGAACCGACCAAGGGCGGCGGAACCAAGGAAGCGGTCGGTCCCGTGCCCGACGAGAAGCTCCTGGAGACGTTGCGGCCGGACGCAAAGGACGCGCCCGCCCCCAAGATCTTCTTCGAGAAGGACGAGCAGTCGCCGTTCTGGTCGAGCACGATCATCACGCTCGTGCCGATGGCGTTCCTGATTCTGATGTTCTTCCTCTTCATGAGGCAGCTCCAGGCGGGCGGCGGCAAGGCGATGAGCTTCGGCAAGTCGAAGGCCCGCATGCTCTCCGACTCGCAGAACAAGGTGACCTTCGCGGATGTCGCGGGGATCGAGGAGGCGAAGGACGAGGTCGAGGAGATCATCGCCTTCCTCAAGGACCCGAAGAAGTTCCAGCGCCTCGGCGGACGGATCCCGAAGGGCGTCCTCATGATGGGGCCCCCCGGCACCGGAAAGACGCTCCTCGCACGCGCCATCGCGGGCGAGGCCGGCGTTCCGTTCTTCAGCATCTCCGGCTCGGACTTCGTCGAGATGTTCGTCGGCGTCGGCGCCAGCCGCGTCCGCGACCTCTTCGAGCAGGGCAAGAAGCACGCTCCCTGCATCATCTTCATCGACGAGATCGACGCGGTCGGTCGTCACCGCGGCGCAGGCCTCGGGGGCGGTCACGACGAGCGCGAGCAGACGCTGAACCAGCTCCTCGTCGAGATGGACGGCTTCGAGTCCAACGAGGGCGTCATCATCATCGCGGCCACGAACCGCCCCGACGTCCTCGACCCCGCCATCCTCCGCCCCGGTCGCTTCGACCGGCGAATCACCGTGAACCGCCCCGACGTGCGCGGCCGCGAGGCGATCCTCCGCGTCCACACGAAGCGGGTTCCCCTCTCTCCGGACGTCGACCTCGCGATCACCGCGCGCGGTACGCCGGGCTTTGCCGGCGCCGACCTCGAGAACCTCGTCAACGAGGCTGCGCTGCTGGCGGCCCGCCAGGACAAGGACGCCGTCAGCATGGCGGACTTCGAGCTCGCGAAGGACAAGGTCCTCATGGGCACCGAGCGCCGCTCGATGGTCATGACGGATGAAGAGAAGTGGAACACGGCCGTCCACGAGGCCGGCCACGCCGTGATCATGATCACGAACGAGGACCACGACCCGATCCACAAGGTCACCATCATCCCCCGTGGCCGCGCCCTTGGCGTCACGATGCCCATCCCCAAGGGGGACATCCTCGGCCGCACCAAGGAGCAGTTCGAGGCGCAGATCCAGTCGGCGCTCGGCGGCCGGATCGCGGAAGAGATCGTCTTCGGCAAGCTCACCACGGGCGCGTCGAACGATATCCGCCAGCTCACGCAGATCGCCCGCGCCATGGTGTGCGAGTACGGCATGAGCGAGAAGCTTGGTCCCCTCGCCTACGGTGGCGAGGAGAGCTCGATCTTCCTTGGTCGCGACTACAACCAGAGGAGCCAGGACTACTCGGAGCAGACGGCTCGCGAGATCGACCAGGAGGTCCGCTCGCTCATCCAGACTCAGTACGACAAGGTCAAGACACTGCTCACCGAGAACAAGCACCGCATCGAGGGGATCGCCAGGGCGCTGCTCGAGCGTGAGACGCTCGACGCGGAGGAGCTGAAGGCGCTTTACGAAGGTCGCGAGATCGCGGCGCACGTCCACCGCGTCATCATCCCGACCTACGCCGACAAGGAAAAGGCGAAGGCAGAGAAGCGCAAGGCTGCGAGCATCTTCGGCGGGCCGCCGAAGCCCGCGACCTCGTAGAGATCGAGATAACGCGGAGGCGCGCGGGGCCTCGGAGCGTATTTGAAGCGGCTGCCCCTCCGGGAGCGGCCGTTTCGCTTTAAAAACGCTCCGCAGCTCCGAACCTCGTGTGAAAATCGCGCGCGCATGAACGTGATCGGCTTCGACGACGGACCGTTCGCCCGCGAGCACCGTGGCGACGTCCTGCTGGTGGGCGTCATCTGCTCGGGGACGCGCGTCGATGGGATCATCAGCGGCAAGATCCGGCGGGACGCTCATTGGCCGGTGCCATGCGTGCCATCTCTCTTGCCGTCGCCCTCGTGGCGGTGCTCGTCGCGAAGCGCGCGGCGGCGGAGGATCTGCGCCTCCTCTGGTGGGCGCCGGCGGGGTGTCCAACGCGCGAGCACGTGCGCGACGCGGCGCTGAAGAGCGCCGGCAAAGGGGGCGTCGAGCCGCTCGACGCCGAGGTGCGCATCGAGCAGGGCGAGCGCTGGAGGGTCACGATCCGGAGCAGCCGGAACGGGACCGCGGCGGAGGAGCGGACCGTCGAGGGGGCGTCGTGCGCGGCCGTGGCCGACGCGACCTCGGACATCCTGGCGATCGCGATGATCCCTCCCGGCAAGTCACTGCGCACGTGGCTCTTCGGGATCACGCTGCGGGTGGTGCGCGATCACCGGCGGTCGGCGCGGCGGCGTGATCCGGGGCCGCCCGTCGATCCCGACATGCTGCGGGACACCGGCGGCGGCCCGGCGGAGTCTGCCGAGAAGGCGGAGGCGGTGCGCCTCCTCCACGACCTGCTCGACGAGCTCGACGACGAGCGCCGCGAGGTCTTCGTGATGGCGGAGCTTGAGCAGATGGCAATGCCGGAGATCTCCGAGGCGCTCGCCATCAACGTGAACACCGCGTACGCGCGCGCGCGACACGTGGAGGCTCCGGTGACCGACCTCGGCCCCGACGCGCAGTCCAGCCGCGCCGCCCGACGCCGAACCCGCTCCAGGAAGAGTCGGCTCCCGTGGCCGCGTCGGCAGCAAACGCGCCGGTCCCAGAGAAGAGCGATGGCGCGCGAGCGCTTGCTCGAACTCTTGACGGGCGATGCGGAGCACGCGCCTTCCTCGACGACGTCCACGACGGCGACGAGCTCGTCGGCGGCGCGGCCGCGACGACGCTGGCCAGCGCGACGCCCTCCGCCGGCGGCCCGACGCCCGTCCCCGGTCCTCTCGTCTCTCCTCCCGCCGGCGCATCGCCGCGCTCGAGCTCCTCGACGAGCACGCGCGGCGCTTTCCCCGCGGCGTCCTCGCCGAGGATCGCGCCGCCGCCCGCGTGCACGCGCGGCGTCTCCGCTGGAGAGGGCGGCGTGCGCGGAGCGGAGGAGGGTCCCTCTGCGCGGCGGGTCGGGCGAGCGAGGCGCGCGCCGCGTCCTCGACGTTCGTCGCGGCTCATCCATGCTCGGCGCTCGCGCCCTCGGTCCGCCGCTCGTGCGCCGACAGCGAGCTGCCGTGACGATTTCGTCACGGACGCGGGCCCCTCGGGCCACCCACGGACATCGACGCAGCGCTTCGCGCGGCGATTCCAAGGAGCTTGTCATGATCCGCACCGCCTACGTCTTCTTCTTCGTCCTCGCCGGTACGTCGGCGCTCACCGTCTCGGCGTGCAGCGGCGGCCAGATCGCCGTTGGCTCCAGCACGCAAGCGCTCCAGAAGCAGAAGGACGGCTCGCCCACCGGCAACGGCACGGCATGCGGATGGGATCTGCCCGTCTCGAGCGATCCCGGCGCGACGGGCGGCGGCGGCGCGGCGGGCACGAGCAAGATCGGCGACAACTTCAAGGGGCCGGACGGCTGCAACGACTGCACGTGCACCGCGCAGGGCATCGCCTGCACCGAGCGTGACTGCGGCGGCAACGTCGCCTGCACCGACGAAGCAAAGCAGTGTTCGGACGGCAGCTACGTGGCCCGCTCCGGACCGAAGTGCGAGTTCGCCGAGTGTCCCGTCGTCGCGTGCACGCTGGAAGCGTTGCAGTGTCCCGACGGCTCCTCGGTGGGACGCACCGGACCGAACTGCGAGTTCACGCCGTGCCCCACCCCGGTGGCGTGCGACACCATCGCGAAGGTGTGCCCGGATGGCAGCGCGGTCGGCCGCGTGCCCCCCAGCTGCGACTTCGCCCCCTGCCCCAAGGCGTGCTCGCTCGACGTCCCCGGCACCTGCCCGCCCGGCACCACCTGCCAGGTTCCCTCCGGGCTGCCGACGCGCAACGGCACCTGCAAGTAGGGGGCGACTTGCTCCTCGCGAGGCCCCCGACTACGGTCTGCCTGCCCATAAAACAGGCAGAGGAGCGTAGAAGGTCATGGCCACGAAGATCGCCATCAACGGTTTCGGACGTATCGGTCGCTGCATCGTCCGCGCGCTGCACGAGCGCAAGATCAGTGACATCGAGATCGTCGCGATCAACGACCTGACCGATGCGAAGACGCTGACGCATCTCTACAACTACGACACCGTCCACGGCCGCGCCGAGCAGCGCGCCGAGGCCGGTGAGGGCGTCCTGAAGATCGCGGGCAAGTCGATCCGCATCGTCGCCGAGAAGGATCCCGCGAAGCTCCCCTGGAAGGAGCTCGGCGTCGACGTCGTCCTCGAGTGCACGGGGCTCTTCACCGACCGCGAGAAGGCCCAGCTCCACATCGACGCCGGCGCGAAGAAGGTCATCATCTCGGCGCCCGCCAAGAGCGGCGACGCGACCATCGTGCTCGGCGTGAACACCGAGCTCTACGACACGGCGAAGCACCACGTCCTCTCGTGCGGCTCGTGCACCACGAACTGTCTCGCGCCCGTCGCGAAGGTCCTGCACGACACGTTCGGCGTGAAGCGCGCGCTGATGACCACGGTCCACGCCTACACGAACGACCAGGCGGTCCTCGACATCCCGCACCGCAAGGGCGATCTCCGCCGGGCGCGCGCGGCCGCGCAGAACATTATCCCTTCGTCGACGGGCGCGGCGAAGGCGCTCGCCGAGGTCATCCCGGCGCTCAAGGGCAAGTTCGACGGCCAGGCGATGCGCGTGCCCGTGATGGACGTGAGCGTCGTCGACCTCACGTTCGAGACCGAGAGGCCGATGACCAAGGAGGCGCTCCACGCCGCCATGAAGGCCGCGTCGGAGGGCCCGATGAAGGGCATCCTCGGCTACACCGAGGAGCAGCTCGTCTCGAGCGACTTCATCGGCGACCCGCGCTCGTCGATCTTCGACTCGACCGTGACGCAGGTCATGGGCGACAGCTTCGGCAAGATCATGAGCTGGTACGACAACGAGTGGGGCTTCTCGAACCGGATGATCGAGCTCTCGCAGCTCGTCGCCTCGAAGCTCTGAGCGCCGCCATGACGACGCTCGACGGCATCACGTCCATCAAGGATCTCCCCATCGAGAACAAGCGGGTGTTCATCCGCGTGGACTTCAACGTCCCTCTCGAGGAGCAGCAGAACGGCTCACTCGTCATCTCCGATGACGCGCGCATCGTCGAGGCGCTCCCCACCATCAAACACGCGATGGATCGCGGCGCCCGCGTGATCCTCGCGAGCCACCTCGGTCGACCCTCCCACCCGCGCAAGGGCTCGGACGCGAAGCTCTCCCTCGAGCCGGTGGGGGCGCGGCTCGCCGAGCTCCTCGGCATCGAGGTGCACATCCCCGAGGACTGCATCGGGGATGCCGCGAAGAAGGTCGTCTACGACCTGCGCGCCGGCCAGGTGTGCCTGCTCGAGAACCTCCGCTTCCACCCGGAAGAGGAGAAGGACGACGAGGCGTTCGCCGCGAAGCTCGCCGAGCTGTGCGACGTCTACGTCGACGACGCGTTCGGTGCCGTCCATCGCGCGCACGCCTCGGTGCACGCGCTGCCCAGGACGGTGCGGGAGTGCGGCTGCGGCTTCCTCCTCGAGAAGGAGATCACGGCGCTCGGCAAGATCATCACCGCGCCGGCGCGTCCGTTCGTGGCGGTTCTCGGCGGCGCGAAGGTCTCCGACAAGATCGCGGTGCTCGAGTCGCTGCTCGAGAAGGTCGATGCGCTCATCATCGGCGGCGCCATGGCAAACACGTTCCTCGCCGCGCAGGGCGCGAACATGCAGAAGTCGAAGATCGAGGACGACAAGCTCGCCCTCGCGCGGACCATCCTCGAGAAGGCGCGCGAGAAGAACGTCGCGCTCGTGCTCCCGGTCGACGTCGTCGTCGCCGACAACCTCCACTCGCCGGAGGGCAAGGTGGTCGCCGCCGACGCCGTCCCCGAGGGGCAGATGGCGCTCGATATCGGCCCGAAGACGATCGCGCTGTTCAGCAAGCACTTCGAGAAGGCCGGCTCGGTCTTCTGGAACGGGCCGATGGGCCTGTTCGAGAAGCCCGCGTACTCCAAGGGCACGTTCGCGGTCGCGCGCGCGCTGGCCGACTCGAAGGCGTTCACGGTGATCGGCGGTGGCGACAGCGCCGCGGCCGTGAAGCTCGCAGGCGACGGCGTGGCCGAGAAGTTCAGCCACATCTCCACGGGCGGCGGCGCTTCCCTCGAGCTCATCGAGGGGAAGAAGCTGCCAGGTATCGAGGTTCTGCGCAGGTGAAACCGGAGATCCTGGTAGGCTCCCGCCCCTCATGAACCCCTCGCGTCGCCCACTCGTCGCCGGCAACTGGAAGATGTTCAACGGCGGCCGCGCGGGCGTCGATCTGGCGGAGGCCTGCGTGGCGTTCGCCCGGGATCTCCGCACCGTCGACGTCGTGATCGCGCCGCCCTTCACGGCGCTTGCCGCCGTCGCCGACACCATCGACGGCTCGCCGGTGCAGCTCTCCGCGCAGGATCTCCACGCGAAGGACCACGGCGCGCACACCGGCGAGATCAGCGGCCCGATGCTCGAGGAGTGCGGCTGCACGTGGGTCATCGTCGGCCACAGCGAGCGCCGCCAGCACAACTTCGAGACCGACGCGGTGGTCGCCGAGAAGGTCGCAGCGGCACTCAAGCACGACCTCCTGCCGATCGTCTGCGTCGGCGAGACGCTCCAGCAGCGTGAGAGCGGCGAGACGCTCCGCGTGGTGAGGCAGCAGGTCGATGCGTTTCTCGACGTCATCGGTCAGACTTCGAAGGCGGTCGCCATCGCCTACGAGCCCGTCTGGGCGATCGGCACCGGCAAGACCGCGGGCCCCGCCGAGGCGGAGGAGGTCCACGCCGCCATCCGCCAGTGGCTCGAGAAGAAGAGCCCCGACCTCGCGAAGCGCACGCGGATCCTCTACGGCGGCTCGGTGAAGGCCGACAATGCTGCCGCGCTCTTTGCCTGTCCGAACGTCGATGGCGCCCTGGTCGGCGGGGCAAGCTTGGACGCGGGCTCTTTCGGTGCTATCGCCAAGGCCGCTCGAGGAAACTGAAGCGCTCCCATGCTCTCCACGTTCGTCAACATCGTCCACATCTTCGTCTGCTTGGTGCTCATGTTCGTCGTTCTCCTCCAGCAGGGGAAAGGCGGCGGGATGGGCTCGGCATTCGGCGGCGCATCGGCCCAGGTCTTCGGCGGTAGCGGAGCAGGCAACATCCTCACGCGCGCGACCGCGATCTGCGCGGGCGTCTTCATGCTCACCAGCGTGACCCTCGCCTACCTCTCGTCCGCGAAGGACAGCGGGCTCCGCGCGAAGATCGCGCAGGAGGAGCAGAAGGCGAAGGCGCGCGGCGAGAAGCGTGACAAGGCGGCAGCGCCTGCCACGTCGGCCAGCGCCAGCGGCGGCTCGATGATGAACGCTCCCCCGACTCCCGCGCCCACGCCCAGCCCGTAAGCGCATGACCGCCCGGCGAGGAGGCTCTTCGCCGGGCCTCCCGAGCGAGGCGAGCGCGTGCGCGCTCATCGCCCTCGGCTATGCAGCGGCCTGCGCTCTCGTGCTCGCGCTGGGGTTCGATCACGTCTCCGACGACGACTACGCGCGCGTCACCATCGCCCAGGCGTTCGCGCATCGGCCGCGGCTCGATCCCAGCGGGACGAGCTGGCTGCCCTTCCCCTTCTGGGCGCTCGGATCGGCGCTCGCGATCCTCGGTCGTGGGCTGGCGGTCGCGCGCGGCGCGAGCATCGCGCTGGCGAGCCTCGCGGCCGTGCTGCCCTACCTCGCGCTGCGCCGCGCGGGCTCGGACCGACCGCGCGCGCTCGCCGCCACTGCGTTCGCGGTGCTCTCGCCGTGGAGCGTGTGGCTCGGCGCCGCGACGGTGCCCGAGTCGTTCACCGCCAGCGCGGTCGCAGCGGCAGCGATCGGCCTCGCGGCCCCACACGTGACGGGACGTGCGCGGATCGGCTTCGCGCTCGCGCTGCTCGCGGCGTGCCTCTCGCGATACGAGGCGTGGCCGGTCGCGGCGGTGCTCGCCGTGGCGGTCGGGCTTCGCGCGCGACGCGAGCGCAGCGCAGCCGCGGGCGTCGCCGCGGCGCTGCTCGCGGCGGGTCCGCTCGCCTGGATGGCGTGGAATCTCCACGCGCACGGCGATGCGCTGCATTTCTTCGTCCGCGTCTCGCGGTTCAAGCGGGCGCTCGGCGAGGGCGCGACCGATCCCGTCACCGCACTGCTCCTCTATCCGCGGCTCCTCGTGACGACGCGGCCCGACGTCGTCCTGGCGTGTGCGCTCGCGGCAACCCGGCTCGATCGCGCGCTCCTCGCGCGCTGGCGGCTCCCGCTCGCGTGCGCCGCCGCACAGCTCGGGTTCCTCGTGTACGGCAACCTTCGTGATGGCGCGCCGGCCCATCACGCGGAGCGGGCGCTGCTCGGGGTGATCTTCGTCCTCGCAGCGTTCGCGGCCGACGTGCTCGTCGCCACCCGCGCGCGCGGCCCCTGGCTCGGCGCGATGGTGGCCGCGGCGTGGCTCGCGACGACGGCACACGCCCTCGGCGACGTCCCCGGTCGCAGCCCGAGCGAGGACCGCGCGGCGCAGATCGCCCGCGGCAGAGCGCTCCACGCCGAGGGTGCCACCGGTCTCACGGTGACGCCGTGCGCGTACGAGCACTTCGCGCTCATCGCCGCCTACGGGGCGCCGGAGGAGGTCATCGTCGAACCCAGCCGCAACGTCGCCGCCACGCCTGCGTGCCCCGCCGTCGCGCGGCGGTGATATGGTCGCACCGATGTCCCCCACCGACGGAGCAGATGCCGAGCTGCCCGCGCCCGATACGATGCTGGTGCGCGCGCAGGACGTGCTCGTCCGCCTCACGAACGAAGACGAGGTCGGCATCGACCTCGACGGCGAGCGCTACCTCGCGCCGCGCGTCGCGCTGAACGTCCTCGACGCGTTCTCGGTCCCTCGCTACGTGAAGGACGTCCTCGCGTCCCTTCCCAGCTCGGGTCCCGAGCACTACGTCGAGCTCGCAACGTGCATCGAGGACCTCGCCGATCGCGGGATCCTGATCCCGCCCGAGTCGCGGGGCGAGGAGGCCACACGCGGCTGGGTCCGTCCCAACGTGCACCTCCTCATGCTCGACGACCGCGCACGGACCAAAGGCTTCTGCGACGCGCTCCGTTCGGTGGTCAAGCCCGAGGACGTCGTGGTCGACATCGGGACGGGCACCGGCGTCCTCGCGACCTGCGCGGCGCTCGCGGGCGCGCGCCAGGTGTACGCGGTCGAGTCGAGCGGCATCGCCGAGGTCGCGGCGCGCATGTTCGCGGCGAACAGCGTATCGGAGCGCGTCCAGCTCGTGCGCCGGCGCTCCACGAGCGCCACGCTCCCCGAGCTCGCGAGCGTGCTCGTGACGGAGACCATCGGCAACGATCCGCTCGACGAGCAGCTGCTCGAGATCGTCGCCGACGCGAAGCACCGCCTGCTCGCGCCGGGCGCGCGTATCATCCCGGCGGGGATCCAGATCTACGCCATCGCCGTGGACATCCCGCGCACGCTCCTCGAGAAGCACGTCTTCACGAAGCGCAAGCTCGATGGCTACCGCGCGGAGTACGAGATGGATTTCTCGGTGCTCGCCGACCACCAGCTCTCGTCGACGGAGCCGATCATGGTCGACTCACGCGACGTCGCGACGTGGCCGCTCGGCCCGCCGATCCTCCTCGCCGAGATCGACTTCAGTCAGTCGTTCGACACGTGGATCGCGACGCGCGCCCAGGTCACGGTCTCGCGCGACACACAGTACCTGGGCATCCTCCTCGCGTTCCGCGCGAAGCTGGCAGAGGGCATCGTCCTCTCCACCCTCCCCGACGACTTCGACCCCACGAGCCACTGGGCCCACGCCCTCTTCCCGGCCTTCGACCACTTCGAGCTGGCGAAGGGCGAGACCGTGGACCTCGAATACTCGTACGACCGCGGCACCACCTTGGTGCGCGTCTTCAGGCAGTGAGCGTGACGCGCGTGCCCGGGACGGAGGCGAGCTCCTCGGTGTGCGCTGCGATCGCGACCATTCGGCCGCGCTCGACTAGCTCGCGCACGATCGTTCCGACGAGAGCGATGCCCGCGCGGTCGAGATTCGCGTCTGGCTCATCGAGCAAGTAGATCGCGGCGTCCTGCAGGAGCACGCGCGCGAAGGCAACGCGTTGCCGTTGGCCGGCGGAGAGCTCGCCCACTGCGGCGTCGAGCACGCCCGCCTTGGTCTGCTCACCGAGACCGACGCGTGCCAGCGACTCCTCGAGCGCGGCGTCGGTCTGCGCGCCACCGAGCGCGCAAAGTGCGTCACGGACGGTGACGTGAGTCTCCCCCAGATAGGCCCGTTGGGGGAGGTAGGCGATGCGGGCCCGCATCGAGAGAAGGTCGAGCCCGCTCAATGGACGATCGCCGACCATGATGCTCCCGCGTCGCGGCGCGCGTAGACCAAGAAACAGCCGGAGCAACGTGCTCTTCCCGCTCCCGTTCGGCCCTTCGATGAAGAGGGCTTCGCCTGCGGGCCATTCGAACGACAGCCCGCGCAGCGTCAGTGGCGCCGCGGCGGAGTACGCGAAGTCGAGGTCACGCACGACGATGGATTCAGGCAGCGGCGGCGCGGCGCTGCCCTCTCGCGCGAGCTCGTCACGCCGCGGAGCCGCGAGCACGTCGAGCAGCAGCGTCACCTGGGTCGCGGTCCTCACGAGCTCGTTCGTGCGCAGCACGAAGCTCAGGAGAATCGGGAGGCACGCAGCGAGCACGAGCGCCTGCCCGAGGACCGCGGACGTGATGTCGGCGCGATAGGAAGCGTCCCCGATCACCGCCAGCATCACGGCAGCGAGCCCGGCCGCAAGGGGCGCCCGACCGAGGAACGCGGAGCTCCACGTCGCGCGACGTGCGGTCGCTCGGTAGAAAGCGATGGCTTCGTCGAGCGAGCGCAGCGCGGACTTCTCGGCGCCCCGCGCGACGATCTCCAGCCGCGCCTCGACCACGAACGAGGCCCGATCCTGCACGGTCTCGTACGCGCCGAGGACGCTTCGCTGTACCGCAGCGCTCTTCTTGCTGACGAGCAGCTGCGCGACCACGACCACTGCGAGCGCCGCGGCACTCACGCCGAGGACGCGCGATGGCAGCGCGGCGGCGACGATCGGTGCCACCGCCAGGGCGGCCAGCGCGCTCGCCGTGGCCTCGGGAGCTAGGTCGGCGACGACCGCACGCGCCTGGTACATCGGTTCGAACAGCGCACGCATCGGCGGTGTGTGGCTGTCGAGCACGTCCCCTTCGACCATCGCGCGCGCCATCGACCGCTGGAGATCGCCCTCAGCGCTCACCCGCACGGTTGCGCTGATGACGCGGAGGAGCGCGTAGGTCCCCACGGCGAGGCTGCCGACGAGCGCCGCCCCCCGCATGTCGGCAGCGGCCACGCGCACCGCGATCAATACGGCGAGTACCTTCGCGATCGCGAGAAACACGACGCTGAGGAGCGCGGTCGTTCGCGTGTGCGCGGAAAGCGTCCGGTAGAGCGTAGCCAGCGTGACCAGCGTGGCCCTACGTCGCGGCGGCACGAGCTGCTCATACCGCGCACACGCCGGCTCGGCTAGGCCTTCGGAAGTCTTACCGCACGTTGAAGATCTGCTAGTACCCGGTCATGTACACGGTCCATGATTACGGCCGTATGATCGTGGACGAGGTCCGCATGGCGGCGTACGTCGCGGCCTTGCGCGCCGCGGTGAAGCCCGGCTCGGTCGTCATCGATCTCGGCGCGGGCACCGGGATCTTCTCCCTGTATGCGTGCCGGTTTGGCGCGAAGAAGGTCTACGCAATCGAGACCAACGACTCGATCGACATCGCACGCCAGCTTGCAGCCGCGAACGGCTATGCCGATCGCATCGAGTTCATTCAGGCTCTCTCGACGGAGGTCGAGCTCCCGGAGCGCGCGGACGTGATCGTCTCCGACCTGCGGGGCTCCCTTCCGCTGTTCGGTCAGCACCTCGAGTCTCTCTTCGATGCGCGCACTCGGCTGCTGACGCCCGGCGGCGTGCTCATCCCCATGGAGGACGAGCTCGTGGCGAGTCTGGTGGAGGTCGAGGACCTGCACGAGAAGGTCCTCACGCCGTGGGTCTCGCCACTGGACGGCTTCGACCTGAGTGCGGGGTTGCCGGCCGTCACGAGCGGCGTGCACCAGGACAAGATCACGCTCACGCAAGCCCAGCTCCTCACGCCGCCTAAGACATGGGCCTCGATCACGTACGGCCACTCGCCGCCGCCCGTCGTGGCGGGGCGGGTGAGTGTGGAGGCGAGCCGCTCGGGTACGGCGCACGGCGTCGCCCTTTGGTTCGACGCAAAGCTCAGGCCCGGGGTCGGCTTCACGAACGCGCCAGGGTCGACCGCGATCTACGGCCGCTCGCTCTATGCCTTCCCTCACGCAGTCCGCGTCGAGGCCGGAGATCTGATCAGCCTCGACATCGTCGCGCAGAAGACGACCGACGATTACCTGTGGTCGCTCGTCACCGAGATCGGGGGCGTCGCCGGAAAGCCCAGAGCCGAGTTTCGCCAGTCGAGCTGGCTCACCCTTCCAGCGCGCAGAGCATTCCCGTCGCACGCGCGGCTGGGCAAGCGCGGGCGCTTGGCGCTCGCGGTTCTTCAGGCCATGGACGGCACGGCCGACCCCTCCGAGCTTGCCGATCGCGTCCGCGCGCAATTGCCGGAAATGCTTGGCGTAAATCACGAGGCGGTGTCCGCGCTCGTGCGGCATATCGTTGCGGAATATGCCGACTTCGAGGCGACGCCGCGCCCGGACCGTGAACGTTAGGGGTTGCGCAGGCAACTGGCTGATTGATAGGCTCTTTCGAGGTATTTCAAAATGGCTACCGACCTCCCCGCTGCGCTTCCGCTCGCCTCCTCCGCTTCCACGCCCGAACCCCAGCCGTCCGAACGCCGTCGATACACGCCTCCGCAGCTGCGCCACCTCGGCAGCGTGCGCGATCTCACTCTCGGCTTGCGAGCCGGGGGCACCGAGATCGGCATGGTCGGAATGATGGTGTGATCGCAGCGTGCTGGCGCCCCGACGGGGCTCCCACGAAAAGTGAGGCTTGGCTTCGACTGCTGGCGTCGGCGGAGCAGTCCCCGCGGCAACTGACGGAGAAGGGTCGGTCGGTCGTTGCAGCGTGGAGTGGCGCCGCCTGTGACGGGCCGATGGTGTCGATGGGGCGTGTCGACGGCGCGCTGACGCTCCCGGCGACCCTCGCCGCGGTCTCCGCCCTCCGAGGGAGCTACTCGCTTCTCGCGGGCGGTGACGAAGGCTTGCTGCTCGCGCGCAGCTCGATGGGCGGCTGCCCGCTGTTCTTCGCGCAGCATCGCGGTGAGGTCCTGGCTTGCTCGCGCATGGCGCCACTTCTCGCCGCGTTTCCACATCGCGCGAAGCCTCGCGCCGCGGGCATTACGACCCTCGTTGCAGGGGCGCCGCCGCCCACGGTCGCGGAGACACTCTTCCCCTCCATTTCGCGCGTGGCGCCATGCGAGGCGCTCTGCTTCGGCCCCGGCGGCCGCGAGCGGATGGAGCAGCCGCTCCCCGACCTCTCGCAGCTCGACGGGCTCGGCGGCGAGGAGCTCGCCCGCTGGCTGTGGGACGAGGTCCGAGCGGCGGTCCGTCGCTCGATCGACGGGAAGGCCCGAGTCGGCGTGCTCGCAGGCGGCGGCGTCGATTCGAGCGGTGTCCTCGCTGCAGCCATTGCCGAGGCGCGCGGAGCGGCTCCGAAGGAGGTCTTCGCGGTCACCCTGGATTTCGCGAGCGCCGGCGATGATCGGCCCTACATGCGCGACCTTGCCTCTGCGCTCGGGATCGTTCCCGTCCGCGTTCGACCGCGGGCCGCGGCCCCGTTTCTCCGCTCCGCGCTCATGATGGACGAGTTGCCGTACCCGACGCCCTCGGGACCGCTCGACGAGATGATGGCCCGCACCGCGGTCGAGCACGGCGCGGACGTGCTCCTCACGGGCGCATGGGCCGACGAGATCCTGTACGGCGATCAGCGCGCACGGGCGCTGGAGTTCCTGCGCAAACCCGTGCGCGCGCTTCGTGCGGCGGCACGAATGCAGGTGCCTTGGGAATCGACCGCGCGCGAACGCGTGGCCTCGTGGATCGTGCAGCCGCTCGTGCGCCCACTGGTCCCGCGTTCGGTGCTGCGGCGCCGCCACGCGCGTCGCGATGCAGGTGAGCGCTGGCTCGGCCCACGGGGGCATGCCGAGCTCGCCCGCGTCCGGGCCACGAGCTCGGGCCCGGCACCGTTCCACCGATCTCCCGGTCAGCGGCTGCGTCGGTATGCGACGTCCGCGCTCGCGTGCGACGTCGCCGATGGGCGCGGCCAGCTCAATGCAGTCACCGGCTGCGTACAAGTCGATCCGTTTGGCGATCCTGCTCTCGTCGCATTCATGACACGCATCCCGCCCATGATGCTCAGCCACGGCGACCAGTTCCGAGGCTTGCTCCGGCTCGCGTTGAAGGGAGCCGTTCCGGACACGGTGCGCACGCGACCGGACAAGGCGTGGTTCGAGCCGGCGTTCGCGGAGCTCGTCGAAGCGGGCGGTGGACTCTCGGCCTTCGGAGACCTCCTCGAGGCGCGCACGCTGGTTGGCGCCGGCCTCGTGAACCAGCACGAGTTCGCGGCGGTGGTTCGGCGCCTGATGGCCGCGCCGGCGTCCCAGGAGCGCGCCGCGCTATGGGCTCCGGTCTGGCGGGTGCTCGCAGCGGAGGCGTTCGTGCAGCGCTTCGGGATGGAGGCGTGACCTTGGCCGGCCCCTCGGGGATCGAGTGGTTCGCGGAGCTGCGCGTCGATGGCACGGTCGCGTACCGACTCGGCCGCGACGACGCGTGGCTCTTTGCTGAATGGGCCGACGTCGGGTCGCTCCGGTGCGATCGCGCTGGCGGCTCTGCGGTCTTCACGGCCGATCCGTCCGCCGATCCGAAGATGGTTGCGAAGGTGCAATCGGGCATCGCCAAGGCGCTCCTGCGGCATCTCCAGGGGAAGCTGACGCTCCACGGATGTGCGGTGGCCTTCGGCCGAAGCGCCATCGCGTGCATCGGACCCGCGGGTGCCGGCAAGTCGAGCGCCGCGGCCGAGCTATGCATGAGACCGGGGTTTGCGCTCCTCTCCGACGACATGGCTCGGCTGGAGCTGGACGATGGCAACTGCTACGTCACGCCATCGGACGCCGAGCATTTCCTCCACGGCGACGCACGTGACGCCCTCGCGATCGAGCGCGGGGCCGAAGACCTGAAGGTCTACGTGTCCGCCTCACGCGTCGCGCTCGACCCCGCTCGTCTCCGCGCGCTCGTCGCGCTCGAGTTCGCAGACGGCGACTCGCCGTCACTCAGGCGCCTGCGTGGTCACGATCTCCTTGCTACGATCCTTCCGTGCATTCCCCGGATGCTCGTGGACGACCCCCTGCTTCAGGCGCGGGAGCTCGCGCAACTCCGCACGCTGTCTGACATCGTGCCCGTCTATGCTCTGTCCCGTCCACGACAGCTGTCGGGCCTGAGGGCCGCAGGCGACCTCCTCGAAAACCTCATGGAAGTGCGAGATGCCGATCGGTAGTCATGGTCACGCGAAGGCCGCGCCGCACGTCTTCGTCCGCGTGTTCGATGGGGAGCTCGTATTGCTCGACGTCGCACGGGGCGACTACTTCGGGCTCGACGCGCTCGGCGCCCGCCTCTGGGAGGGGATCACGAACGGGCGAACGCCTCACGAGGTCGCTGAAGAGATCACCCATGACTACGACGTGGACTACGCGCAGTCCGCGGCGGACATGACGCGACTCGCAGACGAGCTCGTCGAACGCGGGCTTTTGATCGCGACCTAAGTTCGAATCGCCATGCTACGTTAATTATTGACTAGGAGATCTCCCTTATGCGCGATTTGAGAAAACTTGCGACAATCCTTGCCGGGCTCAGCGTGGGAGTCGGGCTAGTCTCTGCAGGTCTCGTCGCCTGCTCCGACGACACGGCGCTGCCGAGTACGGACGCGGCGATCGATCAGGCGACCGACGTCTCGCCCCAGCCGGACGGCGGGAGCGACGCGCCGGCCGATGCACCCCCTCTCGTTCAGCTAGCCCCCGCGATTGCCGAGGCCATCTGCGCGCGCGTCCTCACCTGCTGCGGGGGAGGCGGCGGCGCCGACTCCGGGGCGTTCGATGGTGGCGTGTTCGACATGGCCTATTGCATCAAGTTCTATGGCGCATCCGGCTGGGACAACAACCTCGCCGGCACCGAGGTCCCCGGCGTCGCCGATGGCGGCCACCTCGTGTACGACCCGACGGCGGGGAACGACTGCGTCACCCGCATCAACAACGGCGGCAGCGTCAAGGCGGGCAAGTTCACCTGCGACCAGATGCAGGCTGCCGAGCTGAAATCCATCTCGACCGCCTGCTTCGCGGCGGTCAAGGGGAACATTCCGATCGGGACCGCCGGCTGCCGCGCGTCGATCGAGTGCGTGCCGGGCGCGTACTGCGCTGCAGTCAGCGGCGGGCCCCCCGACGGCGGTGCCACCGGCACCTGCACGGCGCTCAAGGCCGTGGGAGCCGACTGCGATAACTCCGCCACCTTGTTCTCGTCGGGTTCGAGCGATCAGTGCTCGTATCTAGGCTCGGGCCAAGCGTGCCTTCCGCCTGACGCCGGACTTCCTCGGACGTGCGCTGCACTCCGCGCCGCAGGAGAGGTGTGCGTGAGCGCCAACGAGGAATGCCAGAGCGGTCTTTGCGACGACGATGGCAAGTGTGGGTCGAGCGTCACGTTCATCACCAAACCCTACTGCGCCCAGTTCGTAGACGCCGGTCCCTGAGCGAGCAATCTCCTCGATGTCGTGACGCGCGCGGCGACCGCGCGCGCACGATGGCGTGCCGTCCTCTTGATGCTCAACGGGCCGAGCCCGCGCACAGGCGACGGGCGTTCGGGCCGACGACGCTCTTCATCTGAGGGCCAAGCGGCGCTCGCGCCAGGACGAGGTGCACGACCACGTCATTCGACCGCGAGAGCACAGAACGGAATGTCGTGCACTCGACGTGTGCGAGATGCCACTCCGACAGGTCGACGCCATGGTCGATGAACACGGGCGAATCGGTCTCGAGCGCTGCGGCGGGCACCGGTTGCGCGATGAAGTCGACGCCCCCGTCCGTGTCGACGAAGGCTTGCTCACGCCCGGTGTCCAGATACTGCTCCTTGTATTGCCAGGAGTTGATGAGTCCGTCGAGATTGACCAAGCGTCGGCGGGAGTACGCGCCGACAATGCCGCAGTCCCATCCCGCCGCGATCGCCCGCGGATCGGTGTTTTGCTCGATCCATCGCCCGGTGCTGCGAGCCGTCGTGTATGGGGAGTAGCTGTCGGACCGCAGCCGCACCCGCCAACTCCACGCGGTCATGCTGGCGAACACGGCGATAGCGGTCCAGGACCACGCGGGCGCCAAGCGTCTCGCCGCGAGTACGAGGATCAACAGGAGCGTCGCGTGGGGCACGAGGTACCAGATCTCGGGAACCAGCACGCCGCGGACTCCGGCATCGAACGTGGTCTGGGCGCACGCATAGACCGCGAGCGGCAAGGCTCTTGGCGCGACGCGCGAGACGAGGCGGAGGACCGTGAGGGCGGCGGCGATCGCGACGAGCAACGGAAGCGCGTAGACACCCCGGTACGCCCCCTTGATCGCGGCGCTGACCGGTAGCCAGTGGCCGAAGTCGCGATAGTTCGTGACGAAGTAGGCCGCGACCGGAAGCGCATAGGCCACGACCATGAGCGCAAGCGACAGAGCGGAGCGCAAGCGGCCGCGAGGCGCGCGGAGCACAATTGCAGTCAGCGTGGCCACCGAAAATACGCCCGCGCTCAAGCGCGCCAGTGTCGTGGCCGAGCACAAGAGGGCGAGCCACACGAGCCGACCTTTTCCCGCGCGAGCGACTGCCTCCGGGTCGTCGAGGTCCCACGAGCAGCCGATCGTCGCGCAGATGCACGCGTACTGGAGCGCCGACTCGAGCCCGTTCACGAACACCTTGGCGAAGTAGAAATTCAGGAACAACACCATCACGAAGAGCGCCGATCGCCCGCCACGTCGCGGGGCGATCGTGCGCACGAGCACCACGGTCCCGGCCGACACCAGCAGGACCTGGAGCGTCAAGACAACATGCGCGAACGTCTCGATGCTCGACCCGAGTGCACACGCCAGCGGGACAAGCGCCCACATCCACAAGGGGTGAAAGCCGTTCGTCGGGTGGATCCCATCGAATGTGAAACCCTCCCGGCGCGCCGCGTGCAGGGCGGTATTGAGGTAGTAGAACGAATCATCGACCGTCAGCGTGAGGATGCTCGGGTCCCACGCCCAGATGAACGTGATCCAGCCGAACACGAGAACGAGGGCCGCCCATGTTACGGCCTTCATTTGTGTGAGTCGCATCACTCCGGCGTCAGGCAGACGGCGCGGCGATCGCGGTCCGCAAGACCTTGAGCGCGACCGCGCTCGCGGCGCTCCTCGCGGCGAGCGCGGGCGTGCGGCAGAGGATCGTGTGAAAACCGAAGCGCGCGGCGGCGTCTGCGACGGGGTTCTCGCGGCGAGAAAATAGCCGAGTCGTCGCGCGCGCTCGCACGGTCCCGAGCGGCGCGATCGCGTCGCCCCACACGCGCGGCGCGCCGAGCACGTTGGAGAGCAGAGCGCACGTGAGCGATAGGACCGAACCGAGTCCGAGGTCATCGGCGCGGGCGCGTACGAGCGCCCAGTCGAGATCAGGATGGGCCCGCACGAAGAGCTTGAGGTCGTAGAGCCAGCCCAGGCGCTCGAACCGGTGGCCCGCGCCGTGAGCCGCGAGATGAATGAGCTCGTCTTCCGGACTGAGAATCGAGGTGCTCCACCGTGCGGTTCTGTACGGCACTGCGCGGTCGAGGAGCGGCGCCGCCAGGAGGCCGACTCCGAAGCCGCGATAGGCCTCGTAGTGGAGCTCCACGAGGGTAAGCGTCGGGTGCGTGAGGTTCACGTGATGGTGGTGCGCTCGGAAGTAGCGGCCCGAGGCGCCGCCTTGGAGGACGTAGCCCACGCGGGCGAGCGCCGTCACCGCGCGATCAATGTCCCTTGGTCGAACGAGCAAATCGAGATCGCTCGAGTGGCGATGTTCGGGCGCGCCGTACAGCCGCTCCGCGAGGATCGGTCCCTTCAGCGCAGCGACCTGGATGCCGTCGGCCGCGAGCTCGCGTAGCGCTTCGCTGAGCGAGCAAACGAGTGTGTCGTGCAACAGGGCTTCGTAGGCTTGCGTGCGCGCCTCGCGCCTCTCGACCTCGGCCGGAAGCGTGTACCCCGACGCCATGATCTCAGCGTGCAGCGCGCCCGCCATGCCGTGGAGACGAGCCAGCCGAAAGAGCTCGTCCCACTCCTCGATTCCTTCGCAGAGGCCCCCAAGTCGCGAACGATCGTCGGGCATCGCCGCGAGCAGTGCGTGCAGTCGCGCCTCATCGACGCGTACCTCGGGCTCCCGCTTGCGGCCCCTCAGCCGCGCGATCTCGTGGAGGTGACCGTGCGTCGCGCTGATCGCTTCGCCCTCATGCTCCACCCAGGCGTGAGCGGTAAAGGGCCGTCCGGGTGCGAGGCTCCCCCCGATGACCACCTCGGCGAACGGGAGGCGAGCCGCAATCGCCAACGACCGGCTGAGGCAGGTGCCACGGCCTTCGAGCTCCGTCGCCACGCGAAGCGCTTCAGGGGGGGACAGGGGTGGGAGAAGGCCCCCGGCAAGCTCCACGATCTGCATGGCGCGAAGCGGGGTCGCAGCCCTCACAGCCACGCGGGCAAAGACGTGGAGGAGGTGATTTTCCAGCATAGCGGACGGCAATACCTAGCTCAGATGCCTCGGTTGTTGAAGCTGGGGCGGCGCCGGGCGAGCGGCGTTCTCCGTCTGTAAAGCACCGTAAAGGGGGGCATCGGCCCCAGGGGGGTGCCGTCTATCCTCACGAGACCAACACCGGGCTCTCGGAGAGAAAGAAAGAACATCATGCGATCCATGCTCGCCGCTGTCGTCGTCACGCTCGCTTCCCTCGTGGCAGTCCCCGCGTTCGCAGCCCCCCCTCAGGGCAACGCCCCGGCGAAGACCCAGCGCGCCGAAGGGGACGAGGCCGGCAAGCACTTCCCCATGCCGGCCGCCGAGTTCAAGTCGCACGTCGACAAGCGCATGGCGAAGGCGCGCGCCCGCATGGAGGAG
This sequence comes from Polyangiaceae bacterium, assembly GCA_043732195.1. Classification (GTDB taxonomy): domain Bacteria; phylum Myxococcota_A; class Polyangia; order Polyangiales; family Polyangiaceae; genus Labilithrix. The sequence continues at coordinate 27,294 of JAYTHX010000370.1, forward strand.
CGCGTCGCCAAGATGTCGCCCGCCGAGGCGAAGGAGGCACGCGCGAAGTTCGACGCTGTCGCCGCGAACGTCAACACCGAGGTCGCGAAGGCGGTCGCCGACGGCACCGTCACGCAGGAAGAGGCAAAGGCGGTCCGCGCCGCGAACCCGCACCACGGCAAGCATGCGCGCCACGGCAAGAAGGGCGGCGCGAAGAAGTAACGCTCGTCACGCCATCCTTCTCATCGAAATGACGAAAGGCGTCCGCGGAACCCGCGGGCGCCTTTCTGTCGTCCGGGCGCGTGAGCGCCCGCGCGTGTGCTCGCTTACTGCTTCGAGCCCTTCATCGTGTAGTTCGACGTCGCCGCGTAGCCGCGGACCATCACGTTCAGCTTGCCGGCTTCCTGGAACGTGACCGTGCACTTCTCCTTCGAGCCGTTCGCGTAGGGCCGGCAGTCGTAGCTGCCCTGCGTGGGCGCGGTGCCCTTCTTCACGTAGAGATCCGCGTCGCCGTCGCCCGACAGCTCGACGATGTACGTGCCCGCCGGGACGTCGAACGAGGAGGCCTTCTCGATGCCCTTCGCGAGCTTGCCGCTCTCCTCGAACGGCGTGAACGCCGCGCCAGCACCACCACCGCCGCCGGGCGTGCCGATCGGCATGCCCGGCCGGAAGACGTTGTCCTCTTCACCGGTCACGAGCACGACCTCGGAGCGATCGATGTTCGCGAAGATCTGATCGTAGCTCTGGGGCGCCTTGTACGAGAGCATGCCCTTCATGAGCGCGCTCGACGCGTCGGGCATCGAGCTGAAGAACGACGGCATCGCGTTCGTCACGAACTCCATGTACTTCGTGCCCGTCGGGTCGTCGGGGTTGAGCACGGCGCGCGTCTGCGCGAGCGAGCCGTCGACGTAGGCGAACGTGTCGCAGCCGTTCATGAAGAACATCTGGTACTTCCCGGCGACCCAGCGGCCCTTCTTCGCGAGCGCCCGCACGTTTTGGCCGAGTCCGGCGTGACCGTTGTACGCGATGATGTCCGCGGTCGGCGTGAGGCTCTCGTAGCGCGCGTCGAAGCCGGCGGGCACCTGTGTGATGGCGTCGACGAGCAGCGCCACGATCTTCACGACCTTGCCGTCGGCGAGCGTCGCCACGAAGGTCACGTCGCCCACGCCGGGGCCCGGGTTCGACGCGACGTTCTCGGGCGTCGTCGTGACGGTCGGCGTGATCTTCAGCAGCTCACGCTTCATCGTCGCGATGTACTCGTTGTAGCCGTTGATGCCGGCGTCGCCGCTCGTCGCGTTCGCCTCGTACTTGCCGAAGATGGCGACGATCTCGAGGCGGTTGTCCTCCCAGACCTTGTGGTACTCGGGGTACTTCGCGGTGGTGTTCTGCGCCGACTTCGTCGCGGTCGCCGTGACCTCGATGACCTCGTTGGCTTTGATGTCACAACCGCTCTGGTGCGGCCGGAAGTAGTACCACATCGATCCGGTATCGACCTCGTGCGCGCCGAAGTCGACGCACGAGTGCTTGTGCGCCTCGGTGAACGCCGAGATGCCGCTGAAGCTCGTGTCGAGCGGAAGCGTCAGCTTGTACGTCGTCGGGAGCCTCGTCTTGCTGCCCCACGCGACGGGGAGCTTTGCGTGATACGAGATCGTGAGCTTGCCGCCGGACTGCGTGCGCTTCACGTTCGTGAGCTCGAGGTTGTCGAGACGACCGACGCTGTTGTCCGCGTTGAGGTGGCCGATCGTGTAAAGGAGCTGGTCCTCGATGGTCTGCTTGTCGTCGAACGACGAGTCCGTCTGCAGCGACGCATCGAACTCGAAGTCGAGGAGCGTCGCCTGATTCGAGCTGAAGTCGT